>NZ_JBEZFI010000016.1:0-28496 GCF_040649295.1 Micromonospora sp. NPDC048999 | reverse complement strand
GCGCCGGGCGAGGATCGCAACCGGGCCTGGTCGGCCTCGAAGAGCATCAGGACTTCGGCGCTGCGCCCGGCCACCGCGCCGGGCGAGGATCGCAACGCCTTCGCCCACGTCGCCGGATCGTCGAGAGGATCGCTGCGCCCGGCCACCGCGCCGGGCGAGGATCGCAACGCGGACGGCGCGGTCCTGGCTGCGGGCGTCGGCTTCCAAAGCTGCGCCCGGCCACCGCGCCGGGCGAGGATCGCAACCCGCTCGATCTGAGAGTGGGCGGCGAGCGGGTGACCGTGCTGCGCCCGGCCACCGCGCCGGGCGAGGATCGCAACCCCGCAAGCACGCTCGTGGCCGCCGTCGTCGCCAGAGCTGCGCCCGGCCACCGCGCCAGGCGAGGATCGCAACCGCTTGACCGGCGCAATCCCACGGTGGCCGAACTGGCGCGCTGCGCCCGGCCACCGCGCCGGGCGAGGATCGCAACCAGTACTGCGTGGTTCCCATCGCCGGGGGCTGCGGGGCGGCTGCGCCCGGCCACCGCGCCGGGCGAGGATCGCAACAACTCAGGGGTACGACCGGCCACCGGTCCTTACCCGGTCAGCTGCGCCCGGCCACCGCGCCGGGCGAGGATCGCAACAACCGCGCCGGCGACGGAACCGCGCTGCCGTGAAAGGCTGCGCCCGGCCACCGCGCCGGGCGAGGATCGCAACTTACGCAGCCGACCGGCCACCTGTCAGCCCACCCGGTGCTGCGCCCGGCCACCGCGCCGGGCGAGGATCGCAACAGCGCGCCGGGCATCCTCACGTCAGGCCCCCGTACCGCGCTGCGCCCGGCCACCGCGCCGGGCGAGGATCGCAACACCCACGTCACCAGGACGGTGCTCCACCACGCCCGCGGCTGCGCCCGGCCACCGCGCCGGGCGAGGATCGCAACTCGGCGGGCATGGACTCGATCAACTCGATGGTCATCGTGCTGCGCCCGGCCACCGCGCCGGGCGAGGATCGCAACCACCGTTGGGCAGGCAAGGCCGCGGTGACCATCGCGCGAGCTACGCCCGGCCACCGCGCCGGGCGAGGATCGCAACACTACCGCGGCAAGCAGGGGCTGCTGGCTCCGCGCGCCGCTGCGCCCGGCCACCGCGCCGGGCGAGGATCGCAACACCGGCATCTCGAGGGTCATCTACGACGACGACAAGGCTGCGCCCGGCCACCGCGCCGGGCGAGGATCGCAACACGATGGTTTCCGTCCAGTTCGGTGCCGTCGGGGTCGGCTGCGCCCGGCCACCGCGCCGGGCGAGGATCGCAACGCCTTTCGCTCCCCAAGGGATGACGAGTCGCCGCAGGGCTGCGCCCGGCCACCGCGCCGGGCGAGGATCGCAACCCCGCGGGTTTCGGCGAGGCCTCGGGTGATGGTCCGGGCTGCGCCCGGCCACCGCGCCGGGCGAGGATCGCAACGAGACCGAGGACCAGGACACCAACAAGGAGATCGCGGCGCTGCGCCCGGCCACCGCGCCGGGCGAGGATCGCAACACGAAGACCGGCCACCGACTGCGGCTGATGGTCGATCAGGCTGCGCCCGGCCACCGCGCCGGGCGAGGATCGCAACTCCGGGCCCATGGCGGTGGCCCGCAAGTACGCGAGCGAGCTGCGCCCGGCCACCGCGCCGGGCGAGGATCGCAACGCGAGCGCGACGAAGGTTGCGGCCTGGTCCACGATGCTGCGCCCGGCCACCGCGCCGGGCGAGGATCGCAACCCTCGGTCGAGCGTTGCAGGTGTGGGCCGCGTGAAAGTGCTGCGCCCGGCCACCGCGCCGGGCGAGGATCGCAACAGGTCCTCGCGGGTGCGGATCGCGCGAGCCGCGGGAGTGCTGCGCCCGGCCACCGCGCCGGGCGAGGATCGCAACTTCGTGCCGTGCGCCATGCCCGTGCCGAGCGTCATGTGCTGCGCCCGGCCACCGCGCCGGGCGAGGATCGCAACAAAAGAAAAAGCCCCCGGCCGAAGCCGAGGGCTGAGGGCTGCGCCCGGCCACCGCGCCGGGCGAGGATCGCAACATGGGGTCTCCAGGGGGTCGCGGGGCGGCCGGGCTCAGCTGCGCCCGGCCACCGCGCCGGGCGAGGATCGCAACCGCGTCGAGGACGGCCAGCCGCACCAGCAGCACACCGCTGCGCCCGGCCACCGCGCCGGGCGAGGATCGCAACCGGTAACGCGCGCGTCACGATCACCACGAACGGTGGCTGCGCCCGGCCACCGCGCCGGGCGAGGATCGCAACATGCCAGCGAAAGCGGATCCTCAGTTGGCTGAGGCGAAGGCTGCGCCCGGCCACCGCGCCGGGCGAGGATCGCAACCAGACGACCTGCTGGGCGGTGAGCGGCTTCGGGCGGCGGCTGCGCCCGGCCACCGCGCCGGGCGAGGATCGCAACCCCGGTCGGCTCCTGGTCGACGGGCTCCCCTACGACGGCTGCGCCCGGCCACCGCGCCGGGCGAGGATCGCAACGACGTTGACGGCGACCCGGCCCGGCTGCGGTCGCCGTGCTGCGCCCGGCCACCGCGCCGGGCGAGGATCGCAACTTGTAGGCCAAGATCAGGCCGCCCACAAGCAACGCGCTGCGCCCGGCCACCGCGCCGGGCGAGGATCGCAACCCCGGCAAGCCCGGGCCCGCCGGCCACATCCCCGCCTGCTGCGCCCGGCCACCGCGCCGGGCGAGGATCGCAACGATCGCCGTTACGCCAAAGACCACGCCTGGACGCAGGTGCTGCGCCCGGCCACCGCGTCGGGCGAGGATCGCAACCTCGGCGACCTGGCGGAGGGTGGCGATCCGGCCGGGGAGCTGCGCCCGGCCACCGCGCCGGGCGAGGATCGCAACTCCGGGAGCGACGCGTGACCACCAACGACATCGACGCGCTGCGCCCGGCCACCGCGCCGGGCGAGGATCGCAACGCCAGCGAGCTGCTGCCGACGAAGACGCTCAGGGCGTTGCTGCGCCCGGCCACCGCGCCGGGCGAGGATCGCAACCGCAGAGTTCCGCAACAAATTGCGCCGAACGTCTTGCAGGCTGCGCCCGGCCACCGCGCCGGGCGAGGATCGCAACGCGGAGAACAGCATCGAGCACCAGGCCGTGAAGCGGGCTGCGCCCGGCCACCGCGCCGGGCGAGGATCGCAACATGTGCCGCATGGGCGACGTCTACCCGACGTTCGCTGCGCTGCGCCCGGCCACCGCGCCGGGCGAGGATCGCAACTGCACCTTCACGTTTTGCCCGGGCTGCGGCGCCGCCAGGCTGCGCCCGGCCACCGCGCCGGGCGAGGATCGCAACATTTCGTCGGCCCACATGCGAACCGCGCGGGCCTGGGCTGCGCCCGGCCACCGCGCCGGGCGAGGATCGCAACCACTCCCGGCGGGTCATCGGCCGGTCGTCGTCGTCCGGGCTGCGTCCGGCCACCGCGCCGGGCGAGGATCGCAACCTCGACGCGCAGGCGCGTGCGCGGCTGTCCCCGCGCTGCGCCCGGCCACCGCGCCGGGCGAGGATCGCAACGCCGAGAAGGTGCGGCCGGCCCGCCGCCGGCAGCGTGCCGCTGCGCCCGGCCACCGCGCCGGGCGAGGATCGCAACTACCACATCGCCGAGGCGCTGAACCTGGAGATCCAGCGCTGCGCCCGGCCACCGCGCCGGGCGAGGATCGCAACTCGGCCCGCTGCATCTGCACTCGGCCGACGTCGAACCCGCTGCGCCCGCCCACCGCGCCGGGCGAGGATCGCAACAAGACCACCGCGCCGGCCCGCGCGAACAGCCAGTGGCTGCGCCCGGCCACCGCGCCGGGCGAGGATCGCAACTGAATGCGCAGACTGATTGCTTGCGACGGGTCGAATGCCAGCTGCGCCCGGCTACCGCGCCGGGCGAGGATCGCAACGATCGACCGGTTTGGGGCTTGACGTCCTGCTAGGACGCGGCTGCGCCCGGCCACCGCGCCGGGCGAGGATCGCAACAGCCCAACTAGTTTGGCCGGTTCGGTTGGTGTTGAAGCTGCGCCCGGCCACCGCGCCGGGCGAGGATCGCAACGCCGCGCACTGCGGACGAGCCACCCTGTCGTGGCCGCCAGGCTGCGCCCGGCCACCGCGCCGGGCGAGGATCGCAACGCCGCGCACTGCGGACGAGCCACCCTGTCGTGGCTGTCGCTGCGCCCGGCCACCGCGCCGGGCGAGGATCGCAACACCAAAAGCCGTTGATGCGGAGAGAAACGCCGACCGCGGCTGCGCCCGGCCACCGCGCCGGGCGAGGATCGCAACACGCGCGTCCGGATGCCCTACGTCCCCGATGAGACTGGCTGCGCCCGGCCACCGCGCCGGGCGAGGATCGCAACCCTTGCCCATCACGCCGACACAGTTGACGGCGTTGACGAGCTGCGCCCGGCCACCGCGCCGGGCGAGGATCGCAACGGGTCGCTGGAGACGTAGTACGCGGAGTCAGTCTCGACGCTGCGCCCGGCCACCGCGCCGGGCGAGGATCGCAACTTCGGGTCACCGCCCACGGTGATCCCTCCCTCTCCGGGCTGCGCCCGGCCACCGCGCCGGGCGAGGATCGCAACTGCGACGGCCACGGCAAGGCCCTCTACGGCGGCCGCAAGCTGCGCCCGGCCACCGCGCCGGGCGAGGATCGCAACAGCAAGACGTGGGCCGGAAAGATTCAGAACACGCTGTCGCTGCGCCCGGCCACCGCGCGGGGCGAGGATCGCAACTCGACCGGCCGCTCCAGCAGCCACACCGCCCCGGTGCTGCGCCCGGCCACCGCGCCGGGCGAGGATCGCAACGTCCGCGGCCCCGCCTACGGCGGCACCGCCACCGACTGCTGCGCCCGGCCACCGCGCCTGGCGAGGATCGCAACTCGTCCGACACCCGCAAGAGAACCGCCAAACACGCGGCTGCGCCCGGCCACCGCGCCGGGCGAGGATCGCAACTTGATCTCGACCATCTGGTGTGCCAGGTCCCCGATGTGGCTGCGCCCGGCCACCGCGTCGGGCGAGGATCGCAACTTTGCGGGCCATGGGCCGCTGATTCACGCTGCTGATCAGCTGCGCCCGGCCACCGCGCCGGGCGAGGATCGCAACGATGACCTTCTCGGCCTCGACGTCGAGCCGGCCGTGAGCTGCGCCCGGCCACCGCGCCGGGCGAGGATCGCAACGGAGAGGCGTACCTGCTGATCGTGGCCGAGCGGGGCGGCTGCGCCCGGCCACCGCGCCGGGCGAGGATCGCAACTGCGGCAAGTGCGTGCCGTGGCCGTGCTGCGGTTCGGCTGCGCCCGGCCACGCGCCGGGCGAGGATCGCAACGCCGGCGTGCCCGGCGCGAGCCGGAAGGAGGACTGGCTGCGCCCGGCCACCGCGCCGGGCGAGGATCGCAACGTCCAGTCCCTGATGTAGGACTCCCACAGGTTCACGTAGCTGCGCCCGGCCACCGCGCCGGGCGAGGATCGCAACGAATCCTTGTCCGGGAGCGCAACGCCCTCGTAGTCCAAGCTGCGCCCGGCCACCGCGCCGGGCGAGGATCGCAACCCGGGACCCGGACACGATCGGCTGCCGGGACCAGCCGGCTGCGCCCGGCCACCGCGCCGGGCGAGGATCGCAACACGGGCTCCTGTCCGTCGCGTACCGCGTTCTGCGGCAGCTGCGCCCGGCCACCGCGCCGGGCGAGGATCGCAACGAGGCGACCGCGTCGCCCTGGACGGCGCTGGGCGGGAGCTGCGCCCGGCCACCGCGCCGGGCGAGGATCGCAACAACGCGGTTCACACCGCGTCGAACAGCGGCCGGTCCGCGCTGCGCCCGGCCACCGCGCTGGGCGAGGATCGCAACCACGGGTTGCGGGTCATCCTGGCCACGATCAGATCGCGTTGCGCCCGGCCACCGCGCCGGGGGAGGAGCGCAACTTGCGGGAAGTTGGCACGGGTTAATCTCTTCCGCATTGGCGGATGAACCGGCCGTACCCGGGTCATGACGCCCGCGAGTTGGGCAAGCTCAAGGGCACCGGGTCGCCCACCACCGTGGCGGTGTGGTTTGCATGGTGGTACCCTCCGGCCCACCTCGTAAAACTCTGGTGAGCCAGGGTGGCGGCGGGCTGATGGGCGACAGGGGAGTGGTTTGCGGTAGTCAATTAGATCAAGTAGCGTCACCGATCGTGAACACCGGATCGGCACTACGCCATGCACGGATTGGCGACCCGGTGGAGGGCTGATCGCACGGCGGGTGCGGAGAGGGCACCCTCCAGGTTCGGCACGTGGACCTCCCAGCGGCTTGCGCACCGCAGGTCCCATGTCGTGTCGAGCACAGCGAGGTCAGCCGAGTGACAGTCAGGTTCAACCACACCATCATCGCCGCCAAGGATCGCACCGAGTCGGCTCGGTTCTTTCGAGAGTTGTTGGAACTCCCGGAAGCACCGTCCTGGGGCGTGTTCACCAACATTCAGCTCACCGATGGCGTGCTGCTCCAGTTCGCTGAGCCGCCGGTGGAGATTCAGATGCAGCACTACGCGTTTCTGATCGACGATGACCTGTTCGATCGGGCGTATCAGAGGCTTTGTGATCAGGGCATCGAGCACTGGGCCGATCCAGCGATGCGACGCCCCGGCGAGATCAACAACGAGCACGGCGGCCGAGGCGTCTATTTCAAGGATCCGGCCGGCCACGCCATCGAGCTGATCACCCGCCCGTACCTGTAAACCGGAGGAGTTCCTGGCCGGGCATCCGGAACGGGGTGCTCGGCCAGCGAACCGGAACCGGGGCGGCCGCCAGGCTGCGTGGCGGCGGGGGCGGCTCGCCGGAAAAACGCTTTGTTGACCGTGGCTGCCTCACGACAAGCTCCTGTCGCTACACCAAACACGTTAGGGAGCCCGGTCGTATCCCGGCCTGCATCGGAGGAAACGCGGTGACCGCCGTATCCATTGACGAATACGCGGTAACCGACGCTGGCGGCCCGTACGCGATCACCACCGGCCCGGACGGCGCGCTGTGGTTCACCATGGTCCACAGCGGGCAGATCGGCCGACTGGCTCCCGGTAGCGAGCCCACAAGCTGGCAGCTTGATCCCGCCTGCCGGCCGATGATCATCGTCCCCGGGGCGGACCGGGCGCTCTGGTTCACCGAGTACCAGGCGGATCGCATCGGGCGGATCACACCCGACGGCTCCGTTGACGAGTTTCCCTTGCCCACCCCGGGGTGCGGACCGTTCGGCATCGCCGCCGGCCCCGACGGAGCGCTGTGGTTCACCGAGACCATCGCCGACCGCATCGGTCGGATCAGCCTCGACGGGCAGGTCACCGAGTTTCCGCTCCCGGCCACCGGAGCATTCCCGTCCGCGATCAGCGCCGGTGCCGATGGCGGAATGTGGTTCACCATGAACCAGGCCAACGCGATCGGCCGGATCGGCATGGACGGCCGCATCACGGTCCACCCGCTGCCGACCGAGGCCGCCGCGCCGGTCGGCATCACCGCAGGTCACGACGGCGCCCTCTGGTTCGTCGAGATCGCCGCCGGTCAGATCGGACGGATCACGCCCGGCGGCGTGATCGTGGAGTTTCCGCTGCCTGACCGCGCTGGCCGACCACACGCCATCACCGCCGGTGGGGACGGCAAACTGTGGTTCACCGAGTGGGCCGGCAACCGCGTCGGCTCGATCACGACCGACGGCACGATCGAGACGTACAACCTGTCGACACCAGGCTGCGAGCCGCACGGCATCACCCTCGGATCCGACGGCGCTCTGTGGTCCGCTCTGGAGAACGGATCCCTCGCCCGCATCGCGTCCGCTACCACCGCTCGATCTTGCTGACCGCCGGTCAGCCGAAGCGGGCGGCCAGGCGTCGGTACAGCGCCGGCTGCAGCGCCCGCACCGCCACCGGCAGGCGCAGCCAGCCCGGCACGTACACCTCCGCCCGGTCCCGGACGATCGCGGCGGCCAGCGCGTCCGCCACCCGCTCCGGCGGCAGCGGCCGGGGCCGGCGCCGGTGGTAGGCCTGCCCCCGGCGGGCGAAGAACGGCGTGTCCACGACCCCGGGGACCACCACGCTGACGGTGATCCGGTGTCGGGCGAGCTCCAGCCGGAGGCTCTGCGCGAAGATGTCCAGGCCGGCCTTGCTGGCCGCGTAGACCGCCTCCTCGCCCACGCCGAGCCGGCCGGCGATCGACCCCACGAAGGCCAGATGGCCGCCGTGGCGGCACATCTCCGGCAGCAACGCCCGGGTCAGCTCGATCGGCGCGCGCAGGTTCACCGCGATGAGCTCGTCGGCGACCCCGTCCGGCATCTCGGTGAACGGGCCCGCCCAGCCGACGCCGGCGTTGTTGACCAGCACGTCGACCCGTGGGTGGCGGGCGAGGACCCGCTCGGCCAGGTCCCGTCCGGCACCGGGCCGGGCCAGGTCGGCCGGCAGCGCGGCGGCGCCGGTCTCGGCGGCGAGCCGGGCGAGCCGTTCCGGGTGCCGGCCGACGGCCACCACCTCGCTGCCGGCCCGGGTGAGCCGCCGCACCACCGCCGCTCCGATGCCCGAGGAAGCACCGGTTACCAGGACCACCGCGCCGGTCAGGCGCACTGCGGCACCCCCGGCGACGCCGGCCCCTCCCGCCGTCCGGCTGGCCCGCCGTCGGGCACCTGGTCCGTCGGTCCGCCGGTCGCGGTTCCACCGGTGTCGACCTCGTGGAGCAGCTCGGCCAGGCTGGTGCGCAGGGCGGCGACGAACGCGGGACCGGCGTCGGCCAGCGACTCGTCCAGCAGCACGCCGATCTCGAAGGTGTTCCGGCACCGCAGCACTCCGACCCCGAGGGGTACGCCCTCGGCCAGGGCGACCACCGGGGTGGGGGCCAGAAGCGGGGCGCCGGCGAGCAGTCCGGCGCCCCACGGCAGCGCCATGTAGGACACGATGACGTTGAGATGCCGGTTGGTGTAGACGCGTCGGGCCAGCGCGGCGTGCAGCGGGGCGGGTAGGACGCCCATCGCCCGCATGACCAGGCCGGCCGCTTCGGCTTCGCCGCTGGCCAGCGCGGTGCGCAGGGACTGCTGCACGGCGGCGACCCGGTCCGTCGCCGAGCACCTTCTCAGCGGAAGATCGAGGGTGACCGCGCCGGTCCAGTTGCCCTGGGTGGGAGCTCGCCGTCGCGGGCTGCGGGAGACCGCGAACATCGCCCGCAGCCGCGGCGGCCTGTCGGCTGGCTGGACGGCGGCCAGCGCGGCGGCGGTGAGCGCGAGCATCAGTTCGCTGGCGTGTGCCCGGCAGGAGCGCGCCGCGCGAAGCACCTCGGCGGCCGGCAGGGACGCGGTGACCAGTCGGCGGTCCGGCGAGCTGGCCGGGCGGTTGAATCCGGTGGTCGGCGCCCGTCCCTGCGTGGCCAGCCGGGTCAGCCCGCGTGCGGCGAGTCGGAGACCGTGGATCAGCTCACCCGGCTCGGGCGTGCCGGCGCCGACCCGTTCGGGCGCACCGGGCGTGGTCCGTCTCGCGCCGGCCGCTCGGTTGCCGGATAGGTCGAGCAGCCGGTCCAGGACGCCGATCACGGACATTCCGTCCCCGAGGGAGTGGTGCAGCTTGACCGCCAGCCGGGTATGCCCGTCGGGCAGGCCGCTGATCAGCATCATCCGCCAGAGCGGACGGTCGTCGGGCAGCGGTTGGGACCAGAACCGGTCCAGGGCGGCGCTGCCGTCGTCGTCCGGGCCGACCTCGACCTCGTCGAAGTGGGCGGTGGGGTTGACGTGTCGGTCGATCACCCAACCGGGCCGGCGCCACCGGCCCCGGTCGACCAGGCGGCGGCGCAGGGTGCCGATGGCGGGCAGCCGCCGAGACAGCAGGGCGACGAGATCCGCCGCGGTCAGCGGTCGGCCGTCGGGTCGGGGGCCGAACTCCAGCAGCGTGCCGATGTGCTGCGCCACCGTCGCCGACTGCACGTGCAGGAAGAACGCGTCCTGGGAACGCAGCGGCCAGCTGGGCGGGCGGGTGACCGTCGCCGGGCGGGTGCGGTCGGCCGGCCTCCGCGCGTCGGCCAACGCGGGCAGCCCGAGGTCCGGCAGGTGGGGATACGCGGTGGGGGCGACCGGTTCGGTGGCCTGCGGGCCGACGAGCCGGCTGCGGACGCAGGCGACGAGGGCGTTCGGGCTTTGGGCCGTCTCGGCCAGGCCGGCGGCGGCCATCAGCGAGGCGTTGGCCATGCCGTGCGCGGCGATGGGCCGGTACATCACGATGGGGGTGCCGGAGGCCCACGCTTCCAGCGCGGTGGCCCCGCCCGCGTTGGTCACCACCAGCCGGGCGGCCCGCAGCAGGGTGGGCATGTCGTCCACCCACTGCCGGACCAGCAGCCGATCGGGCGGCAGGCGCAGCGCCGCCAATTGGGCGACCAGTTGCTCGTTGCGTCCGCAGACGGCGACCACCTGCACCGCGTCGCCGATGTCGACCAGCGCACGGATGGCCTCTTCGACGTGTCCGAAGCCGTACGAGCCGCAGGCCACCACCACCGCCGCCCGGGTCGGGTCGAGACCGCAGCGCCGGGCGGCATCGGCCCGGTCACCGGGATGGAACCGGTCGACCACCGGTGGCGCGCACACGCCCAGCCGTACGCCCGGCGCGGCGACCGCCGCCACTGGTAGCGCCGCCGGATGGACCACCAGATCCAGATCCAGGTCCCGGTAGACCCAGGACGGGTGCGGCGCGAAGTCGCAGATCCATGCCCCGATCGGGACGCCGAGGCCCCGGCGCCGGCGCAGCCAGGCGAGCCCGGCGCTGCCCAGTGGATAGCTGGAGACGATCAGGTCCGGGTCGAACGCCTCGACGACCGGGGCGAGCCGGCGACCGGCCCAGGCTCCGGTGAACCACTTGGAGGCGGTGGCGAACCAGCGGTGCCGCCAGATCGACGCCCAGAAGAACTCGTAGAGCCACGGCGTGGCCGCGACATTGGTCAGGTAGGTGCGCCGGAAGAGGTGGCCGACCCCCGGGCCCATCACGTCGAGGGTGTCGACCCAGCCCACGCGGCTGCCCGGCCACAGGGTGTGTACCCGTTCGGCCAGGGCCCGCCCGGTGGCGTCGTGCCCACCGCCGATGTCGGCCGACACGACCAGCACCCGCCGGCCGATCGGCTCGGTGCCGCCGTCGACCGCCCCCGCATTCGGGGCCGCTGCGCCGCCCGTGGCGGTCGACTGTCCGGCGGCCAACGGCGGCACGGGGCGCATGGTCGCTGACATGTCGGATGCTCCCAGGCAATGCGCGGAGAGGGGCGCCAGGAGCGCCCCTCGGGGGCGTTCATCAGCTTAACTGCTGCTTTAACCAAATATGGGATACCTTCGAACATCGGACGTCCGGGCGGCAGCGTGCCGGGGAGGACCATGACAGGGGAAACGCGGGAGCGGGCGCGGGCACGACCCCGCCCGCTGGGCGTGCCCGCGCTGACGCCGGTCCCGCGCGGCTGGTGGTTCGACGGCCTGCTGGTCGCCGCATTCGCCGTGCTCACCGCGGCCCTGGTCTGGTGGGCGCCGCTGCTGCGGGTGGACATCGCTGTACGGGACTGGTGCGACGCCCACCGACCGGCACCGGTGTACGTGCTGATGCGCGCCTTCGACTACCTGGGCCAGGGCGGCGGGCTGATCGTCGTCACCATGCTGGTGTCCGGCTGGCTGGCCTGGTGCCACCGGACGGCACGCCCCATCATCCTGGCCGGACTGGCCCCGATCATCAGTACACTGCTGATCGTCGGCCTGAAACGGTGGACCTCGCGAGGCGCGCCGCACCAGGGCTCGTTACGCATGTTCAGCCACAGCCCACAGGTGGAGTACCCGTCCGGGCACGTCAGCAACGGCATCGTCTTCTACGTCGTGCTGGCGGTGCTGCTCGCGCCCTACCTGGCCGTGCCGGCCCGGCGGGTCGTGCAGTGGCTGCCCGGCGTGCTGATCTTCATCGGCACCACCTATTCGAGCTACCACTGGCTCACCGACAGCATCGGCGGATACCTGCTCGGGCTGCTGATCGCGCGGCTGCTCCTGCGGGTGCCGTGGCGGACCGTTCCGCTCCCGCGCCGGCTGGACCGATCACCGCCCTGACCCGACGTGCGGCCGGTCCGGCCGCCACGTTCTCGTACGAAGAGGGAGGAAGCCGATGACCGGGCGGGCGAGCGCATGATGCACGACGTGGGACAGTTGGTGGTGGGCGCCCCGCTGGCACTCTGCGCCGCGGCGGCGTTCGGCGCGTCCTCGTTGCTGCAGTTCCAGGCGTCCCGCAAGGTGCCCGAGGAGCGGGCCGGGCAGCCGCGGCTGCTGGTGCGCCTGCTTCGGGTTCGTGGCTGGCGCTGGTCGGCAGTGCTTGCCGCGATGGCGTTCGCCCTGCAGGTCGCGGCCCTGAGCCTGGTGCCGCTGATCCTCGTGCAGCCACTGCTGGTGACTGGCCTCGTCTGGTACGTCCTGTTGTTCGCCGCGTCCCACCACCGCCGGCCGGACCCGCGGATCCTGCTGGAAACGGGGTTGTGCCTGCTCGGGCTCGGCCTCTTCCTGGCGGTCGCGCAGCCGACCCGTGGGCAGGGCCAGGGTCTCAACACGTTCGGGTCGGCCGCGCTGCTCGTCGCCGCGCTGGTGCTCGCCGTGAGCGGGTGCCTGTTCGGCGCCGTGAAACTGGGCCGCAAGTGGCGTCCGCTGCCGCTGGCACTCGCGGCCGGCGTGGTTTACGGCGTGACAGCCGGGCTCATCAGCAGTCTCGGGCTGCAGCCCGGACTCCACATCCTGGGCGTGTTCGGCCATTGGCAGATCTACGCCCTTGCCGTGCTCGGTCCGTTCGGTGTCCTGCTGAGCCAGAACGCCTACCAGGCCGGCCCGCTGGGCGCACCCGCCCTGGCCACGATCACCGTCACCGACCCGTTGGTGTCCATCGCGATCGGGTTGCTCTGGCTCGACGAGCGGATCGTCACCGACTCCTGGGCCGTGCTGGGCGAGGTGCTCGGGTTGGCGATGGTGGTCGTCGCGGTCTTTCTCCTCGCCCGGCGGGCGCCGCACGTCGCCGACGCGTAGTGGGCGCGTCCGTCCGGCAGGTGTGCGGCTGGCCGCCACGGGTATCCGGGGTGCCGACCAGGGGAGGCGCGGATGACGCACGAAGCACCGGACTACTTCCAGCCGGAGCACGGCATGGTGCTCACCCACCTGCTGATCGTGCGGGACGTGGACCGGTCCCGCGAGTTCTACCGGCAGGTGCTGGGCGCCACGGTGATCCGTGAGCGCGAGCCGGCGATCCTCCGGCTCCACAACGGCTACATCGTGATCAACAACGAGGGCGGCCCCACCGACGACAAGCCGACCGTACAGGCCCAGGCGCCGGCGGACTCGGACTCGCTCAGCTCCGCGATCAACATCCGGGTCACCGACGTGCGGGCCGTCTACGAGGAGTGGCGCTCTCGCGGCGGGCAGTTCCTCACCGAGCCGAAGGACCACGGGGTCGAGATCCGCTGCTATCTGCGCGACCCGGACGGCTACCTGATCGAACTCGGCCAGGGAACGGGAATCATCGCCCAGATGGCGGGCACGCCCGCCCGTTGAGCGCGGCTGAGGTGGGAGGTGGCAGATGAAGGCGGTGCAGTTCGCCGACTACGGCGGACCGGAGGTGCTACGACCCGTCGAGGTGCCTGAGCCGCACGCCGGCCCCGGGCAGATCCGCGTGGCAGTGCGTGCCGCGGGCGTCAACCCGATGGACTGGAAGGTGCGCAGCGGCGCGATGCGCCAGATGATGCCGCTCACGCTGCCGGCCATCCCCGGCAGCGACGTGGCCGGAGTGGTCGACGAGGTCGGTGCGGGTGTCACCGGGGTCGAGGTGGGGGACGAGGTCTTCGGCTTCGCCACCGCCGACGGCTACGCCGAGTACGCGGTGCTGGAGCACTTCGTCGCCAAACCGCCGACGATGTCGTGGGAGGAGGCCGCTGGAGTGCCCGTCGTGGCGGAGACCGCCGTGCGCAGTCTCGACCTGCTCGGCGTACGCGAGGGGCACGTCCTGCTGGTCAACGGCGCCTCCGGCGGAGTGGGCCTGACCGCCGCGCAGCTCGCCCGGGCCCGGGGAGCCACCGTGCTCGGCACCAGCAGTCCGGCCAACCACGACTTCCTACGCGGTCTGGGCGTGATCCCGACCAGCTACGGCGCGGGGCTGGTGGAGCGGGTCCGGAAGCTCGCGCCCGACGGTGTGGACGCGGCCCTGGACACGGCCGGCAAAGGGGCGATACCGGACCTCATCGCGATCACCGGTACGCCCGAACGGGTGCTGACGATCTCCGACCCGGACGCCCCAGGGCACGGAGTGCGGATGACCACCGGGGCCGAGGGCCGGTCCTACCAGGCGTTGGCCGAGGTGGCGCGGCTCTTCGAACGGGGCGAGTTCGACCTGCCCGTCGCGCGGACCTTCGACCTGGAGCAGGCCGCCGAGGCCCAGGAGATCAGCCAGGGCGGTCACGTGCGCGGCAAGCTGGTCCTCCGGGTCGCCTGACCGCCACGAACGCTTGCACCAGGCGGGCAGGGCCCGACGGAGGGACAGTTTGTTCGAGGCCCTGATGCGGGGCGGGTCAGGCGCGTCCGGCGAGGCCGTGTACGACCACCAGACCGGGCACCTCGGCGCGGCCGAGTTGCTCGCCCGTGGCCGGGTCGTGCCAGCTCACAGCGTCCTTCTGACCCACGTAGAGGTGCCTGCCGTCGGGGCTGAGCACGAGGCCGGTGACGGGTTCGCGGACGGACCATCCGGAGGCGGCACCGAAGCGCTCGAGCTCCAGCGCGCGTACCTCCGTGCCGGCGCCGACGAAGAGACGGTCGGGGCCGGCGGCGGCGTGGGCCCTGCCGGTGCCCTGGGCCAGGGCGGCCGTGCCGCGCACCGCGAGCTCCTCCGTGGAGATCTCCGCGACGGTGCCCGACGTGACGTCGAGGACGTAGAGCCGGTCTCCGGCCGGGCCGATCGCCAGGGCGTGCCCGCTCGCGGGCGCCTCCCCGAACGGGTGCGGCAGGTCGACGCAGTACGCCCAGCGCTCGACGAGGTTCAGGGTGTGGACGAACGCGTGCGCGTTGCCGGGCCGCCCGCTGATCAGATCCCGGGTGTGCCGGTGGTCGGGCTGGTGCGTGTAGAGCGTGTAGAGGGTGCTGCGGTTCGGCGCGAGCACGGCCTGGCGCCCGTCGCCGCGCATCTCCTCCTCGGCGCCGGGTGGGACCGGTGTCTTGACCCGGGTGGACAGCGGGCCGGGCGTCCGCGTGGCGAGATCGACGACGCGGACGCGATAGCGGTCCGGCGCCCGCGCCGGCAGCCATTCGAGGACGAACAGCCCGGCGAGATCCTCGGTGAACGCCTCCGGCACGAAGTTGCCCCGTAGCTCGAATCGGTGCCGTACCCCGGTGACGTCGGCGATCAGCACCGGGGTCACGTCCCGCCCGTCCGGGCGCCCGTACGTGGCATTGGCGGCGTTCGAGGTGAGCGCCACCCGCGTACCGTCGGTCGAGACCGCCTGCGGCAGCCATTGCCCGGGCAGGGTGACCCGCGTGGAGGTGTGGCCCGTGGCGGTGTCGATCCGCCAGAACGTGGTGCCCGCTCCGTCGGGGGCGGTCGCGTAGACCGCCTGCCCGTCGGGGGTGGCGACGGCGCGCGGGATTGTCAGTCGCTCGCCGCCGCGCAGCACCCCGAGCCCGCCGTCGACCTCGACGAGCAGTGCGTCGGGGACCGTGGTGGCCGTGCCCGGCTGCCGCCTCCCGGCCGGGTCGCAGCCGATCAGCGCTGCCGTGCCGGTGCCGGCGAGCGTGGTCAGCAGGGTACGCCGCGAGATCGTCTGGTCTGCCATCATGCCCGGTTGACACCGCCGGAACGGCCGGGGTTCCGCAGTCGACGGAACCCGCGCGGCGTGACCGGTGTCATGAGTTCGTCCCCATCGGAGGTTGTCCTGGACGACGAAGAGTTGGTCATCCGCGCTCGGGCCGGTGACCTGGAGTCCTATGAACTCCTGGTCGCCCGGCACACCGCGTCCGCGTACCGGACGGCGGTGCTGCTCGGCGCGGGCCCGGACGCGGAGGACGTCATCCAGGAGGCGTTCGTGAAAGGACATCGCAACCTCTCCCGCTATCGGGGAGAGTCGTCGTACCGCTCGTGGCTGCTGGCGATCGTCGCCAACGAGACCCGCAACCTGCATCGGTCCCGGAGCCGGCGGGACGGACTCGTGCTGCGCGCCGCGGCGGCCGACCCGGTGCCGGAGATCGCCGGGGACGTCGCGGTCGAGACCGTCCTCGCCGGGGAACGGCGCGCCGCGCTGGTCCGGGCCCTGCGCCTGTTGCCGGTGCGGGACCGTGAGGTGATCGTCTGCCGGTTCTTCCTCGACCTCAGCGAGGAGGAGACCGTGACGATGCTGGGCTGGCCCCGGGGCACGGTGAAGTCGCGGACCTCCCGGGCGCTGGCGAAGCTCCGTGGCCTGCTCGACCGCGAGGAGGTGCGACGTGGATGACCTTGAGCGGGAGCTGCGCAACCTCGCCGGCTGGCTGCAGACCCCCGAACCGCCCGAGGTGGCCGCCCGAGTACGGGCACGGCTCACCGCGCCCGCGCCCGCGCGACGCCGTTGGCGTTACCTCGTCGCGGTGCTGATCGCCCTGCTCGTGGCGGTGCTGCCGCCGGGGCGGGCCGCCATCGCCGACGCGGTGGCGGGGCTGCTGCGCTTCGCCGGGATCACCATTGCCACGTCGTCCGAACCGGCGCTGCCCACCGGTACGCCGTCGCCGCTGCCGGCGCAGCAGCCCATGGCCCTGGTCGAGGCGCAGCGGAAGGTGCTTTTCCCGATCCGGCTCCCGGCGAAGCTGAGCCCGCCCGAACAGGTGCTGGTCGCCGATCCAGACCCCAGGGGCACCTGCCGGGTGGCCACGCTGCTGTATCGCGGGGGAGCGCTGCGCATCGACGCTTTCGACGGCCGGCTCGACCCGGCCTTCCACAAGCAGGCCAGCGGTCCGGGGGTGAAGTGGGCCCAGGTCAACGGTGACGTCGCCATCTGGATCGGCGGCCCACACGCGGTGGCCTACGTGGACCGGACCGGCACGGTCCGGGTGGAGACCGCCCGGCTCGCCGCCTCGACCCTGATCTGGCAGGAGGCCGGCGTGACCTACCGGCTCGAGGGCGACCCGACCATGGCTGAGGCGATCGAGATCGCCAACTCGCTGGACTAGGCGGTGCGGCGCATGCTCAGCGCGGCGGCGACCAGCGCCAGCACGCCCGGTCCGAACACCAGGTGAGGGAACCCGAAGGGCGCGGCCGGTGTCCCATCAGTGGGTACGCACGAGCCGGACCATCGGGCCGGCGGGGCGCAGGCCGGGGAGGCGCGAGTGGGAGTACGGGGCAGGGCGTGGCTCGGGGTGGTGGTCCTGGCGGCGGGGTGCACGACAACCGCCCCGTCCACGACACCGGCCACCACCGCGGCGACCGGCTGTGCGTCGCGGGTCGAGACGGGAGCGCTGCCCGACTGGGCGGACGCCGGGTTCAGTGACGCGTCCGCCGAGATCCCGCATGTCCTCGGCGCCAAGGGCGAGATCGTCGCGGTGTTGTTCGCTCACCCGCTGACCTGGAAGCGGACAGACGGCGCCTCCAACAAGATCCTCTGGGTCTCCCGCCCCGCCCCGACGCCGTCCGACCCGACGTCGGGCTGGGTCTCCCGCCCCGCCCCGACGCCGTCCGACCCGACGTCGGGCTGGGTCTCCCGCCCCGCCCCGACGCCGTCCGACCCGACGTCGGGCTGGGTCTCCCGCCCCGCCCCGACGCCGTCCGACCCGACGTCGGGGACCGACCTGTCGATCACCGCGACTCTGGACGGCGTCGGCACGCGGCTGACCCGGGAGGTCCGCGGCGGGCCGGGCCCATCGATCATCGATCTTCCGCACGCGGGTTGCTGGCATCTTGACCTGCGCTGGTCGGGGCGTACCGACGCGATGGATCTCGTCTACGCCGACGGCCACTGACCCAGGCCCGCTCGGCTCCCCCCGCCGACCCAACGCGCTTCGTGTGCCTTTTGGCAGGTTATGCCGGGTATGAGGCTCAGTGCCGAGCCTGCCTCACTATGCTCCGAAGTGACATTCACCGCCGGAACCACGGAGAAGCGTGAGTCACGATGAACGACGCGGAGACCATGGTCCTGCCCCGGCTCGGGCCGGCGGCGGCCAGCGTGGAAGACCCCTGGGGAGAAGGGCGTGCCGTCGCCCCCGGTCGTCCGCCGGCCGTCGTTCCGGCCCGACGATTCGCGGCGTGGCTGGTGCCGGCGCTGATGATGGCCATGGTCAGCGTGGCCAGGGCCGGCGGGCCCGTCCCCCGGGCTGAGGAAGCCGCGGCCTGGCGGGCGGCCACGTCGTCCTGGCGGGACATCCTCCACTCGGGCGACGTCACGGGCGCGCCCTACCACCTGCTGATCCGGGCGTGGGCGGAGGCGTTCGGCACCTCCGCCCACGCCCTGCGCGCTCCGTCCGTGCTGGCCATGACCGCCGCGGCCGCGCTCGTCGCCGCGACGGCGACCAGGATGTTCGGGCCGGGTACCGGTCTCCTGGCCGGCGCGATCTTCGCGGTGCTGCCGACCTCGGCGCGGTACGCGCAGCAGGCCCAGCCGTACGCGTTGACCCTGCTCGCCGCGGTGCTCGCCACCTGGCTGTTCGGGTCGGTCGTCGAACGGCCCACGCCGCGTCGCCTCGTCGGGTACGGCAGCGCGGTCGTGTTGCTCGGCCTGTGCCACGTCGTCGCGCTTCTGCTGCTCGCCGGCCACGGCTGGACGGTGTTCGCCTTCCGGCGCAAGGCGGCCGCCCGATGGCTGGTGGTCGTCGCGGCGGGCGTGCTGCCCGCCGCCGCGCTGCTCTGGTCCGCCGCGAAACACGGCACGTGGATCGGGCCGGTTTCCCAGCCGAGTCCGCAGCTGCTGGCCGAGCTGCCCGGACAACTGTTCGGTCGCACCGCTGTGGGGGCCGTGCTGCTCGGGCTGGCGCTGTTCAGTCTCCCGCTGCGCTACCGCACCGCCATCCACTCGGCGTCGGCGGTGGTGCCGCCGCTCGCCCTGCTGCTCGTCGCGCAGGCGACGCCGATCTGGGAACCGCGGTACCTGCTCTTCACCCTGCCGGCCTGGGCGACGCTCGGCGCGGTCGCCCTGGCCCGGCTATCCGCCCGGCGCACGGATCTCTGACCGGTCGCCGCGCCCGCCACGTTCGCACCACCGTTCGATTGCCCGCTCAGCCATCAGCCACCGCCAGAGTTCGTGGCGACCAAGACATGGGGGAAACGTGGCCGTCGCCGCTCAGACACGCCTGTCTCCAGTCAGGAAAAAGGGGCCGTCCCCCTCGGCGCGGCCGCCGTCCGATCAGGGTCCGGACCGCCGTCAGCTGAACATCAGGGCCCGTCTCGCGTACGCGAGGTGCGGGGCGACCGCCGGGCCGCTGGCCCCGCCCCGGCAACCACGGGCGGCGGTCGAATTCCGTCACGTCGCCTCACCCGCGGCACGGGCCATCCTCACCCTGCTCGTCCTCATCAACAGCGCGGCCGGGCTGCTGTTCGTCGGCTGGCTGCTGCTGCCCGCACACGTACCCGGATCGGGCGTGATCGGGCTCGGCGATCCACGGACGATGGTGGCCCGGCTCGGCTTCTGCGTGGTCGTCGGCATCGAGCTGATCCGCCTCGCCCAGAACGTGGTCGTCTGGGTGTTCGCGTTCAACGCCAAGGATCCGGTGCCGGTGGATCCGCCGGTCGGCCTGCGGGTGGCCCTGCTCACCACGATCGTGCCCAGCAAGGAGCCGCTCGACGTCGTCGAACGGACCCTGCGCCGGCTGCGCCAGCTCGTGTACTGCGGCCAGGTCGACGTGTGGATCCTCGACGAGGGCGACGACCCGGCGGTGAAGGAGATGGCCGCGCGGCTCGGCGTACGCCACTTCAGCCGCCAGGGAAGGCCGGAGTACAACCAGCCCACGGGCGAGTTCCGCGCCAGGACGAAGTCGGGCAACCACAACGCCTGGCGGGCCGAACACGAGCACCGGTACGACGTGGTGGCCAACGTCGACCCGGACCACGTGCCCCTGCCCAACTTCCTCGAACGGACGCTCGGCTACTTCCGCGACCCGGACGTCGCCTTCGTGGTGACACCGCAGGTCTACGGCAACATGCACCAGAACTTCGTCGCGCACGGCGCCTCGGTCCAGCAGTACCTCTACAACGGGCTCATCGCCCGGGGCGGAAACGGCCTGGACGCGCCGCTGCTCACCGGCACCGGCCACCTCTACCGGCCAGCGGCGTGGCGGACCATCGGCGGCTACCAGGATTCGATCATCGAGGACCACCTGACCAGCATCCGCATCCACGCCGCCGTCAACCCGGAGACGGGCAACCAGTGGAAGGGCGTCTACACCCCCGACGTGGTGGCCATCGGCGAAGGCCCGACGTCCTGGGCGGACTACTTCAACCAACAGAAGCGGTGGGCGGCCGGCATCTGCGAGATCCTCGTCCGTCCCGAACTGCGCGCGCCCCGGGCACTGCGGTCACGACGGCGCTGGCAGTACCGCCTGTTGCAGTTCTACTACCCGAGCGTGGCGGTCAGCCTGCTGCTGGGCAACGTCGCCACGGCGATGTACCTGCTCACCGGGGTCGGCACCGCACGGCTCGACGTCACCGTGTGGTCGATGCTGTGGGGTTCGACCATCTGCACCTGGTTCGTACTGTGGCTGTGGCTGCGCCGATTCAACATCGCCCCCCACGAACGGGAGGAGATCGGCATGGTCGGGATGGCGCTGGCGCTGTTCGCCGGGCCCATCTACGTGGCCGCCGGCATCGGTGCGCTGCTGCGCCGCAAACTCGGCTTCGTGGTGACGGCCAAGGGAAAACTGCGCACCATCGAGTCGTTCGGCACCTTCCGGTTGCACCTCTGCTGGGCGGCCATCGCCGCAGGCCTGCTCGCCGCGAGCTTCGTGCTGGACAACGACTTCGCCCTGCTCCGGGTGTGGCCCGTCCTGACGATCCTGACCGGTCTCGGTCCGCCGCTGATCGCGCTCGGGTCACATCTGCGGGCCAGGCGGGAGCAGCGCGACGACCCCGCCGAACTTCTCGCCCGCACCAAAAGCGACGAACGTCCCGCGCCGACGGCACGGGTGGCGGCTGACGGGGGTGCGCGATGGTGAGACTGACCGTTCCCCGGGTCGCGATGGCGCTGATCGGCGCCGCGCTGCTGACCTACGCCTTCGCCCTGGCACCGGCCACCCTGCCCGGCAATCGGGGCGCCACCACGTCCGACCGGCTGGTACGCGCCGAACCGAACGCGGTGGTGACGGCCGAGGCGGTGGCGGCGACCGAACCCAGCCCGTCGCCGCCGCCGGCCCCGCCTCTGTTCCCACCGGTCGGCAAGGCGTTCATCGGGGTCATGACGCAGAAAGGCCCGTACGACTTCGCGGCGGTGAACGCGTTCGCGAAGGCCGCGAAGCGCCAGCCGCAGGTGATGCTCTTCAGCGCGGGGTGGGCGTCGGACCGGTTCGACCGGAAGCTGTTCGACCAGATCAGCGGCCGGGGCATGCTGCCGATGCTGGGCTGGGAACCGTGGGACTACGGTGTGGACGCCGCAGCGCGCAAGAAAGGGTTGCCTCGCCGGCAGATCGACAAGATTCGGTCCGACCAGGCCGACTACCGGTTGTCCCGGATAGCGTACGGCGACTTCGACAACTACCTGCGGTCCTGGGCCGAGGGGATCAGGTCGCTCGGCTACCCGGTGGCCATCCGACTCGCCCACGAGATGAACGGCAGCTGGTACCCATGGTGCGAGATGTCCAACGGCAACAGCCCGGGCGACTACGTCAAGGCGTGGCGGCACGTGCACGACCTGTTCCGGGCGGTCGGCGTCAGCAACGTCATCTGGGTGTGGAGCCCGAACGCCAAATGGAGCGACCACACGCCGAAACTCGCCACCCTCTATCCGGGCGACGACTACGTCGACTGGGTGGGCATCAGCGGCTACTACGGCATGGGGGCATTCTCGAAGTACCGGTCCTTCGACGAGATCTTCAACGAGACCATCGCGGAGATCCGCGCATTCAGCAAGAAGCCGCTGGTCATCACGGAGACCGGCGCCGCCGAGAGCGACGGGCGCAAGGCCGAGTGGATCAGTGAGACCTTCCGGATGCTCCCGGCCCACCAGGACATCATCGGGCTCATCTGGTTCGAGGTGAACAAGGAACAGGACTGGCGTATTGAAAGCTCGCCCGCCGCGGCGACGGCCTTCGCTCAGGCCGTCGCCGACCCCCGGTACGACCTGACCTGGTCGCCGGACCTGCCTCCGCGCCTGAAAGTCGACGACTAGTGCTCACCGCTCCGTCGCTGCCCCGGCTCGGGTGACCCGAGCTCATCGACGGCCACGTCGCCGACCGTACAGGGTGAGGGCGTTGCAGACGTCGAAGACGCCGGTGACGTCCCAGGCCAGGTCGCCGGCCGCCTGCCGGGTGGCAGGGTCGGCGACCATCCCGGTGAGGATGACCACCCGGTTCTGCACGCTCACCGAGATCTGCTGACGGCGGGTGGTCCAGTCGGCGCTCAGCCGCTGTGCCACCAGCGCGGCGATGCGCAGGTCCTCGTCGTGGACCCCGTCGTCGCCCAGGTAGGGGTTGTGCTCGGGGTATGGCCAGGGCATCACCTTGCGACCTCCGTGGTCGTCACCGGAGCGGCGGGCGCCGCCGGACTGTGCTGAACGGGCGGGTGCTCACCGGGCGGCGGCCCCTGCCGGGCCGGGGCCGTCGCGGGGCGGGCGGGCTCCACCGGTGGCTCGGCGGATCGCCGGAAGGCAAGCGTGCGGGTGGGGATGACCGGGAAGACGCTGTCCAGCCGCATGGTGTGCAGGACGGTCCGCACGAAACGGGACGGCGCCACCAGGCAGAGCACCTTGCCGTCCTGCCGGGCCTCCTGATGTGCGCGCACCAGCAGGCCGAGACCCGTGGAGTCGATGGTGCGCACCTCGGCGAGGTCGACCAGCACCTGCCGGTCGAGGGTGACTGCTTCGGCCAGCGCCCGCCGCACCGCTTCTGTCGGCTCCGGGTGCTCGGCCGCAGGGTCGGCGCCGCCCCCGTCGGGGCCGTCGACGCCGAGCGCGTCGTAGCGGACGGGGTTCCGCGTCCCGCCCGCACCGTCGTCACCGTCGTCCTCCGGTTGCCGACTGCAACGGGGGCAGAGGTGGGGGCCGGCGGCGAACGGGGAGCCGGTCCAGCCGTGCTCGAACACCAGTGTCCAGACGACCTCGGCGTCGGGCAGGACGGACGCGGTCCCGGTGATCGTGTCGCCGCAGTCGTCGCAGATCAAACTCATCAAATGGTCCGCCGGTACGACCGTCATGCCTGTCCTTTCGCGCTGCGCCCGTACCGACGTGCGGGCTTGGCGGTTGCCGGATGGGGTGAGGGTTCAGGACCGGGTGACATCATCGCTGCCCCGGCGCCCCGCGGTGACGACCCCGAGCACCACCGCCGGGACCGCGAAGCCGACCTGGGCGAGCAGTCGGGGCAGCGCCGGGTTTACGTCGACGCCGATCAAGCGGATGGTGACGGAGCCCAGTAGTGCGGCGGCCACGCCGAGGGCGACCGTCAACCAGACGGGGGCGGCCTTCGGCCCCGGCAGAACCAGCCTGCCCACGACGCCGACCCCGAGGCCGACGGCGAGGGCGCTGAGGAGCGCACTGCCGGTCACTGCTTCCTCCTTGGACTTCGCTCCGGCGGGTTCAGGACCGCGCGACGACCCGCGCCCGCCCGAGCGCCGGTCTCGCCGGCCCGCCGCCGGCCGGGCCACTGCTTGCTGAGATGGCGTCGGCGACCTGCCGTGGCTGGTCAGGACCGGCGGTGTCCAGGATGCGGCGGATCCGCGGGTGTGGATCGCGGAGCGTGAGCACGCTGCCTCGTCGAGCCAGCCGTCGCTGGACGTCGAGCAGCAACCCGATGGCGGCCGCGTCGAGGTGCCGGCACTCGGACAGGTCGATCACCACCTCCCCGGGTTGCAGGGACAGGATCCGGTCCAGGACCACGCCGACCTCCGACAGTCGGGCCAGGTCGAGTTCCGAGGTGATGTCCAGCTCGACCCGGGGCACCCGGCACTCCGGCGGGAGTGGTTGGTGCGCGGTCACTCGGAGCTCCTCTGCGGCTTGGTTCGTTGCTGTCCCACACCCTGCGTGCCGATCGTGGAGGTCGTCCCGCGGCCGCATGACAGTTGTGTGACAAATCCGCATCGGAGATCACGGGGTTGGTGAACCGCGGCTCGGCCAGGGATGATGCCCGGGTGACAGCCGTACTGGTGATCGAGGACGACGACCGGATCCGGCTCGCGCTGTTGCTCGCGCTGGAGGAAGAGGGTTACACGGCGCACGGGGCGGCGAACGCCGAGGAGGGGCTGCGCCGACAACGCCAGGACCCGGCGGACAACGTGCTCGTCGACCTCATGCTGCCCGGGCTGGACGGCTTCGAGTGTATCCGGCAGCTCCGCCGCGACGACGACGTACCCATCGTGGTGGTCAGCGCCCGGGACGACACGCACGACATCGTGGCCGCGCTGGAGGCCGGCGCCGACGACTACCTGGTCAAACCGGTGGCGATCAAGGAGCTGTCCGCCCGGCTGCGGGCGTTGCGCCGCCGGGGGCGGGCCGTCGTCACGCCGGCCGCGGTGCAGGTCTTCGGTGATCTGGAGATCAGCGCGGACGCCGGTGAGGTCCGCCGCGCCGGCCGAACCGTCGCGGTCACCAGGACCGAGTTCCGCCTGCTCTGCGAGCTGGCCCAGCACGCCGGCAAGGTGCTGTCCCGCCAGCAGCTGCTGCAGCGGGTGTGGGGATACGACACCGGCGACGAGCGCCTGGTCGACGTGCACGTGGGCCGGCTGCGTCAAAAGATCGAGGAGGATCCGGGTAACCCACGGCACCTGGTGACCCTCCGCGGCCTCGGCTACAAGCTGCAGCGGTGAACCGCCTCGGACTGCGCGCCCGGGTCACCGCCGCGTTCGCCATCGGCGCGCTGCTGCTCGCGGCGGCGATGGCCCTCTTCTCGTACGACCTGACCCGCCGGTCCCTCCTCGACGAGCGGGAACGCGCCGCGATACGGGCGGCCAACTTCGACGCCGCGGTCGTCCGCGCAGGCCTGGACACCGACACCCCGGACGTCGCGGAAGTGCTCCGCTCGCTGGACACCGGCAGCGCCCGGCGTCCCCTGCTGCAGCGCGACGGCCGGTGGTTCGCCCGTACCGCGGAGATCGGTGCCAGTTCGGTTCCGCCCGAGCTGCAGCGGATGGTCCGCTCGGGCGAGCCGGCCGTCCAGCGGATCCGGACGGACGGGCAGCCGGCCCTGGTGGTCGGCGTCCCGCTCTCGCCGACCACCAGCTACTACGAACTCACCTCGCTGCGCGAGGTCGAGCAGACCTTTCAGCTGGTCGGGCTGACCCTGACCGCGGTCGCCATCATGGTCGCCGGCTCGGGCGCCGCGCTCGGCTGGTACGCCACCCGGCACAGCCTCCGGCCGCTGACCGCCGTCGCCGACGCTGCCGAGCGGATCGCCGCCGGCGATCTCAGCACCCGCCTCGATCCCGCCACCGACCCTGACCTCACCCGCCTGTCCACCTCGTTCAACCGGATGGTGGAGCAACTGGTCCGGCACATCGAGCGGGACCGGCGTTTCGCCGCCGACGTCAGCCATGAGCTGCGTTCTCCGCTGCAGACGCTGGCCGCGGCGGCGAGCGTGCTGGACCGCCGCCGCGAGCACCATGACGAACGCACCGCAACGGCCGCCGGGCTCGTCGCCGACGAGATCGCCCGCTTCCAGCGGCTGGTCGACGACCTGATCGAGCTGGCCCGCACCGAGCAGCCGGTACACCGCGAACGCGTCGACGTCGAGGCGCTGGCCCGGGACGCCTGCCGGACGCACGGGCTGCCGGACGGGCTGGTGCGATCCGCACCCGCCGGCAGTGAATGGCTGGTCGACCGGCGCCGCGTGGCGCAGATCCTGCTCAATCTCGTGGAGAACGCGGTCCGTTACGCCGGGGGGCCGGTGGAGGTGCGGCTGGCCTGCGACGGCGAAGGCACCGGCATCATCGAGGTGGACGACGACGGTCCGGGGGTGCCGGAGCCGGACCGCGAGGTGATTTTCGCCCGCTTCGTCCGGGGCCGGGCGGCCCACGCCCGGGCTGGCACCGACGGGACCGGTCTCGGTCTCGCGCTCGTCGCCGAACACGCGGCCATGCACGGCGGTCGGGCCACGGTGACCGACCGTCCCGAGGGCGGTGCCCGGTTCCGGGTGGAACTGCCGGGGTGCCTGCCGTGAACCGGCGCGTGTCGATCATGGCCGTGGCGGCACTGCTGCTCGCCGGGTGCGGCGTCCCAGTGGACGAGGCGCCCCGCCGCGTACCGGGCCCACCCCGTGCCTACCGCACTCCGGCCGGCGACGGCGCCGAGTCGAACGCCGGACGGGTGAACGAGTCTCTCTGTTTCGTCCGGGACGACCACCTGCGGACCGTCGTGCGGCGCGTGGACTACCTGCCCGACGTCGACACGCACCTGCGCCACCTGCTGGCCGGGCCCGGGGACGCGGAACGGGACGCGGGCTTCACCAGCGCCCTGGCCGGCACCACCTCGGTGGCCGGTGCCCGGCTCAGCGGCGGCGTCGCCGAGGTCGAGGTCGGCGGGGCCAGCGACGAGACCGGACGCAGCGACCAGATCCTCGCGTTCGGCCAGATCGTCTGCACGCTGACCACCCGCGCCGACGTGCACGGCGTCACGTTCCGCCGGGACGGGCAGCCGTTGGAGGTGCCACGGGCCGACGGATCGCTGTCCCGGGTGCCGCTCACCGCGACCGACTACGCGCCGCTGATCGGGCGGCGCTGAGCCGCCCACGACGCCGGCACCCCGACGGGATGCCGGCGTCGTGCCGCCCGGTCAGCCCTTGGCCTGCCGCTTGGCCATCTGCGGCGACTCGCCCTTGCCGACCATCTTGAGCGCCTGCTGCAACTGGCCCTCGGTCATCTTCGAGTTGCCCTCGATGCCCGCGTTGTGGGCCTGTTTGCGCAGGTCGTGAAGTCGCTCTTGGTCACCCATGTCAACCTCCCGCCTCAACGTCGGCGCGGCTACCGGATCCGCGCCGTGGCAACCCTCGGCTTCCCGACCGGGCCGACGGCAAACCGTCCTGACGTCACCGCCCGCGCCGATAACGTGGCAGGTGAATGGCGACCGCGGTGACCGGCGGGACGTGCCGGGTTCGGCTGCTCCGGCGGGCGAGGTGGGGATGAGGATGAGGGAAGTCGAGCTGAGCGGCGGCGACCGGCGCGTGCTGGTGGTCGTGGTCGACAAGGGCGAGGACGCGGTGGCCGCCGTGAACGCGGCGGCGCAGCGACACACCATCCGCGGTGCCCGGGTCACCGCCGTCGGCGGGTTCGCCACGGCGGATCTGGGCTACTTCGAGCGCGAGAAGCGCGACTACCGGACCATCCAGGTTCGAGAGCAGGTCGAGGTCCTGTCCCTGTTGGGCGACATCGCCGAACACGAGGACAAGGCCGCGCTGCACGTGCACGCCGTGCTGGGCCGCCGCGACGGCTCGACCGTCGGCGGCCATCTGCTCCGCGGCGAGGTGTGGCCGACGCTGGAGGTCATCATCTCCGAGGTCGGGGCGGACCTCGCCAAGCGGATCGACCCGGAGACCGGGCTGGCGCTGCTGGCGGGAACCACCAGCCACCGTCCGTGCTGACCTGAGCTGCCGGGGAGAGGGATGACGCAGACGCGGCGGGTGGCGGTGCTCGGCCTCGGCGGCATGGGCGCGCCGATGGCCCGCAACATCCTGCGGGCGGGCCTGCCGACGGTCGTCTGGAACCGCCATCCGGAGCCCGCACGCCGGCTGGCCGACCAGGGCGCGCAGGTCGCGGACAACCCGCCGACGCCGCACACGGGGCCGACGTGGTGATCACGATGGTGACCGACGCGGACGCCGTCCGGTCCATCGCCTTCGACCACGGAATGCTCGCCTCGATGGCCGACGGCGCCATCTGGGCCCAGATGGGCACCATCGGCGTCACCGACACCGAACGCCTCGCCCGGCAGGTCGCCGCGGACCACCCCGGGATCGTCCTGGTGGACGCGCCGGTGGCCGGCAGTCGAGGCCCAGCCGAGCAGGGCCGGCTCGTCGTCTTCGCGTCCGGGCCGGAGCAGGCCCGGGACGGGATCGCCCCGGTCTTCGACGCGGTCGGTCAGCGTACGGTCTGGATCGGGCCGGCCGGCAGCGGCTCCCGCCTGAAGCTGGTCAACAACCTGCTGCTCGCCTTCGTGGCCGAGGGGCTCGCCGCGTCGGTCGCGCTCGGCGACGACCTCGGGTTGGACCGCCCGGCGGTGCTGGCGGCCCTGCGGGGCAGCCCGCTGGTGTCGTCGTGGGCCGCCGAGAAGCTGGAGCGGATCGCCTGAGACGACTACAGCGCCCAGTACCCACTGGCCGTTACCTCTCAGTGCGCTCTGGTGAGCGCACGGTCGGTAGTCCCGCCTGACGGTGGGACGGTCCCGGTCTTACCCACCTGGGTGGTGCCGGGT
>NZ_JBEZFI010000015.1:0-137526 GCF_040649295.1 Micromonospora sp. NPDC048999 | reverse complement strand
CCCCTACAAAATCGGGGGAACCTGGAACACCGGCGCCAACCTCACCCTCCGCGCCGCCGACATCAACAACGACGGCACCCCCGACCTCTGGACCATCGGCAACGGCGGCATCGTCACCGCACACCACGTCACCAACCTGGCCAACAGCACCGGCAGCATCACGGCTCAGCCCACCCAGAAGCTGATCACCGCCAACCACGTCTGGCAGCTCAACGACGCCGAATCCGGCCCCGTGACCACCGCCCGCGACACCGCCGGCACCCTGCACGCCACCGGCAACAGCGGCGTCACCTGGAACACCGGCGACATGTTCGACCCGGACGCCGTTTTCAACGGCACCAACGGCACCCTCACCACGGCCTCGTCGGCGATCGACACCAAAAATGACTTCACTGTCTCGGCCTGGATCAAGCCCACCGCTCTGGGCGGCACAATCCTGTCGCAGAATGGCACCAACACCGCTGGGTTCAAGATCTACACCGATGCCAGCGACAAGTCCTGGCGGTTCGCGATGCCCGGTAGCGACGTGGCGGCACCGACCTACGACACGGCCACAGCGGGCTCGAACAGTGTGCGGCTGGGGGTGTGGACCCAGGTCACGGCGAGCTTCCAGAAGTCGTCGAACACGATGACCATCTACGTCAACGGGAGGAACGCCGGCCGGGCCAGCCACAGCAGCGTATGGAGCGCGACCGGCGGACTGCGCATCGGCAGTCACAAGACGGGCTCAAGCTCGTACGGCGGCTGGTTCACCGGTGAGCTCGCCTTTGTCGAGTCCTGGAACGAGGCGTGGAGCATCGCATCGGCGTCGACGGCCCGTCCTGCGGACATCGTGGCCACCAAGACCGACGGCTCCCTCTGGCTCTACCGGAACAGCGGCGTGATTTCGCAGCCCTACGGTTGGGGCAACCTGATCGGCAGCGGTTGGACCGGCTTCGACCGGATCATGACGGGCGACATCAACGGCGACGGCTACCCTGACATCGTCGCCACCAAGCCTGACGGCACGCTCTGGCTCTACCTCCACGCCGGTGCGTCAAGCCTCAACAAGCCGTACGGCAGCGGCCGGAAAATCGGCGCAGGCTGGGACCAACTGCCGAGGACCATGGTCGGCGACATCAACGGCGACGGCTACGCGGACATCGTCAGCATGCGAGCGGACGGAAAGCTGATTTACCACGCCAACCGGTGGGCCACCAACTCCGACGCCCCGTTCTACGGCACCGGCATCGAGATCGGCACCAGCTGGACCGTCTTCAACCGGATCATGGTGGGCGACATCAACGGCGACGGCTACGTCGACATGATCGCCACCAAGTCCGACGGGTCGCTGTACTACTACCCGAACAACTACGCCAACAGCCCGAGCCATCCGTTCAGCAGCAATGTCGTGATCGGCTCGGGTTGGGGTGCCTTCAACCGGATCCTGCCGGCGGACGTCAGCGGGGACGGGTACGTCGACCTGGTGGCAACCAAGTCTGACGGCACACTCTGGTACTACGGCAACAACATCAATACCAACAGCAACGGCAAGCCGTACGGCTCGGGCCGCCAAATCGGTTCCGGCTGGACCACGTACAACCGGATCTTCTGACCCCGAACCAAAAAGGGGCCGGTCGCGGCTTGCCGCGGCCGGCCCCTTCCCTACAGCCGACGCGTGCAGCCTGCGGCGGCTCGGAGATAGCCGACGCAGTTGTCTCTGAGCGCGGACCAGAACTCGCCGAACACCTGGCCGGCGGCGTCGGCCAAGGACCGGTGCTCATGCAGCACGGCCGGAAGAAGTCGCGCATCCGCTCGCCCGCTGAACCGGGAACGAGAGGTGGTCAGACCAGGCCGGCGTCGCGGAGTAGCTTCCAGAGGCCGGCGCCGTCCGGCGCGGAGAGCCACTTCTGCCCTACCGGCCCGGCGGACGGTCGGCCGGCCGGGGCGGGCAGGCTGCCGGCGAGCACCGACTGGGTGGGCGAGAGCCGGCGGATCGCCACCCCGGCCACGTTCTCTGGGTGCGCGGCGGCGAACTCGCGGTAGATCTCCTGGTCGTGTTGCCCGTCGTCGCCGATCAGCAGCCAGCGCACGTCGGGGAACTCCTGGGCCAGCCGGGCCAGGGTGGCCCGCTTGTGCTCCTTGCCGCTGCGGAACCACCGGTCGGCCGTCGGCCCCCAGTCGGTGAGCAGTAGCGGCCCGGCCGGGTAGAGGTGCCGGGACAGGAACCGGGTGAGCGTCGGCGCGACGTTCCACGCCCCGGTGGACAGGTAGAAGACCGGGGCGCCGGGGTGGGCGGTGACCAGCCGTTCGTACAGCACCGCCATGCCGGGCACTGCGGCCCGGGCGTGCTCGTCGAGGACGAAGGTGTTCCAGGCGGCGAGCAGCGGCCGGGGCAGCGCGGTGACCATGACCGTGTCGTCGATGTCAGAGAGGATGCCGAACCGGACGTTCGGGTCGAGGATGCGGACCAGGGCCTCGACCGGCTCGGCGTCGGGCACGCTGAGGCGTATGCGGCCCCAGCCGGGGGTGAAGTCGGCCTCGATGACGGTGTCGACGAAGCCGCTGCGGTCCGCGGTCGTCTGCTGGCGTACGCCGCCGGCCTCGACGGTCACGGTGGCGTACTTGGCGGGCAGGGTGGCGAAGCTGCGCCAGCCGCGGACCTTCTCCGGCCGGGCCCGCTGCCGGACCTCGGGACGGCCGAGCAGCACCCGGCAGAGCACCCGCGCCCAGCCCGGGGCGCCGTAGCCGGCGTACGCGATGATGTTGATTTTCCAGCCGGTGCGGCGCAGCCGGCGTTCCAGCAGGCCGTGCACCGCGTCCTCGATCCGGGCGGCCCGGTGCAGCCGCGGCACGGCGAGCTCTCCGGCGGGTGTGGCTGGCACGATGTCACCCTGCCACACCCGACCGCACCGGGCCACGCGAGTCGACCTCGCCGATCCACCGCGAGGCGGGCCGGCCCCGTGACAGACTGCGGTCGCAGGCGACGACGGGGGCGTAGTCGTGGCGACACCAGTGCGCAGACCGGGGCGGTGGCGTCCGACGCTGGACCGCCCGGCGCTGGTCGCGCTGCTGCTCGGGCTGGCCGGGGTCGGTTACCGGCTGGTCCTGACGCTGTTCACGGTGCCTGGCTCGAACAGCGACGAGGCCACGTTCGGCCTGGCCGCCCTGCACATCGCCCACCGCCACGAGCGGCCGGTCTTCCTCTACGGCCAGCGTTACATGGGCATGCTGGAGTCGTACCTGGCCGCCCCGCTGGTCGGGTGGGCCGGGCCGAGTTGGCCGGTGCTGCGGCTGCCGCTGCTGGCGCTGTACGCGGTCTTCCTCTGGCTGATCTACCGGCTGACCCGCCGGCTCTTCTCCCCCTGGCTGGCCGTCTTCGTGGTCGGGCTGCTGGCGCTCGGCTCGGAGCGGGTGGTCCGCGACCAGCTCACGGCGGTGGGCGGGCGGCCGGAGGTGAAGCCGGCGGTGGTGGCGATGCTGCTGGTCGCGGTGGCCCTCGGCGAGCGCCGGGTGCGGCACCGCTGGCTGGCCACCGGCGTGTTCGGGCTGCTCGCCGGGCTGGCCCTGTGGTCGGACTGGCTGATCGTGCCCTATCTGGTGGTGGCCGGGCTGCTGCTGCTCTGGGCGGTGCCCCGGGACCTGGCCGGCTGGCCGGGGCTGACGCTGGTGGCCGGGTTCCTGGCCGGGGTCGCCCCGATGATCAAGGACAACCTCGGTGCCCCGCCCGGGCAGGACTCCTGGTCGGTGTTTCAGAAGATCAGCACGATGCCGGGCGCGACGCCGTCCTGGCCGGAGCGGGTGCGCGGCGGGCTGCTGGAGGGGGTGCCGCTGGCCGGCGGGTTGTGCCCGTCTAGCGGGTGCGCCCGGTGGGCGGCCTGGTTCGGGCCGCTCTACCTGGTGCTGCTGGTGGCCGCCGCTGGGCTCGGGCTGGTCGCGTACCGGCGGGCCCCCGACGCCGCCGCGCGGGTCCGGGCGGTCGCGTGCCTCGCCCTGGTCGTCGGGGCGGCGCTGACCCTCCTCGGGTACGTGCACAGCGCGCTCTCGGCGACCGACCCGATGGGCAATGCCCGCTATCTGTCGGTGCTGCAGATCTCGCTGCCGGTGGTGCTCTGGCCGCTCTGGCTGGCCGCCGCGCACGCCGCACGGGCCGGGACCGGCGTGGCGGCCCGGATCGGGGGTGCGGCGGCGGGCCTCGTGCTGGCCGCGCTGACCGCCGCGATGGTGGCCGCCACCGTGGCGTTCGTCGCCGACGCGCCGTCGATCCGGGCCGAGGAGCGCCGGGCCCGGGAACTGGCCGACACGGTCCGCCGGGCCGGCCTGCACGAGGTGTACGCGGACTACTGGACCTGCAACCGGCTGGTCTTCAACACCGGCGAGGCGGTGGCCTGCGGGGTGCTCGACGGCAACCTGACGCCGGGGCAGAACCGCTACCTTCCGTACTGGAGGCAGGTGGGGCGGGCGGAACGGCCCGGGTACGTGCTGGCGATCGGGTCCCCGGCGGAACGCACCTTGCGCCTGCTGCTCGGTGCCCAAGCCGACGCGGCCGTGCTCGCCGAGGTCGGCGACCATCGCGTGTACCACCCGCCGATCGCCCTGCGGCCGTGGCGGTGAGCCCGGGCAATACCCTGGGGCGATGCTCATCCTGCTGCCCCCGTCCGAGGGAAAGGCCGAGGCCGGCACCGGCCGCCGGCTGGACCTGTCCCGGCTCTCCCTGCCGGAGCTGGCCCCGGCCCGCGAGGAGGTGCTGACCGCCCTGGTCGGGCTCTGCGCCGGGCCGGACGAGGCCGCGGCCCGGACCGTGCTGGGCCTGAGCGAGGGGCAGCGCGGCGAGCTGCGCCGCAACGCCCGGCTGCGTGCGGCGGCCACCGCGCCGGCCGGGCAGATCTACACCGGGGTGCTCTACGAGGCGCTCGACCTGGCCTCGCTGCCGCCGGCGGCGCAGCGGCTGGCCCGCCGCTGCGTGCTGGTCAGCTCCGGCCTGTGGGGCGCGGTACGCCTCACCGACCGGATCCCGCCCTACCGCTGCCCGATCGGGGCGAGGCTGCCGGGCATCGGCGCGCTGTCGGCGTACTGGCGGCGGGCGCTGGCCCCGGCGATGGCGGCAGCGGCCGGCACCGGGCCTGTGCTGGACCTGCGCTCGGGCGCGTACGCGGCCACCTGGGCTCCGCGCGGCGCGGTCGCGGAGCGCACGGTGACGGTCCGGGTGTTGCACGAGCGTGACGTGGACGGGGTGCCGACCCGCTCGGTGGTGAGCCATTTCAACAAGGCCACCAAGGGCCGGCTGGTCCGCGACCTGTTGACCGCCGGCGTCCGGCCGCGCGGCGCCGACGCGCTGGTCGGGGCGCTGCGGGACCTGAAGTACACGGTCGAGGAGGAACCGGCGGTAACCGGGCGGCCACGCCAGCTCGACATCGTGGTGACCGAGCTGTAGGCGCAATTTTTCCTCAAGGCTCGGGCGCATCGGTTTCGCCGTGCGGGCGGCGGGTTCACGGTAGGGGGGTCCCGACGTCGACTAAGGAGTCCCTCCGATGGCCCCCGAGTCCACCACACTGCTCGACCGGCCCCGCCCGTCGTCGCCGGCACCGCTGGACTGGTCGACCCTGGCTGACGCGTTCGAGGTCGCCAGCCTGGTGCGGTGCACTCCGCCCCCGGCCACCGGCGCCCGCCGGATGGGCATCGAGACGTACCGGGGCGGAATCGCCGAGTTCAACCGCGAGCACGCGGCGCACCGGATGCGGCAGCTGCTCGGCCGGCTCGACCTGCCGGTGGAGCACGAGCTGGCCACCGGCGGCCTGCGCCGCCGCTACGAGCTGCACCGGCTGTGGGTGCCCCGGGAGCACCGGTCGGCGTACGCGATGCTGCTGGACAGCGCCTGGCGGCAGGGCCGCCGGGAGCTGCTCGGCGGCTCCGTCCCCGGCGCCTCCCGGGCTCGGCAGATATGGCGGTCCCGGCTGGCCTCGGCCGCCTGGCGGGCGGCGCTGCTGGCCGGTGGGCGGCACGTCCGCCGGCACTGCCTCGGCGTCCGGCTGGCCGACCGGGACCTGGCCGCGGTGCTGGTGCGCGGCGCGGCGCTGCTGGAGGTCGCGGCGACGCTCCGGCCCGGCGCCGGCTGTTTCCTGGTGAGCGTGGCCAACGGCCCGCACCGGATGCGGATCGTGGACAGCGCCGCCGTCTCGCCGGCGATGGCCTGCTGACCCGTTTGCCCGTCTCTGCGGGCGGCTCTGACCAGCGGGATTTGCGCGACGGGTGGTGCGCGTCGCACAGTGCTGTCCGTGAGCCGACACTGGACTGTGCGTGGCCGGCGCCGGGTCGCCGCGCCGCTGACTGTGGTGATGCTGTTGGTGCCGGCTCTCGCCGGGCTCGCCGGGTGCCGAGACGAGCCGACCGAGCCGGTACGCATCCGGATCGCCACGGGCAGTCCGACCGCCGTCTACCACGCCTTCGGCCAGTCGCTGGCCACCATCCTCAACCGGGAGCTGCCCGGGGTGCAGGCCGACGTGGTGGTCACCGCCGCCTCCGCGCAGAACGTCCGGCTGGTCGGCTCCGGCGAGGCGGAGCTGGGTTTCACCCAGGCCGACGTGCTGCCGCCGCGTAATTCGGAGCGTCCCCCCGTGCTCGCCGTGGCCCGCGTCTACGACGACCTGCTGCACCTGGTCACCACCGCCGGCGGCCCGGTGCGGACGCTGGCCGACCTGCGGGGGCGGTGGGTGTCGGTGGGTGCCGACGGCTCCGGCACGGAGGTGACCGCGACCCGGCTGCTGGAGGTGGCCCAGCTGGGCGGCGACCAGGTACACCAGGCGCATCTCGGTCTGGATGACTCGGTGGCGGCGCTGCGCGCCGGCCGGATCGACGCCTTCTTCTTCTCCGGGGGGCTGCCGGTCCGGGGCGTGGCCCAGCTGGCCAGCAGCACCGCCATCCGGCTGATCGACCTGGGCGAGTGGACCGAGCCGCTGCGTCGCGGGTACGGGCAGGTCTACGTGACCCGGGACATCCCCCGCTCGGTGTACGGGGCGGACCCGGCCAGCACGGTGGCGAACCCCAACTACCTGATCGTCCGCGCGGACCTGCCGGAGCCGCTGGTCCGCGAGGTGACCCGGCTGCTGATGGAGCGCCGGGAGGAGTTGGCCGCCGCACATCCGGCGGCCGGCCGGATGAGTCCCCGGTCGGCGATCGCCACCACCCCGCTGCCCTTGCATCCCGGCGCGGCCGACTGGTACCGCTCGGCGAAACCCTGACCTGCGCTCGCCGCCGTGCGCCTGAGCCCGATTCAGGCCCGGCCGGCTTCGGCGAGGCCCGGCTCGGTGGTCGCCGCCTCGGTGGTCGCCGGTTCGACGTCCAGCGGCTCCGGCGCCGGGAACCAGACCTCGGCGACCAGGCCCCGGGGGGTGCTCTGGCGCATCGTCAGCCGACCGTCGGAGGCGTCGACCAGCACCGCGACGATGGTCAGGCCCAGGCCGGCGCCGTCGACGTTCTGCACGTCCGGCGCCCGCCAGAACCGCTCGGTGGCCTGGTTGAGCTGGCTGGCCGTCATGCCCGGGCCGGTGTCCCGCACCTGCAGCACGGTCCCGCCGTCGGCCACTCGTACGGTCACCGTCACCACTTCCCCGTCGCCGCTGAACTTGACCGCGTTGTCGATCAACGCGTCGAGCGTCTGGTCGACGGCGGTCGGCACGGTCCGGGCGTACGCGGGAGCGTCGGCGGGTTCAAGCCGCAGGGTGACCGACCGGTGCCGGGCCAACGGCTGCCAGGCGGCCACCCGGGCGGCGGCCACCTCGGCGGCGTCGATGATCACCCGCTGGTTCTCCGTCCGTTCGGCGCGGGCCAGGGTGAGCAGCGCCTCGAGCAGCGTGGCCAGCCGGTCGGTCTCCTCCAGCGCGAGCCGGTGTTCGGCGCGGCCGTCGGCGTCGGTCAGGCTCGGGCCCAGTTCCTCCACCCGCAGCCGCAACGCGGTCAGCGGGTTGCGCAGCTGGTGGCTGGCATGCGCCACGAACGCCCGCTGCCGGTCCATCACGTCGGAGACCGCGTCGGCCATGTTGTTGAAACTGGCGGCGAGCCGGCGCAGCTCCGGCGGGCCGAGCCGGGGGCGTACCCGGGCGGTGCGGTCGCCCTCGGCGATCTCGTGGGTCACCGCGTCCAGTTCGGTGACCGGGCGCAGCACCCAGCCGGCCAGCCCGAACGCGGTGGAGACGCAGGCCAGCACCGCGAGCAGGCCGATCGCCGCGAGCAGCAGCCACCAGGCGGCGACGGTACGTCGCACCTTGCCGGCCGGGGTGGTGGTGACCACCGCCCCGAGCACCTCGCCGCCGTCGTTGATCGGGACGGCCACCACCACCGGCCCGTTCATCCACGGCCACACCGACTCCGGCCCGCTGAACTGCTGCCCGGCCAGCGCGATGTCCACCGCCGAGGCGGCGGCCGGGCCCCGCTCCCAGTTCGGCGAGGTGACCACCGTACGCCCGTCCCGGTCGACCACGGCGGCCCCGATGCCGTACAGGCCTTCGTAGGCGTCCAGCTCCACGTCGAGCGGGCCGGGACCGCGCCCGCGCAGCGCCGGGTTGGCGAGCGACGCGAACCGGGTGGCGTCGGCGAGCCGGTCGGCGCGGACCCGGTCGGTCTCCCGGGTGGCCAGGGTGGCCGCCAGGGGTGTCTCCAGGGCCAACAGCACCAGCACCATCAGCAGCAGATAACTGATCACCAGCCGGCGACGCACCCCCGGCCTCCTCACTCGCCGCGGAGCCGGTAGCCGACCCCGCGTACGGTCTCCACCAGCGTCGAATCGCCGAGCTTGCCGCGCAGCGAACCGACGTGCACTTCCACCGTGTGCCGGTCGGCCCAGGTGGTGCCCCAGACGTCCAGCAGGATCCGATCCCGGGACACCGCCACGCCGGGCTGCCGGGCCAGAGAGAGCAGAATGTCGAACTCCTTGCGGGTCAGCGCCACCGGCCGGCCGGCCACGCTGACCGTCCGGCCGCGCACGTCGATGCGGACGCGGCCCGCCTCGATCAGGTTACGCGCCGGCGCGGCGTGCGCCGTCCGGCGCAGCACCGCCTCGATCCGCGCCTGGAGCTCCACCATGGAGAACGGCTTGACCACGTAGTCGTCGGCGCCGAGCCGCAGGCCGAGCACCCGGTCGCGTTCCTCACCCCGGGCGGTCACCGCGATGATGCCGAGCTGGCTGCTGCGCCGGCGCAGCTCACGGCACAGGTCGGTGCCGTCGCCGTCGGGCAGGGTCAGATCGAGCAGCACCAGATCGCAGGGGGCGGCGGAGAGCGCGGCCTCGACGGTGGCGGCGTGCTCCACCTCGTAGCCGCGCCGGGTCAGCGCGGACGACAGGGCGCCGGCCACCCGGCGATCGTCCTCGACCAGGAGGATCCGCACCCGTGCCTCCCATCCGCTCGACGCACTGCCCTGGAATGGTGGCAGAAGTGCGGGCGGGACGGAAATGCCCGGGGTCGTTCAGAGCCCGAAGACCTGGTCGGCGGTCGCGTCGCGGACGCCGTCGACGAAGCCCCGGAAGCCCGGGTCCGCGTGGCTGGCCGGCACGTTCGTCACGTTCTCCCCGGTGGCCTGGGTGACGGCGTCGACCAGCGGCGCAAAGTCCGTCTCCGAGTCGCCGAAGGTGTCGTCGTCCGCCTGCCCTAGGTTGATCACGGTCTGGACGTCCTCGCTGGGGGTGTCCGGATCGCCCGCCCACTCGGCGGCGGCCTGGTAACACTCGTCGTAGACGGCCCGCTGGCCGTCGGTCCAGTCGTCGTCGTAGCTCTGCATCGCCATCCTTCCGCGGGCCTCCACCCCGAGCATGCCGGCTGACGGCGGGCGGGCGCGCGGGAACCGGCCGGAAACCGGAAACGGGCGGTGGGACGAGACGTCCCACCGCCCGTGCGGCGCTTGACCGGTCAGTCGCAGAGCCGGCCGATCTCCGTCCGGAACCGCTCCATCGAGTTCGGCTCGTTCGGCCCGAGCAGGTACGTCTTCAGCTCCCGCCGTGCCTCGGTCATCGGGTCGTCGCCGGCCCGGGTCAGCGCGAGGATCTTCTCCAGCTCGCCGCAGTCGGCGGAGAGCAGGTACGCCGCTCGCGAGGTCGGGAAGGTGCGCCGGAACTCGTCCTCCGGCAGGCCGCTCGGGTTGGCCACCACGTACGGGCGCTGGCTCTGCACGAAGTCGGAGACCACACTGGACACGTCGCTGATCAGCAGGTCGCTCTGGTTGAAGCAGTCGAACAGCGCGGGGGTGCGCCCGGTGACCACGCGGTGCCCCGGACCGTCCAACGAGGACGCGGCGGGGTCGCCACCGGCGGCCCGGATCAGCCTCACCACGCGCTCGTGCACGGCCTTGGCCTGCTTGGAGCGGGCGCCGGTCAGCGGGTGCGGCTTGTAGATCAGCCGTACCTTCGGGCGGCTCGCCAGCAGGTTCTTGACGATCCGCTCGCCCATCAGGACCAGCGAGGTGTGGTACGGGTCGTCGTCGAGCCAGCCCTCCCAGGTGGGGGCGTAGAGCACGGTGAACGGCCGGTCGGTGGACTCCGCGCCGAAGGTGTGCACGCCGGCGAGCTGCGGCCGCCCGATCTCGACGATGTCGTCGTCGCGGACACCGACGCCGGCCCGGGCGTAGCGCTCCCGGCCGGCCAGGCCGGCCACCCACACCTCGTCGTACACCTTGCTGTAGGGGTTGACGCTGGCCTGCTTGTCGCTGTCGCCGTGCCCGACGAAGACGTGCTTCATGCCGGGCTCGCGCAGCATGTGGATGTTCGTGCCGACGTTGGCGGCGTAGAGCGCGGCTCGGATGCTGCCCAGCTCCAGGTTCATGAAGTCAACCGAGGCCGGTACGCAGATCACCGGCAGCCGGGTGTCGGCCAACTCCTGGAACGCCTCCCGCCTGCGCAGCAGCACGACCGCACGGCGCCCCAACGCCTCAACGGGGGCCAGCCACATGTTGGCCTGGTAGACGTCCTTCGCCGGGCCGGCGAAGTAGAGTGCGACCTCCGGCCGGTCGGTGTCCAGCCAGCGCTGCACCGCCGACAGCGAGCCGCTCTGGCCGCTGCCCCGGCCACGGAGCCAGGTCAGCGCGACCACCAGGCCGACGACCGCGCTCGCCAGGACGGCGACCGCCCCGGCGAGCAGGGCGGGGGCGATGTCGTCAACCACCGCGGCGGCGACCGCGCCGGGGATCAGCAGGATGTTCAAGAACGGCAACCGCTCACCGGCGACGCCGGCGGCCCACCACGGGGGCTGGGGCGCGGAGCGTGCCGGGCCGAGGTCGATGTTGCGGACCAGCGCGGAGACCGGGTTCCGCCGGTCGATCATGGTGTTCAGCGCGCCGGCGAAGATGGCGATCACCCAGACCGCAGCCACCAGCACGGTCAGGACCAGCGCCCGCGGCGCGTCCGGGCGGACCGCGGCGAGGACCAGCAGCACCACCGCGAGGTCGCGGGTGAGCTGCCGGTACGCCCGGCCGAGGCCGACCTTCTCCAGCAGGTTCAGCGAGGGTTCCGACCACCGGATCACCGCGAACTCGCCGAGTACCGCCGCGGTGCCGGCGAGCGCGAACAACCAGACGACGCCGAATCCGCCCGCGACGAGAGCCACCAGGTAACTGAGCACCAGGAGTGCGCCGCGTGCCGCTACCCCGAACCGCTGAACCAACGTGCCGAACAAGAACTCCGCTCCCTACAAGATCGACGGCGTCCCGGGAGGCGGTGGTGACCGCGGGAGGTGCCAGTGCATCGCCGCACCGTCCCAGGCGGGTCCTACCGCTCGCCGGCGTACTACTTGCTGGCTGTAGCCCTCCGGTCCCAGTTTGTCACCCGGACGGCGAAAAGGCCGTTGCGACCTTAACGCGAGGCGACGACGCCTCAACTCCGGGGTATCGGTGACGGTCCACCCACAAGGGCGTGTACCGGTCATGTCCGGGAGTCAAACCCATGGATCGGGCCGGATCCGCAGCCCGCAGCCGGCCACGACGCGCGGGTTCACGTGGAACCGTGCGACGCGAAAGGGGTCCGCTATTGTTGCCGCCGAACGCCGGCTGGATGCTTCCGCCGGCCGGAAGGGAAGAGACTTGACGACTCTCATCGCGGTGGCGGTTGCCCTGCTGCCGGGAGCCTTGCTCGGCTTCGTCGTACCGCCCGGTCGCTACCGCTGGGCCGTCTGGACCGCCGCCCCGGCGCTGACCCTGGGCCTCACCAGCGTCGCCCTCGGCTGGCTGCCGAAGCTGGGCCTGCCGCACGGCGCCACCGCGGTGCTGGTGGCCGAGGTCGTGCTGGCCGTCGCCGCGGTCCTCGTGTCCCGCCTGCTCTCCCGCGGCTTGCCGCTCGACGGTGACCAGCCCGGCGCTGGTGCAGCGGCCACGGGGCAGGCGCCGGACCCCGCGCCCGTCACCCGGAGCGCATCCCGCTTCCGGCTTCGTCCAGTGCTGCCGGCGTGGCAGGACGTGGTCGCCCTCGCCGTACCGGCGCTGGCCACGGTTGCCTACGGCTGGCTGCTGCTGGGCCGGTTCATCGCGCCTCCCGGCTGGGATGCCATGAATCATGGCTTCTTCACTCGCCGGATCCTGGACACCGGCAGCGCCACCATCGCCTCCGTGTGCAGCACCGGGTCCACGGAAAGTGCGCTGACCTGCGCCTTCTATCCCCTCGCCGCCAACGTGTCCTGGGCGCAGGCCGCAGAACTGTCCGGCGGGAAAATCAGCACCGCGATGACCGCCTGGTCGATCGTCGTCGGACCGCTCGCGCTCGTCGCCGGGGTGTACGCCTGCGTACGCCTGCTCGGCGGACGCCCGATCGTCGCAGCCGCCGCCGCGCTCGCGCCGAGCTTCCTCGGCCCGCTCTGGCACTCGGTGTCCACCGGTCGCATCACCCAGCAGACCGGCCCCTGCATGGCCGTCGGAATCGCCCTGCTGTCCGCACTGGCGCTGCGCGGCCGGCATCCCGTACGTCTCGGTCTGCTCGCCGGCCTCGCCGGCGCGGGCCTGGTCATGTCCCACACCTACGACGTGCTGCTCGTCGGCGCGCTCACCGTCCCCCTGGTGGTGCTGATCCGGCACCGGCTGACGCTGCGTGGCCTGGTCGCCGGCGCGACCGCCGCGGTGCTTGGCGGCACCGGCGCCCTGCTGTTCTTCCTCGGCCCGCTGACCAGCGCCAACGGCGAGCGCGCCTCGAACGACCCGGCCCTGCTGGGCAAGGTGGGCGAGGCGTTCGAGTACTGGGTCACCGACCAGCACCGGTATCTGTTGCTGGGCTTCCCGCAGCCCGGCTCGTCGATGCAGGTCGACGGCCTGACCTTCGACATCGGGCTCGCGCTGGCGATCACCTGTCTGCTCGCGTCGCCGCTGTGCCTGGTGTTCCGGCAGTTGCGCTGGGCCCGGCCGTGGTTTCTGACCGGCGTGCTCTTCACCGCGATCGGGGTCTGGACCAGCAGTTCGAACTCCGCGGGCGCGATGCTGCTCGCCAGCCTCTGGTACGGCGTCCGGGAACGGCTGCGCTCGGTGATCCTGCCGGTGTACGGCATCGTCGCGGTGGCCGGTGCCGTGGCGATTCTCCTCGCCCTGCAGTGGGTCGTGACCCGGCTGGTGGCCAAGGCTCATGGCTGGCGCGACTCGACCGTCCCCGCCGCGGTCGGCGCGTCCCTGCTCGTGGTGGCGTTCGCGGTGCTGGCCGTCATCCCGGCGACCTGGCACCCGATCCGCGCGGACTTCGAGGAGCGCGCTCCAATCGGCAAGCAGTACACCAACGCGTACCGGTGGCTGGCCGCCAACACCCCGTCCGGGAAGGTTGTCGCCTACGACCGCAACCGGCAGTTCATGGGCTGGTCGTACGCCGACTACGGCACCCCGGTCCTGTTCGGTGTGCCCCCGCTGCCCGACTTCGACCTGCCGAACTACGAGCGACGGTGGAAGGCGTGGGACTGGCTGGTCGGCAACGAGGACGCGGTGCCGTCCGGTTGCGACGTCGACCGGTTCGGCGTCGAGTACGTGGTGGTCGGCGGCGGCCGCATCATGCCAGGTGACTGGCCGCGAAACTACACACAGTCCCTGCTCGATGCCAGTGACCGGGTGCGCCTGATCCAGAAGTTCGGCAAGATCAAGATCTACCAGGTCACCGAGAAGGGCCGAGCCTGCAGCACCGCGGGCGGCTGATCGTCAGGCCGGGGCGCACCGGCCGAAATGGGAATGGGGCCGCTGGTGACAGCGGCCCCATTCGCGTTCGCGGGTCCGACTCAGCGGGCGGCGTCCTCGATGATGCCGGCGACCGCACGGTGGGCGGGCAGGATCCGCTGGCGCTCCACGTCGGCGTCGACCTTGCCGGCGAGGATGTCGAGGAAGTGGTCGAGCTGGGCGGCCAACGGCTCGCGGTTGGAGACCAGCTCGGGCACCTCCATGATGCTCTGCTGCCGGTAACCTCGGCCGTCCGGTGTCGCGGCGTCCAGGGAGACGTGCCGGTAGATCGTCACGTCCTTGCGGATCAGATCGGCCTCGATCAGCCGGTCCACCTCGCTGATCACCAGCGTCCGTACCTTGCGCTGGCCGATTCGGCTGGCGGAGACGTTCGCCAGCGCGCCGTTGCCGAAGGTGAGCACGGCCTCGGCCACGTCCTCGGCGCCCGGCACGGAGTCGGGGTGGAAATAGCCGAGCGAGCCGCGGGCCGACACCGGCTCCTGGCCGCCGAAGGCCTGGATGGTGAGATCCACGTCGTGCACCAGCAGATCCCAGGCCACCCCGGTGCGGATCCGGGGCGCGTAGGGTGAGTGCCGGGTGACGGTGAGGTGTACCGGCTGGTGCACCAGCGCCAGCGCGGTCAGCACCGCCGGGTTGAAGCGCTCGAGCAGACCGCAGAGGAGCGGGAGCCCGCGCTTCTCGGCGCCGGCGACGATCCCCTCTGTCTCGACCAGACTGCTGCAGACCGGCTTCTCGATCAGCAGCGGCTTGTCGGCGGCGAGCACCTGCTCGGCCAGCCCGTGGTGGTACTCCGTCGGCGCTGCGATCACGACGGCGTCAACGCCGGAGAGGTCGGCCAGGTCGGCGGCCCAGACCGCGCCGTACCGGTCGGCGATCTCCCGGCCGACTCTCTCCCGAGGCTCGACCACCAGCGTCAGCTCCGCGCGGGGCGACTGGGCGATGACGCGGGCGTGCAGCGCGCCCATCGCACCGGTGCCGACGAGCGCGAAGCGAACCGGGGCGCTCACGCGTCGATCGCCTTGCGGACGGCCTCGACCACGCGGTCCACGTCACTCTCGGTGAGGTGGTGGTGCACCGGGATCGACAGGCACTGCCGGACCACCCGCTCGGTGACCGGTGCGGGGTCGGCGACCACCCGGGGGTGGTCCCGGTAGCAGTCGTAGTCGTAGACGGTCCTCGGGTAGTAGATGCCGCAGCCGACCTCCTGCTCGGCGAGGCGGGCGACCACCTCGTCCCGGCTGACCGGGGCGTCCTCGGTGACCAGGATCGTGTACTGGTGCCACACGTGCGACCGGCCGGGCAGCTCGGTCGGCAGCCGTAGGCCCGGCACGTCGGCGAGGCCGGCGGCGAGTCGGGCCGCGTTGTCCTTGCGCCGCTTGACGTTCTCGCCGTACGTCGCGAGCTGCGGGATGCCGAGCGCGGCCTGCAGGTCGGTGAGGCGGTAGTTGTGGCCGGCGACCTCGTACTGGTAGCGCTGCCGCATGCCCTGGTTACGCAGGACGCGCAGCCGGTCCGCGAGGCCGGCGTCATTGGTGGTGATCATGCCGCCCTCACCGGTGGTGAGGTTCTTGGTGGCGTACAGCGAGAAGGTGCCGAGGCCGAAACTGCCAGCCCCTCGGCCGTCGATCGTCGCGCCGAGCGACTGGGCGGTGTCCTCGACCAGCCCGAGACCGTGCTCGCGCACCAGCGGGACGATCGCGTTCATGTCGGCCGGCTGACCGTACAGGTGCACCGGCATGACGACCTTCGTGCGCGGCCCGATGGCCGCCGCGAGGGCGGCGGGATCCAGGCAGAAGTCCGCTTCCCGGATGTCGGCGAAGCGCGCGGTGGCGCCGGCCTCCAGAATGGCGTTGAGGGTGGCCACAAAGGTGAACGGGCTGGTGATGACCTCGTCACCGGGCTGCAGGTCGAGCACCTCGAGCGCCGCCACCAGCGCGGTGGTGCCGTTGTTGACCGCCACCGCGTGCTCGACGCCGACCGTGTCGCCGAACTCGCGCTCCAGACGCGCGACCATCGGCCCCTGGGCGATGACGCCCGAGCGGATCACGTCGACCGCCAACTGCTCAGCCGCCTCGTCGAGTTTGACGACGGAAATGGGGATCACATGAGCCTCCCTGAGGGGTGTCGGTGGCAGCGAGCAGACGGTAACAGCGGCGGAAACACAGGCGATGGGCGTGCCCGCTGCGGGTCCCGGGGGCGGCGCGCCGGGGCGCATGCCGGCGCAAAGCCTGGACTAGTGTAGGGCCTCGCCGTGTCCATCCCATCCGGCAGGTTCGGGTGAAATCCGACGCAGAGGCAGGTAACCGTGGTAAACACCGTCGCGCGCAGGGACAGCGACACCGCCGTCCCACAGGTAGCGCCCGACGTGTCCCCGCCCGGCGGCGGCGCCCGACGGTTGCTGTCGCTGGGCGTCCGGGTGTTGGTCATCGCCGTCATCGCCGTCGGCATGGCCTGGAGCCTGATCAGCCAGTGGCCGCAGGTCCGCTCGACCTGGCAGGGACTTGCCTGGCAATCCGTGGTGCTGTCGGTGCTCGCCGCGCTCGCCGGCATGGTGGCCAACACGATGGCCTGGCGGGCGGCGGTGGACGACCTGGAGCATCGTGTCTCGGTGCCCGCGGCGCTGCGTATCTGTCTGGTGGGACAGCTCGGCAAGTACATCCCCGGCAGTGTCTGGGCGTACGTGCTCCAGGTCGAGCTGAGCAGGCGGGCCGGCCTGCCGCGCGCGCGGGCCTTCCTGGCAACCCTGGTGACCCTCGGACTCGGCGTGACGGCGGCGCTCGGTCTCGGCCTGCTCAGCCTGCCGTCGCTGCGGGAGGCGGCGGCCGGTGCCGACGACACGTACGCGGAGTCGGTCCGGGTCGCTCTCTGGATCGTGGCGATCCTCTTCCCGATCGCCCTGGTCTGCGCGGTGCCGCGAGTGCTCACCGCGCTCATCCAGCTGGCGCTGAAGGTGCTGCGCCGGCCGCGGTTGGAGCACCGGTTCACCTGGCTCGGCGTGCTGCGCGTGGTGGGCTGGAGCGCCCTCGGCTACGGTCTGTTCGGCGTGCACCTGTGGCTGTTGGCGAACGCGCAGGCGACGCCCGGCGTCGAGGGTCTGCTGCGCTGCGTGGGATCGTTCGCGATCGCCATGACGGTCGGCATGTTCGCCTTCCTGTCTCCGTCCGGGCTCGGCGTCCGGGAGGCCGTCCTGGTCGCCACGCTGGCACCGTTCCTGGCGGGTGCCGGCGGGGTGGGTGCGGCGCTCGGCATCGCCTTGGCCTCGCGCCTCATCTTCACCATCGCCGACGTGCTCGGCGCCGGGCTGGCGGCGCTGTCCGCCGCGCGGGACCTGCGCCGGGGTGGCGGGTCGGCGACGTCCGGCGCCGCCGCCTGACGGTCGGCACGCCTTCTCACGACATGAACAGGCCCGGTCACGCAAAGCGACCGGGCCTGTTCCGTGCCAGCGGAAATCAGCGGCGGGTGACCGTGGTGATCCGGGTGAACTCGTGCATCAGGTCGAACCCGTCCCAGACGGCGGCGAAGTTCAGGGCGTCGCCGACCGGCACGATCCGGTCGATGCCGCGCCCGGCGACCGCCCGGGCGAAGGCGAGCAGCTCCTCGCCGTCGAAGCCGAAGTAGGTGACCGTCTGGTCCCGCCGGACCACGACGGGGGCCAGTTCGGCCAGGCTAGCGACCCGCGCCTGCGGGAAGGTCCCGACGCCGAGCCAACGGCGGGGGATGTTCCCGGGCGCCGTCAAGTCCACTGTGGCCAGATCGTTGCCGTCGAAGTGGATCGCGTTGGCCGCGCCCTCGATCGCGAGGCCGTAGGTGGCGACCCGCTTCTCCACCGCCATCGCGGCGTCGACCTCGGGTCGCCTGCCGTCCAGCACGGTACGCAGGCGGACCAGCAGGTCGGCCCGGGCCGACTCCGTGCTCGCGGCATCGCCGACCCAGTACACGGTCCGCGGCGACGAACAGGCCGCCTGGTCGAACCAGTACGAGTCGTTGTAGAGGCCGAGGGCGGCCGTGTCCCGGTCCCGCTCGTCGGCGGCCAGCCAAGCGGCCGCGCTGATGACGGTGAACGAGGAACGGTCGGGAAAGGTCAGGTCGCGGGCGTGCGGGGCGAGCGGGTGTCGACGGAGGTCGGACACCGAGCGGTCCCCGCCCCAGATGACCCGCAGGTCGGCGGCGGCCGACAGGGCGGCGGTCACCGCGTCGTCACGACCGTACGTCACCATCCGCTGGGTCTGCCGGATGGCCTCATCGGCCTCGGCGAGCGTGTCGTTGAGCGCGTCCAGCACCGCGTCGGCCGCCCCGGCCGACCGCGAGGAGATCCGGACCACGTTGGCGTTACCGGCCAGCGCGGAGAGCGCCCACGAGTACACAAAAATCGTGTCGACGTTCGCCGGGGGTACGTGAAAGACCAGGCCCCGGGGGAAGCGGAGCTGCCCGGGCGCGTCGGCGACCCGCTCCAGGGCCTTGGCGATCTCGCCACGGCGCAGGAAGAAGCCGAGCGAGGCGAGCTCCGGGTGCCGCCGCGCGATCGCCGGACGCAGCAGCCGGCGGGCGAAGGACACCAGGAACTCCACGACCCGCTCGTCGCCCACCCGCAGTGGGCCGCCCGTCGGGACCTCCCGCAGCGCGGCGACCAGGTCGTCGACCGCGACCGCGCCGCCGGCCGGGAAACGTTCGATCACCTTGCTCACGCCGCCGCCTCCGTGAACGTGTCGCTGCACCCGCGCGCCTCCGCGCGGGGCAGGCGGCCGAGAATGGAGAACCGTTTGCCGGGCCAGACGCCGTCGTCGACGCCGTGCACCACGCCACGGTCCTCGGTGAGCAGCAGGTGCCCCGGGTACGAGCGGGGCAGGGTGCTGATGACCTGCACCACCCCGGGCGTGCCCACCGGGGCCTCCTCCCAGGTGTACGGGTCGCGGATGATGACGTCGGAGAAGTCCGGGCAGTAGAGACCGCCACCGTCCGGGCCCTCCAGGAAGGTCAACCCGATCTGCTCGACCATTCCGTAGAAGTTGTGGATTCGGGTCAGGCCGGTGTCCTCGGTGAACCGGCGGCGGAACTCGGCGTTGTCGACCGCCCGGTCGACCAGCTTCTTCCACCCGCCGCTGTGGATGAGGATGCCGTTGCTCAGGTCGAGCTTGTTGTCCCGGGCCAACTCGTAGAGGTAGAGCCAGGTCATGAAGGTGAAGCCGAAGATCAGGAAGGGCTGGTCGCCGTGCCGGTCGAGGAACGACCGCACCGCGTCGAGGTCCGGCTGGTCGTCCTCGTCGAGGACGAAGGTGTGGTCCCGGCCGAAGTTCATCAGCCCCAGCACCCCCGCGCCCCGGGCGGAGAACGACCTGCGGTTCTTGAACAGGGCCCGGGTGTCGACCAGCAGCATCGGCAGCCGCTGCGCTCCGATGACGGTGCGCAGGGTCGCCGACAGCATCTTCTGCTGGCTGGACGCCGCGTCCTTGTCCAGGTAGATCCGACTGACGTCGCCGGTGGTGCCGGACGAGGTGAGCACCTTGAACACCTCGTCGTCGGGAATGCTCTTGAGCACGTGGTGCTTGAACAACCGCACCGGCAGCCAGGGCAGGTCGGCGAGTCGCTCGTAACGCCGGCCCGGGTGGTGGCCCAGCGACGCGAGCAGCCGGGCGTACTCCGGGCTGTTCGCGCGGTGGTGCTCGGTCAACTCCACCAGCTCGGGCAGCAGCCGCGCCTCACGGGCCGGCTGGTCGAGGGTGAAGAGCGTCATACCTGCGCCTCCAGGGAGCGGTAGTCGATCTTGCCGTTGGGCAGTTGCGGCAACCGCTCGATGGTACGAACGTCGAATCCGGACCGGTGCAGCTTGAGCCGCTCGGCCAGCCGGCCGGCGAGGGCACGGCACTCGTCCGCCTCGACGCCCTCCACGAAGAGCACGACCTTGTCCGGGCCGGACACCGCCACGACGGGCCCCTGGTCACGGGCCATTTCCTCGATGTCGTGCAGGTTGACCCGGATCCCGAAGATCTTGCCGAACCGCTTGAGCCGGCCGCGCAGCCAGACGAAACCGTCCTCGTCCAGGTGGCCGAGATCACCGGTACGCAGCACGCCGCCCTGCTCGTCGCCGCGGCTCAGGTCGGCGGAGTTCTCGGCGTACCCCATCATCACGTTCGGGCCGCGGTAGACGACCTCGCCGACCACACCGGGCTCGACGGTCTCCGCGCCGTCGGCATTCAACACGGCGAATGACCCGCCGGACAACGCCGGCCCGACCGAGCCCACCCGAGCCGGCAGCGCGTCGGCCGGCAAGGTGCTCATCCGCGGGCCGGCCTCCGTGCAGCCCCACATGACGTGGAACCGGCCGCCGACAGCGCTGATCTTCTCGTGATAGGCGAGGATCACCTCGTCCCGCAGCTTGCCGCCGGCCTGGGTGAGAGTGCGCAGCGAGGGGTACTTCGCCGGGCTCCACCGGATCCGGTGCAGCATCTCGTAGTTGTACGGAACGCCGGCCAGCGAGGTGGCCCCGTACGTCGCCACGGCCTGCCAGAACTCGCGCGCCAGCACCCCGCCGTCCACCACCAGCACGGTGGCGCCGGCCGCGAGGTGGCTGTTGAGCACCGACATACCGAAGCTGTAGTAGAACGGCAGGCTGGTCGGGGCGATTTCGTCCAGGCCGATCGCGAGCGCCTCGGCGACGGCCCGGGCGTTCGACAGCACGGCGGCGCGGGAGAGCCGGACGAACTTCGGGTCACCGGTCGATCCGGAGGTGGCCAGCAGCACCGCCAGGTCGGGGTGCGGCTGGTCGGCCGAGGGCGCCTCCCGGCTCCACAGCGGACCGAGGACGTCGTCGTCGACCTGCTGGTACGCCTTGGGCCGTGCCCCCGGGTCGGCGCCCGCGCCGCCCTCGGTCAGGCCGACCACCGCGGCCGGCTCGAACCGGCGGACGAAGTCCGCCAGTACGGCCGGGTCGAGCGCCGGGTCGAGCAGGGCGACCGCGCGGCCGGCCTGCAGGGCACCGACGTAGCGCAGCACGGCCGGCACGGAGGTGCCGGCGCGGGCGAAGACGACGCCCGGCGGCAGCGACCCGTAGGACTCGGCGACGCGGTCGACCACGGCGGCCAGGCCCGCGCCGGCGAGGACCTCTCCGGTGGCGGCGTCGATGAGTCGCGCCGACGGTGCGACCAGGTTCATGCCACGAGCCCTCCGTCGACGCCGAGCACCTGCCCGGTGACGTACCGAGCGCCGTCCCCGGCGAGGAACCGGATCACGTCGGCGACCTCGTCGGCCTCGCCGAGTCGGCCCAGGGCGGCGGCGCCCGCCTGCTTGTCGAGGACCTCAGCGGGGAGCGAGGCGGTGAGGTCGGTACGGATGACGCCGGGGGCCACCGCGTTCACCCGGATGCCCCGGCCGCCCAGTTCCCGGGCGGCGGAGCGGGCCAGCGCGGCGACCGCGGCCTTGGACGCGGCGTAGACGGACTGGCCGGCCGCGCCGTAGGTGCCGACGACGGAGGCCAGCAGCACGATGGAGCCGCCCCGCCGCTCGGCGCCGTCGGCGCCCTTCCTGCGGCGGGCCATCGCCCGCCCGGCGGCTTGGACCGCGGCCACGGCACCGGAGACGTTGACGTCCAGGGTCCGTCGGACGTCGTCACCACGGAGCATGCCGAGCAGACCGTTTTCCATGATCCCGGCGTTGGCGACCAGGATGTCCAGCCCGCCGTGCTCGGCCACGACCCGCTTCACCGCCGCCCCGACGGCGTCGAAGTCCGCCACGTCGAGGCCGAGGCCGTGACCACCGAACTCCTTGGCCACCGTCTCGGCGTTGGTCGCGTCCCGGCCGGTGATGACGACGGTCGCACCGCCCTCGGCCAGCGCCCGGGCGGTCGCCAGGCCGATGCCCCGGGTCCCGCCGGTGACCACCGCGACGCGGCCGGTCAGCTCACTCATCGACGCCGAGGCCCCGCAGCATGTCCAGGGCGACCTTGAAGCTGCTCATGTCGATGACCTGGTCGGTCTCCAACTGGACGTCGAACTCGTCCTCGATCGCGGCGACCAGGGTCATGTGCCCCAGGGAGTCCCACTGCTCGATGTCGCGGTACTTGAGGTTCTCCACGTCCGTGCCTGCGGGCAGCTCCAGCGCGTCCACAAACACGGTACGCAGCCGGTCGTTCAGGTTCATGGTCGAGTATCTCCGTTGTTCGGTGGGCTCGTGGTGACTACGTCACTGATCGTGACGCCTGAGGGCGGGGGAGCCCCACGCCGGAGCCTCTCCCCGCGCTTCCGCCTCGGCTCTGCGGGCCGCGTTCTCAGCCCGTACCCGCTCGGCCTCCTTGCGGAGGTACTCCTCGTCGTAGCGCTGGAAAACCCGGGCCGGGTTGCCCGACACCAGACTGTATGCGGGTACATCCTTGGTGACCACCGACAGGGGGCTGATCGTGGCGCAGTCACCGATCGTGACACCCATCATGATCACGCTGTTGCCGCCGATGAAGCAACCCTTGCCGATCTTGACCGGCTTGCGCTCGATCAGGTCGCTACCCGGGTGGTTCTCCAGCATCATGTTGGCCAACCAGCTGGAGTGGGTGAAGACCAGGCAGTTCAACCCGATGCTGGTGTGGTCGCCGATCTCCAGGCCGCCGCTGGCGTCGAGGACCGTGTTCTCCCCGATCCAACAGTGCTCGCCCATGACCAGGTTCTCCGGGCTGACTATCTTCGTACGCTCGCGGATCCGGGTGGTCTCCGGCAGCCCGAGTTGGCGCGCCCGCTCGACGTCGTTGAGCAGGCCGCCGACGAAGTCGTTCAGGATGGCCGGGCGCAGTCGATTGCTGCGCTCGTCGTCGAGGAACATGGTCAGGACCGCCCCATCATCCGGTCGAAGGCGTCCAGGTGCTGCCGGGTCACCACCTCGAGGGTGAAGTGTGCGTACACCAGGTCACGCTGCCGCTTGGCGATGATCTCACGCTCCTCGGGGTCGTCCAGCAATCGGATCACCGCCTCCGCCAGCTCGTTCGGGTCGTCCGGCGGGACCAGCACGAAGTTCTCCCAGTTGTGCAGTCGAACCGCCGGGAAGTTGGTCTCGGTGACCGTGCCGATGGTCGCCCGGCCGGCCGCCATCGCCTCCAGGCTCGCAGTGCCGAACCCGCCGCCCTGCAGGTCGTGGGCGACCACGTCGGCGGCGGCGAAGTATGCCGGCACGTCGGCCGAGGGCACCACACCGGTGGTGATGACGGCGTCGCTGACGCCGAGCGCGGCGGCCCGCTCGGCGAACGCGTCGTAGTAGACCCGACCAATGACCATCACTTTGGTGTCGGGGTGCTTCTCCAGGATCGTCGGCAGCGCCTCGATCAGGGCGAGCCGGTCCCGCAGCGGGATCACATGGCCGAGGGAGACGATCAGCGGTGCGTCACCGACGCCGTGCCGGGCCCGGACGTCGATGCTCGGCTGGCCGGCGAACCTGGTCGGCTCGACGGCGACCGGGATGTACTCGTAATCCTGCGTTGTCGCTCCGTAGCGTTCCGCGCAGTAGGTTGCGGCCAACTCGTCCATGATCACGTAGCGCGGGTGAAACCGGGTGATGATCGGCTTGACCAGGAACCGGTCCAGCATCTTGAACAGCGCCGCATACTTCGGGTCCGGGCTCTCCAGACGAGTGTGGATCGACAGCAGCACCGGCAGCTTGTGCCGGCGGGCGTACCAGCCGGAGATCCAGCTCAGGTCGAAGAACTGCCCGTGCTGGTGGATGATGTCCGGTCGAAACTCGTTCAGCAGCCGCCGGACCCGCCCCAGGTTGCCCGGCCGGGCCAGGGCGAACGCCATGTCGAAGTCGATGGAGAGACCGAGCTTCGGCATCGGCATCGCCGGCAGTCGCACCACCCGGTAGCCGTCGCGCTCCTCCTCGGCGGGAGCGCCAGGGTACGCGGCGGTGAGCACCAACACCTCGTGGCCGGCCGCGACGTAGCGCTCGGCGAGCGCAGCCGCGAGGTGATAGCTTCCACCGGGGCGGGGCGGGAAGAAGTTGTTGACGACCGCTATCCGCACAGCGGCAACTCCTGTCGACGTCGACGCGGGTCGGGGGGCGCCGGCCCATCGATGGATGGTACGCCGGGCCGGCGGATTTGTCGGAAACGAGCGCGCCTACGCTACCTCAGGCCCGCTGGGGCTGCGAAATCCCGCCGCACGGTGCTCGAGCGTGACGACCCGACGCCAGCGAGTAGGGCGAAGCATCCAACGTGTTCCGGTTGACCGGCGAGGAAGATGGCATCCGGTAATCTCCCGACCGGCGCCGGGCCGGCGGCTCGACGCCGGACAGCTCCGGCACCCGGACAGCCTCGGCACGACGTCTCCAGAGCGGATGAGCATGGCGAACCAGATCCACCCCACTGCCGTCGTCGGCCCCGATGTGGAACTCGGCGACGACAACATCGTCGGCCCGTACGCCGTGATCGTGGGTCCCAGCCGGATCGGGAGCAGCAACTGGATCGGGCCGCACGCGGTCATCGGCACGCCGGCGGAATACCGCGGCGGCCCCCACCCGGCGGGTTGGGACGGGCCGACCGAGGGCGGCGGCGTCGTGATCGGTGACCGCAACACCATCCGCGAGTTCGTCACCATCCAGCAGGGCACCCAGGAGACGACCCGGGTCGGCGACGACTGCTACCTGCTGGCGCGCAGCCACGTCGGGCACGACTGCGTGCTGGACGACTGGGTCACCCTCACCGGCAACGTGGCCCTCGGCGGCCACACCCACGTCTGGTCCTGGGCGAACATCGGTCTCGGCACCGTGGTGCACCAGTTCGGCCAGGTCGGTCCGGGTGCCATGGTCGGCATGGGCTCGGCTGTCCGCCGGCCCGTCGAGCCGTTCACCATCACCGTGGGCAACCCGGCGCGAGCCAGCGGTGTGAACCGGGTGGGGCTGTCCCGGCGAGGCTGCGACGACGCGGTGGTCGACGGGTTCGAGGCGTACCTCAAGGGGCGGGCGGACCTGCCCGCCGGCCTGCCGGCGGACGTGGCGGAGCAGCTCACCGCCTGGGCCAAGGCCATAGCCGACAAGGACTGATCGCACCGCGGCCCGTAGCGCGGACGGCCTCCGGGGCGGGTAGACACCCCACCGGAGGCCGTCGCGTGTGGACGCGCGTCAGGCGGACGGCGCAGAGTTACGGACCAACTCCGACATGCCCTGCTCGACGGTGATTCGCGGCTCCCAGCCGAGGACCTCGCGGGCCCGGGTGATGTCCGCCGCCCGGCGGCTGACCAGCACGTCGCGCGGGTTGAAGATGGGCTCCACGTCGGTGCCGACCGCCTGAATGAGGATCTTGGTCAGCTGGGCGATCGAGGTGTCCACCCCGGTGCCGATGTTGATCGGCATGTTGTCCTGCTCGCACTCCAGCGCCGCGACCACGCCCTTGGCGAGGTCGGTGACGTGGATGAAGTCCATCGACTGCTCGCCCTTGCCGTCGATGATCGGCGCCTGGCCCGCCCGCAGCCGCTGGATGAAGGTGTTGATGACGCTGGTGTAGTACGCCTCGATCTTCTGGCCCGGACCGTAGACGTTGAAGAAGCGCAGCGCGATCCAGGACAGGCCCTTGCTGCGCTGGTAAAAGCCGAGCAGGTCCTCGCCGGCCCGCTTCGAGATGCAGTACGGGGTGAGCGGGTTCAGCTCGTCGTCCTCGTGCATCGGCAGCTTCTTCGGGTCGCCGTAGACCGAGGCCGAGGAGGCGAAGACCAGCCGCTCGACGCCGTGGTCGGCGGCGGCCGCGAACACGTTGTTGTTGCCGACCATGTTGATGTCGATCGACTCGTACGGGTCGGCCTGGCTCTTGTTGATGGAGACCGTGGCGAAGTGGATGACGTGGGTGCAGCCCTTCATGGCGTTGTGCACCGCGCCGCCGTACCGGACGTCCTGCTCGACCAGTTCGACCTTGCCGGTCTGGATCAGCTCGTTGACCCGGGCCCGGTCACCGCGCTGCATGTTGTCGAGGATCCGGACCTCGTAGCCCTTCTCCAGCAGCAGCGGAATGACGTGCAGGCCGATGAACCCGGCACCACCGGTGATGAGGACCTTCTTGGTCATTGGAACAGTTCCCTTCTGAGGCTGGTTCAGCGTCCGGCGGCGACGGCGGTGACGACTTCACGCACGGTGGCGGCGACCCGGTCGACCTGCTCGTCGGTCAGGTTGGCGTGCATCGGGACGGCGAGATGCCGGGCGAAGACGTCGGCGGAGACCGGGCAGGGCTGGGCCGGCTCGCCGTAGAGCGGCTGCACGTGCGAGGAGTACGTGCCGAAGTTGCACTGCACGCCCCGCTCCCGCAGCCCCATCGCCACCGCCCCGCGGTCGACCTTCGGGTCCAGCGTCAGGATGTACGCCTGCCACGGGTGCTCGCGGTCGGGCAGTTCGGCCGGCACGGTGACCAGGTCCAGGTCCTTGAGCAGTTCGGCGTAACGGGCGGCGATCCGACGCTTCGTGGCGATCAGGTCGGGCAGCCGGTCGAGCTGGGCGAGCATGATCGCGGCGGCCACGTCGGAGAGCCGGTAGTTGTAGCCCAGTTCGTCGAAGGTCGGGATCGGCAGGTCCGTGGCGGCGGCCCGGGTCAGCGCGCCCTCGATGCCGTACGTGTGGAGCTTGCGGGCGTGCGCGATGAGGTCCTCCCGGTCGGAGGTGAGCGCGCCGCCCTCACCGGCGGTGATGCCCTTACGACCGTGGAAGCTGAATGCGGCGATGTCGGCGAGGCTGCCGGCCGGCCGGCCCTTGTAGGTGGCGCCGGCGGAGCAGGCGGCGTCCTCGACCAGGAACAGCCCGTGCTTGTCGGCGATGGCCCGCAACTCGTCGTAGTCGGCCGGCTGGCCGGCCACATCCACGGCGATGATGCCGACGGTCCGCGGAGTGATCGCCGCCTCCACGGCCGCGGGGTCGACGGTCCAGATGTCCGGACGCACGTCGGCGAAGACCGGCCTGGCGCCGGTCCACATCACCGCGTGGCCGGTGGCCGGGAAGGTGTAGTCGCCGACAATGACCTCGTCCCCCGGCTTGACTCCGAGGGTGAGCAGCGCCAGGTGCAGTGCCGACCCGCAGTTGTTGGTGGCGAGGGCGTGCCCGGTGCCGACGGCGACGGCGAAGCGCTCCTCGAAGCGGCGGCAGGTCGGCCCGGCGCCGGCGAGCCAGCCGGACTTGAAGACCTCCGCGATGGCGGCGAGCTCCGCATCACCGACCGTGGGTTGACCGAGCGCGATGATCTCAGACATAAGACTCCCCGAGTGGTGGACCCGGTGCAGTGTAGGCCACCCCCCGGGGGTCGACCGCAGTCCGGCCGTGCGGGTCCCGTGGTTACCATCGGTCACGGCGTCGGCCTGGGGAGAGATGATGACAAGGTTCGTGGTCGTGGGTGGCGGCATCGTCGGGCTCGCGGTGGCGCACCGGCTGATGACCGATCGTCCCGGCGACTCCCTCACCGTGCTGGAGAAGGAGTCCGGCTGGGCCGCGCACCAGACCGGGCACAACTCCGGGGTGATCCACGCGGGCGTCTACTACAAGCCGGGCAGCCTGAAGGCCACGCTCTGCAAGGCCGGCAGCGCGTCGATGAAAGAGTTCTGCGCCGAGCACGACCTGAGCTACGACGTCTGCGGCAAGCTCATCGTCGCGACCGACGAGGCCGAGCTGCCCCGGCTGCACGCCCTGCACCAGCGGTCGCTCGCCAACGGGCTGCCGGTGAAGCTGATCGGCGCCGACGAGGCCCGCGAGCACGAGCCGCACGTGGCGGCCGTGGCGGCGCTGCACGTCGCCTCGACCGGCATCGTCGACTACGGCGCGGTTTGCCGCAAGCTCGCCGAGCTGCTCGCCGCGGGCGGGGCGGACCTGCGGACCGGCACCGAGGTGACGGGGGTCGCCAACCGCGGCGGTGAGGTGGTGGTCACCACCGGCCGGGGTGAGGTGATCGCGGACGTGCTGATCAACTGCGCCGGCCTGCACGCGGACCGGATCGCCCGCATGTCCGGGGTGTCCACGCCTGCGCGTATCGTGCCGTTCCGGGGTGAATACTACGAACTCGCCCCGCAGCGTCGGGACCTCGTGCGGGGGCTGATCTACCCGGTGCCGGACCCGCAGTTCCCCTTCCTCGGGGTGCACCTGACCCGCATGATCGACGGCAGCGTGCACGCCGGCCCGAACGCCGTGCTCGCCACCGCCCGCGAGGGTTACTCGTGGGGCCGGATCAACCTGCGGGACGTGTGGGACGAGCTGAGCTACCGCGGCCTCTGGGCGCTGGGCCGCCGGCACTACCGGTACGGCCTGACCGAGGTGGCCCGCTCGCTGTCGAAGAAGAAGTTCGCCGCCAGCCTCGCCCGGCTGGTGCCGGAGCTCAGCCCGGCCGACATCGTGCCGGCCGGCGCGGGCGTGCGGGCACAGGCGATCCTGCCCGACGGCGGCCTGGTCGACGACTTCCTGATCGTCGAGGGCGACCGGCAGGTGCACGTGCTCAACGCCCCCTCCCCCGCGGCGACCAGCTCGCTGGAGATTGCCCGGCACATCGTCTCCCGGCTCCCGGTCGGCCAGGTGGGCTGACCACCGCGATCGTGAGGACGGCCGACGGTCAGACCGGACCGGGCACCGGCACGTCGCGCTGCCGAGGCACCGCCGGGGCCGCGGCCAGGCCGGTGGCCACCGCCTCCACCAGCGCGTCGAGGTAGGCGTCGGTGGGGGCCGACCGGGCGATGGCGAGCCGCCAGTAGAGCGGCCCGACGATCAGGTCGACGGCCGCGGCCAGGTCCACCCCGGCCGGCAGCTCGCCGCGGCGTACCGCCCGCTCGACCAGCCGGCCGCCGATCTCTTGCTGCTTGCTGCGCAGCACCTGCTGCAGGGCCTCGTCCAGGGTCGGGTTACGGGCGGCTTCGGCGAGCAGGTCGGGAATGATCTGTGAGGCGAGCGGGTGGCGCAGGGCGGCCGCCACCACCTGGAACAGCAGCCCCAGGTCACCGCGGAGGCTGCCGGTGTCCAGCGACGGCAGCTTGCTGCCGGCGGCCGCGACGACCGTCTCCAGCACCAGCTCCAGCTTCGAGCTCCAGCGCCGGTAGACGGCGGTCTTGCTCACGCCGGCCCGGCGGGCGATCGCCTCGATGGAGAGCCGGCCGTAGCCGACGGCGGCCAACTCCTGCATGAGGGCCTTGCGGATGGCCCTGGTGATCTCTCCGCGCAGCACGGCCGCACCAGCCGGCGCACGCCCCTTCCCGGTGGTCACGTGAGACTCTTCGCAGCTGTCACGGGAAGCAGAGTACCGTAACGACGATACGGTTGCGTCCCGACGTGTTTTGGACTACCGTCCACCCCGCGACGAGCCCCCTCCGGCAGCTGCGGGCACACCGCCAGCTGATCGTCACCCCCGTCCTGTTGGTTCGAAAGATCGGAGCGCCCAGCTCATGGCCAACACCGCCCTGGCCGGCCCCGACGCGGGCCTGACCCAGGCGCAGCTGGCCGCTCGACACGGCCTACGGGTCGCCGGTGAGCGCCCGTCGCTGGTCGAGTACAGCCGCCGACTCTGGGCCTACCGGCACTTCATCGCCGCGTACGCGAACGCCAAGCTCGTCGCCTCCTACAGCAACGCGAAGCTGGGGCAGGTCTGGCAGGTGCTGACCCCGCTGACCAACGCCGCGGTCTACTACCTGATCTTCGGCCTGGTGCTTGAGCAGAATCGCACCCCGAACTTCATCGCGTACCTCACCACCGGCCTGTTCATCTTCAACTTCACGCAGAGCGCGATCCTGGCCGGCACGCGGTCGATCAGCGGCAACCTCGGGCTGGTCCGGGCGCTGCACTTCCCCCGGGCCAGCCTGCCGCTGGCCGCCACGCTCACCCAGTTCCAGCAGTTGCTGGCCTCGATGATCGTGCTGATCGGCATCGTGCTGGTCACCGGCGAGCCGCTCACCCTCAAGTGGCTGATGCTGCCGCCGGCGCTGGTGCTCCAGGCGGTGTTCAACGCCGGCGTGGTGATGCTGGTCGCCCGGCTGGGTGCCAAGGCCAGCGACCTGAAGCAGGTCATGCCGTTCATCATGCGCACCTGGATGTACAGCTCCGGCGTGCTCTACAGTGCGCGGCTGTTCACCCGGCTGCCGGAGTGGGCCGCCACGGTGATCACGTTCAACCCGATGCTGGTCTACATCGAGCTGGCCCGGTACGCCCTACTCAAGCAGGCACCGATGCTCAACGAGTCGATCACCCAGCTCTGGCTGGTCGCGGCCGGCTGGGCCGTGGTCGCCGGCATCGGTGGCTTCATCTACTTCTGGCGCGGCGAACAGGAGTACGGCCGTGGTTGAGCACTTCCCCGGTTCCGACGAGGCCACCGTGGCGCTGCCCACGCTGCAACCGCGGATCCCCACCGTCGTGGTGGACGAGGCCCACATCGTCTATCGGGTGCACAAGGGCGCCACCGGCGGCACCACCCCGGTCGCCGCGTTGCGCCGGCTCGTCAAGCGCAGCTCCGCCCCCAACGTGCAGGAGGTGCACGCGGTCAAGGGGGTGAGCTTCACCGCGTACCGGGGCGAGGCGATCGGGCTGATCGGCACCAACGGCTCCGGCAAGTCCACCCTGCTGCGGGCGATCGCCGGCCTGCTCCCGGTCGACCGGGGGGCGATCTACACCCAGGGGCAGCCCTCCCTGCTCGGCGTCAACGCCGCGCTGCTCAACGACCTCCCCGGAGAGCGGAACGTCGTCCTCGGCTGCCTGGCCATGGGCATGTTGCCGGCCGACGTCGCCCGGGAGACCCCCGGGATCATCGAGTTCTCCGGCATCAACCAGCGCGGCGACTTCGCCTCACTGCCGATGCGCACCTACTCGTCTGGCATGGCCGCCCGGCTGCGCTTCGCCATCGCCGCCGCGAAGAAGCACGACGTGCTCCTCATCGACGAGGCGCTCGCCACCGGCGACAAGGCGTTCCGCAAGCGCAGCGAGCGGCGGGTCCGGGAGCTGCGCGAGAGCGCCGGCACGGTCTTCCTGGTCAGCCACCAGCTCTCCTCGATCCGGGACACCTGCGAGCGAACGATCTGGCTGGAATCGGGCGAGCTGCGTATGGACGGCCCCACCGACGAGGTTTTGCAGGCCTACGAGGACTTTTCGAACGGCAGGTAACGTCGGGATATCACCCGGTGACGAAGCGTACGCGGTCAGCGGTGTGAGTCGCCCGAATCAACACGTTAGGGTTCATCCGGTCGCCTGGCGGCCATCCCCCATCGTCGAGAGTGAGGATCGGCAATGACGCAGGACCACACCACCAGCCCGGACGCCGCGTTGCCGGCGGCGACACCGTGGCGGCCCTCGCGGACGGTGGCGGTGGTGCTGGCCGGCGGCACCGGGACCCGGCTCGGGCTGGGCATCCCCAAGCAGCTGCTCAAGATCGCCGGTAAGCCGATCATCGAACACACCCTGGCCGTCTTCGAGGCCGCCCCCGAGATCGACGAGATCATCGTGCTGATGGCCGCCGGTCACGTGGCCGAGGCGCAGCAGATCGTCGACAAGGCCGGCTTCCGCAAGGTCAGCAAGGTCGTCGAGGGCGGCGACACCCGCAACGCCACCACCCGCATCGCCCTCGACGCGATCGGCGGAGACGACGTCAACGTCCTCTTCCACGACGCGGTCCGCCCGCTGGTCAGCGCCCGGATCGTCCGCGAGTGCGTGAACGCGCTGTGGACGTACTCGGCCGTCGACGTGGCGATCCCGTCGGCCGACACGATCGTCCAGGTCGACGAGAACGACTGCATCACCGACATCCCGGTCCGCGCCACGCTGCGCCGGGGCCAGACCCCGCAGGCGTTCCGGTCCGGCACCATCCGGGAGGCGTACGAGCGGGCCGAGAGCGACCCCGACTTCGCCGCCACCGACGACTGCGGCGTGGTGCTGCGCTACCTGCCCGGCACGCCGATCAAGGTGATCGACGGCTCGGACGAGAACATCAAGGTCACCCACCCGGTCGACGTACACCTGGCCGACAAGCTCTTCCAGCTCGCCTCCGCCCAGGCGCCCCGGGTGGACGACGACCGCAGCTACGCCGAGGATCTCACCGGCCGGACCATCGTCGTCTTCGGCGGCAGCTACGGCATCGGCCACGAGCTGACCGAGCTGGCCCGCGGCTACGGCGCCCAGGTGTTCCCGTTCAGCCGATCCACCACCGGCACCCACGTCGAGCGGGCCGAGGACGTGGCCACCGCGCTGAAGACCGCCTTCGAGGCGACCGGCCGGATCGACCACGTGGTGGTCACCGCCGGCATCCTGGAGCGGGGCGCCCTCGCCGAGATGGACGAGGAGACGATGGACCGTCTCCTGCACGTCAACTTCGTCGGCCCGGTCACCATCGCGCGGCAGTCGCTGCCGTACCTGCGGCAGACCAAGGGCCAGCTGCTGCTCTACACCTCCAGCTCGTACACCCGGGGCCGGGCCCGGTACGCGCTCTACTCGGCCACCAAGGCCGCGCTGGTCAACCTGACCCAGGCGCTCGCCGACGAGTGGGCCGAGCTCAGCGTGCGGGTCAACTGCGTCAACCCGGAGCGCACCGCGACCCCGATGCGCACCAAGGCGTTCGGCGAGGAGCCGGAGCACACCCTGCTGTCCGCCGAGGCGGTCGCCCGGGCCTCCCTGGACGTGCTGATCTCGGAGCTGACCGGCCAGGTGATCGACGTACGCCGGGCGCCCGGCGAGCCGGTGGCGGCGGTGCCGACCCAGCCCGCCGCGGCCGACGACGAGCTCTCCAGCGGCGTCGACGCCGGCTGACGGCAGGACGGAAGCGAACCGGCGCCATGCCTGCTGATCTGGTCCGGAAACTGCTCGCCCGGGTGCTGACCACCGGGCTGGCGGTGCTGGCCGTCCTCGTGGTGGCGCTCACCGGGGCGACCGGCTGGGGGTTGGCGATCGCGGTCGCCGCCCTGGCCGCCGCCGGCTGGGAACGACGCCGGGTCCGGCCGAGCGCCGACGGCGTCGCCGATTCGGTGCTCATCGCCGCCGGGATCCTGGTCGGCTACGCTCGCCGGCTCGACGCCGGCTTCGACCCGGCCCTGGCCGCCGCCGGCCTGGTGCTGCTCAGCCTAGTCCTGCTGGCGGGGCCGCTGCGCGACGCCGGCGCCCTGGAGATCCGCGCGGCCAACCTTCCGGTCCGGTCCTGGACCCCGCTGGTCGCCGCCCGGCTCGGCGACGCGCTGCTGGTACTGCTCGCCCTGGTGGCGGTGGCCGCCGGCCTGGTCCTGCCCGCCTGGGTGGCGCTGGCCGCCGCCCTACTGGTCGGCGCGGCCTGCGGCGCGGTCGCGCTCGACCTGGCCCGGCGCCGGCTCCGGCCGAACACCGGGGGCGGTCCGGTGGGCCGGGCGCTGCGCCGGCACCAGCCCGAGTTCGTGCTCTACTTCTCCGCCCCGCCCGGCTCGGAATACCAGGTCACCATGTGGCTGCCGTACCTGGAGCGGATCGGCCGGCCGTTCCTGGTCCTGCTGCGGGAGCCGGAGTTCCTGCCCACCATCGCCGCCGCGACCCGCGCGCCGGTGGTCTTCTGCCCGACGCTCAAGGCCCTGGACGAGGCCCTGGTGCCGAGCCTGCGCGCGGCCTTCTACGTCAACCACGGCGCGAAGAACAGCCACTGCATCCGCTTCTCGCAGCTCACTCACGTGCAGTTGCACCATGGCGACAGCGACAAGGCGCCCAGCGCCAACCCGGTCTCGGCGATCTTCGACCGGATCTTCGTGGCCGGCCAGGCCGCGATCGACCGGTACGCCCGGGCCGGCGTGGAGATCTCCGCCGAGAAGTTCGTCGTGGTCGGCCGGCCCCAGGTGGAGGCGATCGAGGTACGCCGGGAGCCGACTCCCGGCCGGACGCAGCCGACCGTGCTCTACACGCCCACCTGGACGGGGCACCACGCCGACGCGAACTACTGCTCGCTGCCGGTGGCCGAGACGGTGATCCGCCGGTTGCTGGACCGGGGCGCCACGGTGATCCTGCGGGCCCACCCGTACACCGCGCAGAACCCGGCCTCGGCCCGGCACCTGGCCCGGCTGACCGAACTGCTGGCGGCGGACCGGGCGAGGACCGGCCGGGCCCACCTGTGGGGGGCGGCGGCCGGCCGCGACCTGACCCTGACCGAATGCGTCAACCGCGCCGACGCGTTGATCTCGGACGTCTCCGGGGTCATCTCCGACTGGCTCTACTCCGGCAAGCCGTACGCGGTCACCGACATGGGCACCGACGGCGAGCACTTCGTCGCGCGGTTCCCCCTCGCCGGCTCCGGCTACGTGCTGCGCCGGGACATGTCCAACGTGGACGACGTGCTGGCCGGGCTGCTTGACACCGACCCGAAGGCGGCGGCCCGCTGGGCCACCCGCACCCGCTACCTGGGTGACTTCCCCACCGAGGCGTACGCCGAGGCGTTCCTCGACGCCGCCCGCCGCGAACTCGACCCCGGCTGGACTCCGCCGGGGCCAGGGCGCGCCGACACCGTCGCCCGCGCCGGCGCGCCGCTGCACCCCACCGCCTGACGCCTACGGGAACCTCTGGCCGAGCGGACATTCCATCGGTCATTATGGATTTCTTGGCACCTCTCGATGCCATCAGTCCAGAGGAGGTTTCCCGTGCCCAGTCGCCCGACCCGACCGGCTCGTTGGTGGGCCCGCATCCTGGCCCTGCCGCTCCTCGTCACCATCCTGGCCTCTGGTGGCACCGCCGCTCACGCGACGAAGAATGCCGAGACACCGACCCTACTCAGCGCCGATCCGACCGCCAGCTGCATCGTGCGGGCCTCGTTGGACGGGGCGATCGTGTGGGTGACGGTCGGCACCATCAACCCACCGACGATCGACGGCTGGACACTGAGCTGGGCCATGCCGAACTCGCAACCGATCGTGGCGCTCTGGAACGCCACGCTGATCAGTCACACCAACGGCACCGTCGTCGTCCAGGATGCCGGCTGGAACTCAGTTATCGCACCGGGAGCCCAGCCGCTCATCGGGTACATCGCCAACGGCATCGTGCCGCCCAGCCGGTTCGCGCTGAACCGCATGCCCTGCCTGACCTAGGAGGCACGACGGACGGTTGAGCGGCCACCGATCACGCCGTCGCTGTCTACGGATCCCGGTCAGAGATACGGGTCGAGGAGGGCGAGGACGGCCTCCGGATCCTCGACGTGCGCGTTGTGGCCCAGCCCCGGCAGCGTGACCACCGGGACACCCAGCTCCTTGAGCTGCGCGTCGCTCACCATCGGGTCCTGCTCGCCCCGGGCCAACAGCACCGGCACGTCGGTCGCGGCAAGCAGGGCCGGCAGTCCCGGCTCCCCCACCGCGAACGCGGCCGGATCCATGGCCAGCCGCCAGCGGCCGTCCTCGCGGCGCAGCCCGGCGTCCACCACCGGGTCGTCGGGGACGAAGAGCCCGGCCAGCCCGGCGACCCGCAGGTAGCGGCGGGCCGCCTCGTCCCGGCTGGCGAACCAGGTCACCGGCCGCTCGGCCAGCTCACGGGCCTTGCCCAGCTCGGCCGGCGTCCAGCCGACCTTGATGCCCAGCCCGATCACCGCGTCGACCGGCAGCCGCCGCGACCGCGCGGCCAACGCCAGTGCCACCACCCCGCCGAGCGAGTGCCCGAGCAGCACCAACCGGTCCCGGGGGCCGAGTCGCTCAGCCAACGGGCCGAGCCCCGCCACCACCCGCTCCGCGAGGGCCTCGAAGGAGTACGCCGGCAGCGGCGGCGACCAGCCGTGGCCGGCCAGGTCGGGAGCGAGCCAGCGGCCCGCCCAGCGGCGCTCCAGCAGCGGCGCCCAGGGCAGCCACACCTCGCCGGTGGCGCCCAGGCCGTGCAGCAGCAGCAGCTGGCGAGTACCCGTCTCATCGGCCATACGGCGCAGTGTGCCACCGGACCGGCGCGACACGCGAGACACCCGCGTACGGAGTCGGGCACCGGCTCGCAGGAGCCGGTGCCCGACGGGGGGAGGGTGGGATCAGGCCGAGTAGCCGCGGGTGGCGGCCCAGTTCGCCAGGTTGATGGTGGTGATCCAGTACGACGGCACCGACGGGTTCGCCGAGTCGGCGATCAGCGCGGTCCGGCCGTCGTCCTTGTAGCCGACCACGGCGATGTAGTGGCCGCCGGGGAACGAGTGCCAGCCGCCGCTGGTGTCGGTGGCGGAGCCGGCGATGTTGACCACGACGCCCCGGCCGTCGCCGATCGCGTTGACCAGGTCGGCCTGGAGCTGGTCCATCTGCGCCGGGGTCGCGGCCTGGCCGGAGATCATGTGCGTCTGGTACGGGCTGCCCTTGACCATCTGGTTCAAGCCCCGGGTGGTGTCCTCGGCGGAGTCCGTGCCGTTCACGCCGGCGTGCAGCGGGACGGCCATCGCGTCCTGGGTGGTCTCGATGCCGGTCGCGCTCAGGGCGTTACGCACCGCGGCCGGGCCGCAGTTCCAGTAGGCGGTCTGCGCCTGGTAGTCGTAGTCGAGCACCTTGGTCGACGGCGGCTTCGGCTGCTCCGCGGGGGTCACATCCGGGTCCGCCTTGGCGGTGCTGGGCTTCGCCGACGGCGACGCGCTCGGCGAGTCGGACGGCGCGGCGGACGGAGAGTCGGACGGCGCGGCCGACGGCGACGGACTCGGCGAGTCGGACGGGGAGGGGGCAGCAGCGGCGGCTTGCACCTCGCCGTTGGCGGCGACCTCGACGGGCTGGGGGGCCAGCTCGGCGACGGCGGCCGTGCGCTCCTGGCGGACGGGCGCCTCGTCGCCGGTGGTCAGCGCGGCAGCGGTCCCGCCGGCCAGCACGAGGGCCGCTGCGGAGCCGGCAACGATCTGGTACGAGCGCTCGGTCGCGAGGCGTCGCAGTTGACGCTTCAGCCGCAGTTCAAGGTTCAGACGGTGCTTCACGTGTTCCTCCACGGGGTCCTGAGCGGGCACACGCCGGCCCGACGTGCGGAGGAACTCACGCACGTTTCTGGGCGGGATGCCGCGGGAAGGGGACGAGCCCGGTGGACCGGGCTACGGGGGCGGTTACCGGAATCCGACTCGCCGGTCAGGCGAGCAAGGGCACCGCGACGCCGTGGAGGATTGGGGAGGAACGGGGGGTGGTGCGCACGAGGCTGGCACTCCTTCCGTAACCGCCTACCGGGTTAGCTGACGGATTCGGGCGGGAAGTACGCCCTACCGCGGGCCGTAGCTCGCGGATTCACCCCGGTGTTGCTCTGGGTCCCCGGTTCGTGAGATCACGATTGAGCGGGTCGGCACGGCGTCGCCATCTGCGATCGGGAACCGCACCGGACGCGCCGACACTACCGGCGGGTCTGCCATCTGCCAAGCGCTCCCACCTGCTTAAACATCGGAATCGGCGGTGCCGACCGGAACAGCGAGCGACTGACGCTACTCAATGGGACGAGCAGTTATCGCGGAACCGTCGGGCGTGAATCGGACATCGGGTGGACGATCGGCCCGGAATCGCGGGATCGATCACCCGAGCCGACCCGGATGACCGTTTCTCCGCTCGGGTGAGCTGGCTCACCGGATTTGGGTAACGATTCAGCCGACCCGCGCCGGACGGAAGCGGGCGGCGCGGACGCCGGCCGGTACAGCCGCGCGAGCCGGGGCCACCGGCCCGGTGCCGCGCACCGGGACCGGGCCGGGGCGCAGCGCCGCGGCGGCGGCGTACGCCTCGGCGGCCAGGGTCCGGGCTGCGTCGACGGCCACCTCGGCGTCGCGCCACGCCCGCTGCTCCCGCTCGGCGGCGGCTCGCCAGCCGGCCCGCCGGCCGTCGCGTACTGCCCGGGCCAGGACGATCTCCTGCTCGGCCGGGTGCCGCCGCGGGTCCCACCCGTTGCGGCCGGCGAGGACGTCGGCGAGTTGCCGAGCGGTCAGATCGCCCCGCCAGTGCGCCGCCATCGCCGCGCGGTGCAGCCACCGCTCCCGGGCCGCGTACTCGGCCGGCGTGCGCGGGGTACGCGGCTCGGGCAGCACGGCGGTGCCGGCGAGGCGTCGGGCGGTCGCCTCGGCCCCGTCGTACGCCCGCCAGGCCCGCTCGGCCGCCGCCTGGACGGTCAGCCACTGCTCGCGACGCCGGCGGGCGCTCTGCGCGGCCCCGGCGGCGGCCACCGCCACCTCGTCGGCGTACCGGCGCAGGTCGGCGCGGCGGGCCGCCTCCTCGGCGGCCGGATCGGGGCCGGGATCCATCGGGCGTTCCGGCCGGGTGACCAGCACGGCCAGCACGGCCAGGGCGAGCACGAGCAGGATCGACCAGATGGCGACGGCTGCGGGGACACCGGTGAGGAAGTGGTAGAGAACGGTCTTCTGCATGGTCGGCACCTCACGGGAACGACGTGGCAAGAGGTCCGCACGAGCGCCCGGGGCGGGGCGCGACCGGGGGTGGGCGCCGCCGGGGCCGCCGTCGGGCAGGTGCGGGTGAGGGTTCGGTCGGTACGGCGAACACGGGCCGTGGCCCGCGAGGTCGTCGACGGGCCGGGCGGGCCCGGGAACCGTCAGCGGGCCGGCGGGGCCCGGGAGCCGACGGCCGCCGGGAGCAGCCCGGTCAGGACGGGCTGCCGGTCCACCGGGGCGACCTCGACCCCGCGCCGTGCCGCCGGGTCGGGCACGCCGACCGGGATGCCCACCGCGCCGAAGCCGGGCCCCTGCTGTCCAGCGCGCGCGTCGGAGCCGACCACGGCGCCGGACGCGGCCGGGCCGGCCGCCTCGGCGGCCGAATCGGACCAGCGGATCAGGACCCGGCGGGCGGAACCGGGCTCGGGGCTGCCGGGGCGCGCCGCCCGCAGGGTCGGCGGGTCGACGGCGAGGGTGTTGGCGGCCGCCTGAGCCGCCACGGCCGGGCCGAGGGGCACCGCGGCGGCGCCGAGGGAACAGGAGACGACCACGGCCAGGCTGGCCAGCATGCGGGCCGTCCAGCGCGCCACCCACCACATGGGACAGGTGAGCACGATCGGAAGCACGGGCCCCAAATTACCGCCGAAACGACCGGAACGCACCTTCGCCGGGCGTGTCGCACCGGCCGGCCCGGGGGGTGCCGAACCGGACAAACGGCGGGTGCGCGGGGCGCGGAGCGCGACGGGCCGGCCGCCCGATGAGCGGATTTCCATCGAGTTCACCCGATGGCCTAAAATCGCGGTTCCTGCATGGAACGGGGATCGCACGCTGGCCGGGCCGGTCCGGTTCCCGCCGGGCACGCGGTGCCCGGGATGGAAGGTGGACAGCTCCGGATGCATCAGCGGATTTTTCTGCGCGGCCGCAAGGGCCCGTTCGACGTCATCACCCCGGAGGATACCTTCGAACGGAACTGGATCGGCGACAACAACGGAAACCTGGTCTTCAGTCACGCCGCGTACAAGCTGCTGGCCACCTCGACGGCGGAGATCACCCCGTCGCGGTGGTTCCGGCCCGACCCGCGCACCGCGGCCGAGATCAACGAGAAGTACGACGTTTTCGTGGTCCCGCTGGCCAACGCGTTCCGGCGCAGCTACGCGCACCGGCTGGAGTCGATGACCCGGCTGATCGAGCGGTTGAAGATCCCGGTGGTGGTGCTCGGGGTCGGGGTGCAGACCAACGTCGACGGCGACCGGGAGTACCTGCGCCCGATCGACAAGCCGGTGAGCGCGTTCTGTCGGGCGGTGCTCGACCGCTCGCACAGCATCGGCGTACGCGGCGAGGTCACCGAGGACTACCTGCGCACCCTGGGGTTCTCCGCGGTGGAGCAGATCGGCTGTCCGTCGATGTTCCTGCACGGTGACAGCTTCCGGATCGACAAGCCGAAGGCGTCGCTGGGCACCGACGACCGGATCGCGCTCACCATCTCGCCGTACGTCTCCTCGATGGCCAAGATCGTCAGCCACCACCACCAGCGCTACCCGAACCTGCGCTACCTGCCGCAGGACCTGAAGACCCTCGGCACGCTGCTCTACGGCGACGCCGCCGAGCAGCGGGGCAAGCAGAGCGGCATTCCGGTGCACACCTCGCACCCGCTCTTCGTCGAGGACAAGGTGCGGATGTTCGTCGATCCGTGGACCTGGATGTCGTACCTTTCCGGGTTCGACTTCGCCTTCGGCACCCGGATCCACGGCACCATCACGGCGCTGCTCGCCGGCATTCCCGGCTACCTCTTCGCGCACGACTCGCGCACCCTGGAGCTGGCCCGCTACTTCGGCATCCCGTACCGGATCATGCGCGACGTCCCAGCGGACGTCGACGCCGCCGACCTCTACGCGGAGGCCGACTACACGAGCTTCAACGAGGGCCACAAAGCCCGCTTCACGCGGATCATCGACTTCCTCGCCCGACACGATCTCGGCAACGTCTTCGCCGACGGGGACAGCGCCGCCCGCTTCGACCAGCGGGTCCGCGAGACCACCTACCCGCCCGCGGTGCGGCCGGCCACCGCCACCGCCACCGAGGACCTGCTGACCCGGATCCAGTTGCTGCGGGACCAGAACAAGACGATGCAGGAAACCATCGACTCGCTGCAGGCCCAGCAGTTGCGCGAGCGGGTACGGCAGGCCGTCCGGGGACCGGTCCGCCGGATGCTGCGGCGCTGATCCTCGTACGCCTGTTCGATCGCCGGGTAGGATCGGCGACGTGCCCGACCTCGCGTACCAGCCCTCGATGCTCGACTTCGCCGCGCAGGGGCCGGCTCTGGGCCCGCTCGCCGGCCGGCTGCGCCGGCACCAGCTGAGCCACGGCGCCTGGGTCGACCACCTGCCGGGCTGGGTACGGGGCTCCGACCCGGTGCTCGACGTCCTGCTGCGCGACGTCCCCTGGCGGGCCGAGCGCCGCACCATGTACGACAACGAGGTCGACGTCCCCCGCCTGCTCTGCTGGTACGCCGCCGGACGGCCGCTGCCCCACCCGGTGCTCACGGCGGCGCGCGCGGCGCTCACCCGGCACTACGCGGCCGAGTTGGGTGAGCCCTTCGTCACCGCCGGGATGTGCCTCTACCGCGACGGCCGAGACAGCGTCGCCTGGCACGGCGACACCCTGGGCCGGTCGGCCCACGTCGACACCATGGTCGCCATCGTCTCCTTCGGCTCCCCGCGTCCACTCCTGTTGCGTTCCCGCGGCGGCGGGCCGAGTCTGCGCTTCCCGCTCGGCCACGGCGACCTGGTGATCATGGGCGGCTCCTGCCAGCGCACCTGGGAGCACGCCGTGCCGAAGACCGCCCGGCCGGTCGGTCCCCGGGTCAGCGTCCAGTTCCGTCCGACCGGGGTGGCCTGACACCAGCCGGCTCCGGGCCGCGCCCGGCGCCGTGATACAAACAGCTCTCAGGGTCGAGATCACGCCCCCGTCACCTCTCGACGCGAAGGGCGCAGCATGACCCAGTCCCCCACCGAGCCGCGATCCGGCTGGTCTCCCTGGCAGCTACACGGCGACGGCCGGTCCGTCCGGCCCGGCGACGTGGTGCATCCCGAGCAGCGGCTCTCCTGGCCGCGCACGGTCGGCGTCGGCGTGCAGCACGTGGTCGCGATGTTCGGCGCCACCTTCACCGTGCCTCTGATCACCGGCTTCCCCCCGGCCACCACGCTCTTCTTCTCCGGGCTCGGCACGCTGCTCTTCCTGCTGATCACCGGCAACCGGCTGCCCTCGTACCTGGGCTCGTCGTTCGCGTTCATCGCCCCGGTGCTGGCCGCCAAGGCCGGCGGCGGCATCGGCCCGGCGCTCGGCGGCATCGTGGTGGTCGGCGCGGTGCTGGCGCTGGTCGGCGTGGTGGTGCAGCTGGCCGGGGCACGCTGGATCGACGCGCTGATGCCGCCCGTGGTGACCGGTGCGATCGTCGCGCTGATCGGGCTCAACCTCGCCCCGGTCGCCTGGGACGGCGGCGGCAGCGGCGGGGTGAAGGCACAGCCACTGATCGCCGTGGTCACCCTGGCCGCGATCCTGCTCGCCACCGTGGTCTTCCGGGGCTTCCTGGCCCGGCTGTCCATCCTGCTCGGCGTGGTGGTCGGCTGGGTGCTGGCCGCGCTGCTCGGCCAGCTCGACCCGAAGGCGGTCACCGGGCTGAAGGAGGCCGCCTGGGTAGGGCTGCCCCAGTTCCACACGCCCAGCTTCAGCGTGCGGGCGGTGGTGCTGGTCATCCCGGTGATCCTGGTGCTGATCGCGGAGAACGCCGGACACGTCAAGGCGGTCGCCGCGATGACCGGCCGCAACCTCGACCGCGACATGGGCCGCGCGTTCCTCGGCGACGGCATCGCCACCGTGCTCGCCGGCTCGGGCGGCGGTTCCGGCACGACCACGTACGCGGAGAACATCGGCGTGATGGCGGCGACCCGGGTCTACTCGACCGCCGCGTACTGGGTGGCCGGTCTGGCGGCGGTGCTGCTCGGGCTGAGCCCGAAGTTCGGCGCCTTGATCCTCACCGTCCCGGCCGGGGTGCTGGGCGGGGCGACCACGGCGCTCTACGGCCTGATCGCCATCCTCGGGGCACGGATCTGGATCGAGAACCGGGTCGACTTCCACGACCCGGTCAACCTGATGGCCGCCGCCGTCGCGGTGATCGTCGGGGCGGCCAACTACACCCTCACCGCCGGTGACCTGTCGTTCAGCGGCATCGCCCTGGGCACCGCCGCAGCCCTGGTCGTCTACCACGGCATGCGCCTGATCGCCCGCCTCCGCAACACCACCCCAGCCTCCCGCCGAGGCCCCGAACCCGAACTCTGACCGTTCCCCCCATCCCCCCTGCCCCGGACCCCGCCGGTGATCATGACGTTAGCTGCACGAAATGCCCGTTTCGGGGCCGCTAACCTCATGATCGACAGCTAGTGCCACGGGCGGGGCCGGGCGGGGGGTGGGGTAGGGGGGTGGGGACGCGCCCCTGGCCGGGTGGGCTGGGGCGCGTCCGGGATGGGTCAGTCGCGTTCGATCTGGTGGCCTACTACGGTGGGGCCGAGCATGACGGCGAAGCCGGAGCCGTCGCGGCGGGGGTCGGCGGGGGGCAGGTCCACCGGGTCTCCGTTGGCGGTCGCGCCGACCGGGCGCGGGCCCACCCAGGCCACCGCCAGGTCCACCTCGCCCTTGAGGAACCGCTGCGCCCGCACCCCGCCGGTCGCCCGCCCCTTCGCCGGGTACGCCTTGAACGGCGTCACCTTGACGGTGGCACCGGTCGAGGTGACCACCATCGGCTCGCCGTGCCCCTTGGCGTCGGTGCTGACCGCGCTGAAGAACACCACGTGTGCCCCGGCCGACAGGCTGATGCCGGCCATGCCGCCACCCTTGAGGCCCTGCGGCCGCACCAACGAGGCGGCGAAGCGCAGCAGCGACGCCTCCGAGGAGATGAACGCCAGGGTTTCGGCGGTGTCGGTGAGCCAGGTCGCCCCGACCACCTCGTCGCCGTCGCGCAGCGAGATCACCTCGAACTCGTCCGAGCGCACCGGCCACTCGGGGGCGCAGACCTTGATCACACCCTGCCGGGTGCCCAGCGCCAGGCCGGGCGAGCCCTCGGCGGTCGCGCCGAGCGGCGCCAGCCCCACCACCGTCTCACCCGGCTCCAGCGGCACCAGCTCGGCCGCCGACATGCCGCCACGCAGCGACACCGTGCCGGACTGCTCGGGCAGCACCGGCAGCGGCAGCACGTCGACCTTGAACGCCCGTCCGGCGCTGGTGACCAGGAGCACCCGGCCGCGCGCCGTGGAGTGCACCACCGCGCGTACGGCGTCGTGCTTGACCCGGCCGCTGCGCCGGCGCCCCTCGGCGGCCTCCTCCGACTCGGCCGCGGTCCGGGCGACCAGCCCGGTCGCGGAGAGGATCACCTGGCACGGGTCGTCGGCGACCTCCAGCGGCCCGGCCGGCACGGAGGCCGCGAGGACCTCCTTGAGGTCGCCGTCGACCAGCGTGGTGCGACGCTCGGCGGCGAACTGCTTGACCACGGCGGCCAGCTCGTCGGAGACCAGCTTCCGCAGCACCTTGTCGTCGTCGAGGATCCGCGACAGGTCGGCGATCTCCGCGCGCAGCTTCTCCTGCTCGGCCTCCAGCTCCAGCCGGTCGTACTTGGTCAGCCGACGCAGCGGAGTGTCCAGGATGTAGGTCGCCTGGATCTCGGAGAGCTTGAACTTCTGCATCAGGCCGTCCTTGGCGGCCTGGGCGTCCTCACTGGCCCGGATCAGCCTGACCACCTTGTCGATGTCGAGCAGGGCGATCAGCAGGCCGTCGACCAGGTGCAGCCGTTCCTCGCGCTTGCGCTTGCGGTAGGCGCTGCGCCGGGTCACCACCTCGTAGCGGTGGGCGAGGAAGACCTTCAGCAGTTCCCTGAGCCCCAGGGTCTGCGGCTGGCCGTCCACCAGGACCAGGTTGTTGATCCCGAAGGACTGCTCCAGCGGGGTGAGCCGGTAGAGGTCGGCCAGCAGCGCCTGCGGATTGACCCCGACCTTGCACTCGATGACCAGCCGGGTGCCGTTCTCCCGGTCGGTGAGGTCCTTGACGTCGGCGATGCCGGTCAGGCGCTTGGTCTTGTTGACCTCGTTGGTGATCGCCGCGATCACCTTCTCCGCGCCGACGCCGTACGGCAGCTCGGTGACCGTGATGGCCTGCCGGCCCCGGCTGCCCTCCAGCGGGCCGATCTCCACCCGGCCGCGCATCCGCACCACGCCGCGCCCCGTCTCGTACGCCCGGCGCACCTCGTCGAGGCCGAGCAGCAGCCCGCCGGTGGGCAGGTCCGGGCCGGGGACGAACTCCATGAGCTTGTCCAGCGTGGCGTCCGGGTGGTTGATCAGCCAGCGGGCCGCCTGGACGACCTCGCCCAGGTTGTGCGGGATCATGTTGGTCGCCATGCCGACCGCGATCCCGGAGGCGCCGTTGACCAGCAGGTTGGGGAAGGCCGCCGGGAGCACGGTGGGCTGGGTGAGCGAACCGTCGTAGTTGGGCTCGACGTCGACGGTGTCCTCGCCCAACTCGCCGACGAGCAACATCGCCTCGCGGGACATCCGGGCCTCGGTGTAGCGCGCGGCAGCCGGGCCGTCGTCCGGGGAGCCGAAGTTGCCGTGCCCGTCGATGAGCGGGGCGTTGAGCGAGAAGCCCTGGGCGAGCCGGACCATCGCGTCGTAGATCGCGGCGTCGCCGTGCGGGTGGTACTTACCCATCACGTCGCCGACGATCCGGGCCGACTTCACGTGCCCCCGGTCGGGACGGTGGCCCTGCTCGTACATCGACCAGAGGATGCGCCGGTGCACCGGCTTCAGGCCGTCCCGGGCGTCGGGCAGGGCCCGGGAGTGGATGACCGAGAAGGCGTACTCCAGGTAGGAGTCGGAGACCTCGGTGACCAGCGGGTTGTCGAAGACCCGCGCGCCAGCCTGGTCGAACGCGGACAGGTCGGCGCGGGCGCGGTCGTCCTTACGGCGTGCCATGGTTCAGCTTTCCTTCCGAAACGAACCCGGTGATCAGGCGTCGATGGCTTCGCGGTCGACCCGGTCGGCCGACTCGATGAGCCAGTTGCGGCGGGGTTCGACCTTCTCCCCCATGAGCAGTTCGAGGATCTGCTCGGCGGCCTCGACGTCGTCGAGGGTGATCCGGCGGACCGCCCGGGTGGCCGGGTTCATGGTGGTCTCCCACAGCTCGTCGGCGTCCATCTCGCCGAGACCCTTGAAGCGCGGGATCGGGGTGACGATCTGCTTGCCGGCCTTCTCCAGCTTGCGGACCGTCGCCTCCATCTCGGCCTGGGTGTAGGTGTAGATGGTCTGCGGGTTGCGCCCCTTGGTGGTGATCTTGTGCAGGGGCGGCATCGCCGCGTAGAGCCGGCCGGCCTCGATCAGCGGCCGCATGTAGCGGGCGAAGAGCGTGATCAGCAGGGTACGGATGTGCGCGCCGTCGACGTCCGCGTCGGCCATGATCAGCACCCGCCCGTAGCGCAACGCCGACAGGTCGAAGGTACGCCCCGAGCCCGCACCGAGCACCTGCACGATCGCCGCGCACTCGGCATTGTCCAGCACCTGCTGGAGGTTCGCCTTCTGCACGTTGAGGATCTTGCCGCGAATGGGCAGCAGGGCCTGATATTCGGATGAACGGGCCATTCTGCTCGTACCGAGGGCGCTGTCTCCCTCGACGATGAACAGCTCGCTGCGGTCCACGCCGGTGGCCCGGCAGTCGACCAGCTTGGCCGGCATCGACGCGCCCTCCAGGGCGGTCTTACGCCGGGCCGCGTCCTTCTGCTGCTTCTGGGTGAGCCGGACCCGGGCCGCGTCGACGATCTTCTGGAGCACCGTCCGGGCCTCGGCCTTGGTCTTCCGGTCGTCCAGCCAGGCCTTGAGGTGCTGCTCGACGAGGCTCTGCAGCACCTTGGTGATGCCGGCGGTGGAGAGCTCGTCCTTGGTCTGCGAGGTGAACTGCGGCTCCGGGATCCGCACGTGCACCACCGCGGTCATGCCCTCCAGGACGTCGTCCAGGGTTGGCGCGTCCTCCTTGGGCTTGAGCAGGCCACGCGTGTTGCGGGCAGCCTCGGCGAGGGTACGCACCAGGGCCCGCTCAAAACCCTTGCGGTGGGTGCCGCCGTGCGCGTTGCGAATGGTGTTGGTGAAGCATTCGACGGTGCGCTCGTAGCCGGTGCCCCAGCGGAACGCGACCTCGACCTCGGCCCGGCGCTGCACGTTGGACTGCATCACGCCGTTGGCGTCGGCGGCGTTCTCCCGGTAGGTCCCCTCGCCGGTGACCAGCAGGGTGCCGGAGACCGGCCGGTCGCCGGCCGGGGCGAGATATTCCACCATGTCGGTGAGGCCGTTGGGGAAGTGGAAGCCCTCCTCGACGGCCTCCTCCCCGGTCTCGTCGCGCAGCCGGTACGCCACACCGGGCACCAGGAAGGCGGTGTTGCGCAGCTTGAGCCGGACCGCCTGGGTGTCGAGCGCGGCGCCGGTCTCGAAGTAGCGCGGGTCGTGCCACCAGCGGATCGAGGTGCCGGTGCGTTGGCCCCGCTTCATCGCGCCGACGATCTGCAAACCGGGGCCGGGGGTGAACGGCGCGTCCGGGCCGTCGCCGTCGAAGATTCCCGGTACGCCGTGCCGGAACGACATCGCGTGGATCTTGCCGCCGCGGCGGACCGTGACGTCGAACCGCCGGGAGAGCGCGTTGACCGCGGAGGCGCCGACGCCGTGCAGACCGCCGGAGGTCTTGTAGCCCGAGCCGCCGAACTTGCCGCCGGCGTGCAGGCGAGTCAGCACCAGCTCCACGCCGGAGATGCCGGACTTGGCGTGCACGTCGGTGGGAATGCCCCGGCCGTCGTCGTCGACCTGGACCGAGCCGTCGGCGCGCAGGAAAACATCGATTTTCGTGGCGTGACCCGCGACACCCTCGTCGGTGGAGTTGTCGAGGATCTCGTTGACGAGGTGACCCACGCCACGGCTGTCGGTCGAGCCGATGTACATGCCGGGCCGTTTGCGGACGGCGTCCAGCCCCTCCAGGTGCGTCAGGTCGTCGGCCCCGTACAGGGTCTCAGGCTGTGCGGTCAACTGGTCGTACTCCCAGGTCTCGGCGGTGTGGTGCCGCTCACCGGCTCGCTCGCCACCGGCGGCGCGCCGGAGCGAGCCTAGCCCGGCGCCCCGACAGCGCTGTGGCACCGGGTGCGGTGCGGCGTCCGGTTAGGCTGCGGCGCGGGGTCCGCGCTGCCGCCCGGCCCAGGACTGCCCGGAGATGAGGAGGCGTCCGTGCACGACAACGATCCAACCCACCGATTGTCTTCCCCGGGCACGGCCGAGAGCGATCCGGCCGGCTGGTTCGAGCGGCTCTACGCCGACGCCGAGCGGGGCGAGGCGGTCGTGCCGTGGGACCTCGACCGGGCGCATTCCCTGCTCAGCGAATGGACCGACGGGACCCGGCCGGACGGGTCCGGCCGACGCGCCGTGGTCATCGGATGCGGCTTCGGCCGCGACGCCGAGCATCTGGCCCGCCTCGGCTTCGCCACCGTCGCCTTCGACATCTCACCCACGGCGGTACAGGCGGCCCGGCGCCGCCACCCCGGCTCCCCGGTCCGGTACGAGACCGCCGATCTGCTCGACCCGCCCCGCGACTGGCTGGGCGGGTTCGATTTCGTGCTGGAGAGCATGAACGTGCAGGCACTGCCGGCCGAGCTGCGGCAGCGGGCGATCCCGGCGGTCGGCCGGCTGGTCGCGCCGGGCGGGACGCTGCTGGTGATCGCGGCCGGCCGGCGGGACGACGAGGTCGTCGAGGGCCCGCCCTGGCCGCTGGCCCGGGCCGAGGTCGACGCCTTCGCCGCCGGCCCGCTGGCCCCGGGACGGATCGAGGAGATCGCCGCCCCCGACGCTGGGATCCGCTGGCGCGCGGAGTTCCGCCGAGTCTGAGTTCGGCCGGGCCGGCCTGGTCCAACGCCACGACTCGGGCACCGGGCGAACACCGGGTGCGAGACCTTCATCGCCCGTCCTCTGGTGGGCGCTCCCCGGCCCCGCTCGCCAGCCCGCCGATACGCAGCAGGAGCGGGCCGGCGGGTCCGTCGACCAGGTCGTTGAGGCGTACCCCGTCGAGGACGCCGAGGAAGGCGGCCTGGGCCCGGCGCAGCTCACCACGGAGCCGGCAGCCGGCGATCAGCGGGCACCCCGACTGCTCGCAGGAGACGACCTCGTCGTCGCCTTCGAAGGCCCGGACCACCTGCCCGACGGTCAGGTCGCCGGCCTGCTCGGCGAAGGCCACGCCGCCGAAGCGGCCCCGGACGGTCACCAGTACGCCGATCCGTTGCAACCGTTGCACCACCTTGGCGACGTGGCTGCGGGACAGCGCCAGTTGCGTGGCGAGCTCGTCCACTGTCGTACGGGCCGGGGAGGCGGCGGTGAGCATGGCGATCCGCAGGGCCATGTCCGTCGACTGGTTGAGCTTCACCTTTCGACGGTAGCCAGCGACGCAATCCGGCGACAGGAGCCGATGCGCCGGGTACGGCCGCTGTGACCAGGGCTACCCCAGGCCCGGGACCTTCGACCCTAAAGAGGAATTCTGCATTCCTGTTCAGTTGGGTTCGACCCAGTCGACACCCGAAGGAGTAGTTGTGCTCTCGGAATCCTCAGCAGCAGTGGTGGCGGCCACCCTGCCCGCCGTACAGGCCCACGGCGAGGCCATCACCGGCCGGTTCTACCAGCGGATGTTCGACGCCCACCCGGAGTTGCTCAACATCTTCAACCAGGGCAACCAGGCCACCGGGCAACAGAAGGCCGCGCTCGCCGCCGCCGTCGTCGCGTACGCCGAGCACCTGACGGGTGCCGGCAATATGCCATGGGGTCCGATCCTGGACCGGATCGCGCACAAGCACGCCTCGCTCGGCATCACCGCCACCCAGTACCCGATCGTCGGGCGGCACCTGCTCGCCGCGGTCGGCGAGGTGCTCGGCGACGCCGTCACCCCCGAGGTCGCGGCCGCCTGGGACGAGGTGTACTGGCTGCTGGCGTGCGAGCTGATCGCCCGGGAGGCGCGCCTCTACACCACCGCCGGAGTGGCGGAGGACGGCTCGGTGTGGCGGGACTGGCGGGTGGCGGAGCGGACCCGGGAAACCGCCGATGTCGTGTCGTTCGACCTCGTGCCGGCCGACGGCGGGCCGGTGCCCACCTTCACCCCGGGCCAGTACGTCTCGGTCGCGGTCGACCTGGACGGTGGCCGGGGCCAGCAGATCCGGCAGTACAGCCTCTCCGCGCGACCCGGCGCCGGCCACTGGCGGATCACCGTCAAGCGGGTACGCGGCGTCGCCGGCGCGCCCGACGGCATCGTCTCCACGCACCTGCACGAGCAGGTGGCCGTCGGCGACACGCTCCGGCTCAGCCCACCGTTCGGCGAGGTCAGCGCGGTCGGCGACGGCGGGCCGCTGTTGCTGGTCAGCGCCGGCATCGGCCTCACCCCGGCGATGGCGGCCCTGGAGTACCTGGCCGCCACCGAGCCCGAACGGCCGGTGGCGCTGGTGCACGCCGACCGGACCAGCGCCGGGCACGCTCGCCGCCACGAACTGCCCCGACTTCAGCAGCGGCTGCCGAACCTGTCGGTGCACCTGTGGTACGAGGACGCCGCCGACGGCGAACTGGCCGGACTGAAGGCGGAGATCGCGGAGGGCCTGGTCGACCCGGAGCTGATCCCGCTCGTCCCCGGGGTGCGGGTGCACCTGTGCGGGCCGGTGCCGTTCATGGCCGGGGTGCGGGGCGGCCTGCTGCGCCGGGGCGTAACGGCGGAGCGGATCGCGTACGAGGTGTTCGGCCCGGGAATGCTGCGCAGCTAACCGTGCCGCGCGGGGCCGACCTCACCCCATGGCTACCCGCCGGTAGCCTGCCGCCGTACGCTGGCCCGATGAGCGGGGCGTACACACAGGAGTTCGTCGACGTCGACGGGGCACGCCTCGGCGTCCAGGTCTATCCGGAACCGGCGGGGCCGCCGGGTGCGCCGGTGGTGGTGATCTGGCCGGCGATGGGCGTACGCGCCCGCTACTACCGCCCGTTCGCGGCGGCGCTGCGCGACGCCGGTCTGGCCGTGATCGTGGCCGACCTGCGCGGCACCGGCGAGAGCACCCCGCCGCCCGCCCGCACCTGCCGGTACGGCTACGCGGAACTGACCGCCGACGTGGGCGCGGTCCTCGAGGCGCTCAAGCCCCGGCTGGACGGCCGGGTCCGGGTGCTGCTCGGGCACTCCCTGGGCGGACAGGTCGCGGTGCTGCATCAGGCCCTGCACGACGGCGACAAGGTGGACGGCCTGGCCCTGGTGGCGGTCGGCCTGCCCTGGTGGCGTAGCTACCCGGGGCTGCGCGGCTGGGGTGTGCTGCCGTACACCCAGGGGATCGCGGGGGTCGCCCGGCTGCTCGGCGTCTGGCCGGGCTGGGGGTTCGGCGGCCGGCAGGCGCGCGGGGTGATCCGGGACTGGGCGTACACCGCCCGGACCGGCCGGTTCCCGGTGCTCGACGGGGTCGACACCGAGACGGCGGTCGGGCGGGTACGCACCCCGGTCCTCGCGGTCAGCGTGGACGACGACCAGTACACCCCGCACGACACGCTGGATCACCTCTGCGCCAAGCTCGCCGCCGCACCGGTGACCCGGCACCGCTACACCGTGGCCGAGGCCGGCGCCCCGCTGGACCACTTCACCTGGGTACGCGCCGCCACCCCACTGGCCGCCCGGGTCGCCGCCTTCGCCGCCACCCTGCCGAGGGCGTAGCCGGCCCCCACGCGGGTAAGCCGCACCGCCCGAACACGGCGGAGGGGGATCAGATGTCCGAACGGCACACGGCGTTGCGCTCGATGCACGATCTGGGCCTGGCGGCCTGGTTCGGCGGGTCACTGATGGGTGCGCTCGGCGTCAACGGCGCGGCGGCGAAGATCGACGACTCCACGCAACGGTTGCCGGTCGCGGCGGCCGGCTGGGCGCGCTGGACCCCGGTCAACGCGGCGGCGATCGGCGCGCACCTCGCCGGCTCGGTCGGCGAGCTGGTGACGGAGAGCCCTCGGATGGCCGCACAGGCCGGGGTCGGCAAGATCAGCGCGCTGAAGACCGCGCTGACCCTGTCCGCGCTGGCGGTGACCGGATACAGCCGGATAGTCGGCATGAAGCTGCAGAGGGCGGGCCGTTCACCCGTCGACGGGATCACCGAACCGCATTACCAGACGCCGGCGAACATCGCCTCCTGCCAGCGGCAGATGAAGCTGCTCCAGTGGGCGATCCCGGCGCTGACCGGCGCGCTGGTGGTGGTCACCGCGTACATGGGCGAGCAGCAGAAGCCGGGCCAGGTGTTCCGGGGCATGCTCATCCGGGCGGGCGGGCTGATGTCGTCGTCGAAGATGATCGGCAAGACCATCGGCATGGGTGCGCCGAAGATCGGCAAGGTCGCCGCGATGGGCGCGCCGAAGATCGGCAAGGCAGTCGGCATGGGCATGGCGACCCGGCATCTGGTCGGGGCCGGTCGTTGACCCGTGCGGGCATGGAAACCAGCCAGGTGAGGTGGGGATGAGCAGCAAGGAACGCCCGGGCAGGGGCGAGGGACGGGGGCCGGAGGCGGTCGCCCCGTGGGGCACCACCGACGGCTACGACGCCGATCCGCCCTGGGGCGCCGGCGAGGACGCGCCGATGGACGAGGGCAGCGAGGAACCCGCCGTGCCGGAGGGCCGACGGGGCGAGCGCCGGGCGGCCGGGGCGGCGCCGGGCGGCCCGGCCGCCGGTCGCCACGGCTTCGGTCCGGTGGAGCCCACCCGCGCCCCGGCTGCGGGGCCGGGCGCGCCGCCGGATCCCGCGCCGTCCGGCCGGACCTTTCCCGACGACAGCGCCGAGGGGGACCTGCCGGACAACGCGCTGGAGGAGGCCACCGGCATGCACTCGGAGGGAGTCAGCTGGCGCGGCTGACCCCTCGCGCACGGCACCCTGAGACCCGCGCCGACGACATACGGCCTGAGAGCGATATGCCTCTGAGTCATTTTCATGACTCAGAGGCATATCGCTCTTCGCCACGTCGCCGTCCTCCGGGAAGGTCCGAAAGAGCGAGCCGGGCGGCGTAGCCGCACGGAACTGTCTGTGGCCGGCCATACGGTGTCCAACGGTCCTCAAGCGAAAGGCGGGCAGGCATGAACGTTTCCGAACAGGTTCTCACCGGCGAGCGGGCGGATCTACGCACCACGTTGTGCCGGCACCGCGGCTTCCTCCGACAGACGGTCCAGGGTTTGACCGACGAGCAGGCCGCCCGGCGCAGCACGGTCAGCGAGCTCTGCCTCGGCGGGCTGATCAAGCACGTGGCGGTCACCGAGGAACGGTGGATGTGGTTCGCCGTGGGCGGCGCCGAAGCGATGCGGAGCCAGCCGCTCGACTGGGCCGGGCAGTTCCGGATGACCGAAGGCGAGACCCTCGCGGGGCTGCTGGCCGAGTTCGACCGGGTGGCGACGGAGACCGACGCGCTGATCGCCACTCTCGACCTGGATGCCGCCCATCCGCTGCCGTCGGCACCCTGGTTCGAGCCCGGGGCCAGCTGGTCGGTGCGGCGGGTGCTGCTGCACCTGATCGCCGAGACCGCGCAGCACGCCGGCCACGCCGACATCATCCGCGAAGCGATCGACGGGGCGAAGACGATGGGCTGAGCCAGCCGCCACGATCAGCTCGCGGCAAGGGCGGCGGCTAGCTGCGGCTCAGCGCGCCCGGTGGCGTCCGTCCTTGGTCCGGTCCCGCCCGTACGCGTCGGCGTGGCCCCAGCGGCCGGGCACGTCCAGCAGTTCGACCCGGCCGTACCCTTCGGGGATCGCCGGGTCGACCAGCAGGTTGTCGCCGCACGGTCGCAGCCCGAGCATGGTGGCGAGCAGCATCAGCAGCGCCCCGGACGACCACGACTGCGGCCGACCGGCCATCGGCAGCTGAACCGGATACTTGGTCAGCCGGCGCGGGTAGCCGGCGATCACCTCGGGCATCGAGCCGCCGAGCGTCTCCACCACGTCGAACATCGCGGCCGCGACCGCGGCCGCCTCGGTGTCGTACCCGTAGCGGCGCAGGCCGACGGCGACGAGCGCGTTGTCCGACGGCCAGACGCCGCCCAGGTGCGCGCCGACCGGGTTGTACGGCCGCTGGCCGACGGCGTACGTCCGCACCCCCCAACCGGAGAAGAGTTCCGGTCCGCTCAGGTGCGCGGCGAGCGCGCCGGCCCGCTCCGGCTCGACGATCCCGCTCCACATCAGGTGCCCGAGGTTGGAGGTGAGCGCATCGACCGGCTCCCCATCGGGGGTCAACGCGAAGGCGTAGTACTCCCGCTGCGGCAGCCAGAAGTCGCGGTTGAACCGCTCCCGCAGCGCCGCCGCCTCGGCCTCCAGGCGGTCGGCGTACGCCGGGTCGCCCCAGAACTCCCGGGCCAGCCGGGCACCCCGGATCTTCGCGTCGTACGCGTACCCCTGCAGCTCGCTGGTGGCCCGGGGGAACGCCGGCTGGCGGCCGTCCCGGCCGGCGACGGCGTCCGGCGAGTTGCGCCACACCTGGTTGGCCACCCCGCTGACGGTGTTGCGCGGCTGGTACCGCAGGTAGCCGTCGTCGAGCGGGCAGCCGTACTCGTTGATCCAGTCCAGCGCCAGCCGGGCCGGGTGGCGCAGCTCCCGGACCAGGTCGGCGTCGCCGCTCCAGCGTTCGTACTCGTCGAGCAGGATGACGAAGAGCGGGGTGGTGTCGACCGCCCCGAAGTAGGCCGCGGTGGGTTGCTCCTCGAAGGCCGCCGACTCGCCGTACCGCAGCTCGGCGAGGATCTTGCCCGGCTCCTCGTCATGCAGGTCGTCGAGCTGGCTGCCCTGGGTCAGGGCCAACATCCGCAGCGTGGCGGGGGCCAGCTCGGGGGTGAACGGCAGCGTCTCCAGGCAGGTGATGAGGGCGTCCCGGCCGTACAGCGTCATCGCCCAGGGCAGCCCGCCCACCGGCACTCGCTCGCCGAACGACCACGGCAGGTAGCGCAACGCCGCCAGGTCGTCCAGCGCCTGCTCGTACGCCCTCACCAGGGCCGTCCGCTCGCCATTGAGCTGCGGCGCGCGGGCGAGGAACCCGGCGACGTCCTCGTGCATGTCGTCGTGCACCCGCTGGCGGTGGGCCGCCAGGCTGCTGCGCACGTCCTGGCCGCCGGCGCCGTGGATGATCATCTCGACATGCAGGTCGGTGTGCCACTCGCCGTCCGGGTCGATGCGGATCCGGAAGGTCATGCCGCCCTGGTCGACGTCCACCTGGGCGGTGCTCGTGACGACGGTTTCCCGCACGAACCGATCGCGCTGGTAGCACAGCCGTAACTGCCGATGCTCCGAAGCGGCGGTGACCACCGGCCGGCGCGGCCTGGGTTGGCGGATCTCGGCGGTGTCGGCGAAGTCGCTGGCGATCTCCATCCGCACGGTGAGCTCGGCGGGCTCCGCCGAATGGTTGAGCACGGTGATCCGCTCGTGGAGGCCACCGTCGATGAACCGTTGCCGGATCACCGACACGTCGGCGTCCACGTAGTGGCTGGCCGCCCCGGGGACCACCACGAACCGGGTCTCGAAGTAGGCCAGGTCGTCCCGGGACAGAGCATGCAGCCGCTCCCCGTTGAGGGTGAGTACCCAGTGGGACAGGAACCGGGTGTCGAAGGAGAACAGGCCGGCCGGCACCCGCGGGTCGACCTCCATGTCGCCCTCCGCGTCGCTGAGCGCGAACGAGTTGCCGGCGAGTACGTGCACCAGTTCCGAGCTCATCGCGCCTCCGCCCCGGGCGCGGGGGGCGTACCCGCGCTCCGCTCGGCCTCTCGGGCGTGCCGGGCCTCGGGCGGGCCTGGGAAGAGCCGGCGCAGCGTCATCAGCAGCCGCACGTCGCCCTGCACGGTGATGTCGTTGCGCAGCAGCGCCGACACCAGCCGTGGGCTGCCGGTGGCGATCCGCTCGAAGACGTCACGGTCGACGTGTACGACCATGTCGGCCTCGCCGGCGGATCGGGCCACCCGGACGTCCTGGTGGTCGATGGTCAGATACCAGTGCTCGGTGGTCCCGCCGTCGTGCAGATCGAGGCGGACGGTGCCGGCCGTGTTCTCCGGAATCTCGTTGTGTCGGCCCGCGACCTGCTCTATCAGGTGCTCCGCGATCGAACCGCCCATCCGTCCCCTCCCCGTGTCCGCTGCTCCGGAGCAGGTTCCCCGCCCGACGGGTGAGCCCAACTCACCCGATCCGGATGAGTCGGGACGGCGGTCACCCCCGCTCGATCAGCCCGCGCACGTATCCGGCCTGGCCGGCGTGCTGCAGGTCGTCCGCCAGCACGCTCATCAGCCGTACGCCGAGGGTGACCGGCGGGTCCCAGCTCGGGTCGACCACCCGGTCCAGGTCGTCAGGGCCCAGCCCGCGCAGAAACGCGAGCGTCCGATCGAGCACCGCCCGGTGGTAGTCGACGAGCACCTGGCCACTCTCCGGCCGTACCGCCGTGATCTGCTCCGGACCGTGCCCGAAGCCGGTGTCGCGCGGGTCGGGGGTCAGCCCGAAGCGGCGCGCCCAGTCGCCGGTGACCCAGAGCTGCTCCTCCCCCAGCAGGTCGGCGACGTGGTGGTCCTGGATCCGGGTCAGGTGCCAGACCAGCCAGCCGACCGGGTTCGCCCCGGCCGCCGGGGCCTGGCGCAGTTGCTGCGGGCTCAGCCCGGCCACCGCCGACTCCACCAGATGGGGCAGCCGGCCGTACGCCTCGGTCAGCAGATCGTTCACGTCCACCGGTCCACGCTCCTCCACCGTCGGGGTCACCTGGGCAGTACCGCCCACTGGGCCGGCCAAACCTCGCCTTTAGGGTGATCGGGTGGTCGCGGCGCTGGAGCTGTATCTCGACACCGACGCCACCCGGCGGATCCGGGTGCTGTGGGACGCGTTGGAGTCCGAGGGTGTGCAGAGCATGCGGTCGCTGCTGGAGCAGCGGCACCGGCCGCACGTCTCGCTCGCGGTGGCGCCGCGGTTCGACCCGGACCGGGTGGCCGAGGCTCTCGCCGGGATGGTGGTGGCGGCCCCGCTGCGGCTGGAGTTCGAGCACGCCGGGCAGTTCGTCGGTCGGGTGCTCTGGCTCGGGCCGGCGCCCACCACCGAACTGCTGGCCCACCACGCCGAGGTGCACCGCCGGCTGGCCCGGGCCGGCATCGACCTGGTCGAGCACTACCAGCCGGGGCGCTGGGTGCCGCACTGCACGCTCTCCATGCGGGTGCCGAACCGGCTGATGGCCGCGGCGGTCCGCCGCTGCCTGGAGGTGCTGCCGCTGACCGCCACCGTGGTCGGCGCGTCGGTCACCGACCACGCCCGCGGCATCTCCCACCCGCTGCCATGAGCTGGCCGCCTCGCCCGGGGTGACGAAGCCTCGGTCGCGCAGGCTCAGCGCGGCCCGAAGTCGACGATGAAAGTCGGGTAGTCGGGCTGGGGGCAGGGTTCGCCGCGCAGGCCGAGCCGTTCGTAGAAGGGTGCCGCCCGCTCCCGGTGGGCCTGCCACTCCAGGTAGCGGGCCCGTCCGGCCGCCCACTCCGACACCGCCGCGAGCAACGCGCGCCCCACGCCGTGCCGGCGCCGGTTCGGGCGTACGTAGAGGTCGTGCAGGCGGGCGGTCCGGTGGGCGTCGCCGGAGCGCAGATGTGGGCCGTGGTCCTGGGCGGCGGCGTACCCGGTCAGCCCGTCGGCGTCCGTCGCGCCGAGGAGCGCCCAGCGTGGGTCGGCAAGCAGGCGCAGGAAGCGCTCCCGGTGTGCCTCGGCGGGCTCGTCACCGACGCCCATGTCGCGCAGCATCGGCCACAGCCGCGGCCAGTCTCCTGGGGTCAGCTCCCGTACGGCGATCGTCACGACGGCCAGCATGGGGGCCGCGGGCGGCTGCCGGCAGCCGATTTCCGGGCCGCCCGAACGCCGTCCGACCTGCCGAACAGATACGCGCAGAACTCGCGTCTTTCGCCATCTGCCGACGCCTATGGCGATCCCGTCTCGGCGACGCAATCTGGGAAATACGCAGGTCAGGGCGGTCCTGGGGGCCCAGTGACGGGCGGCCCGGGGCCCAGGAGCACACCCCCGGAGGTTTCCATGGCCGCTCCCGTCATCCACGCCACCGTGCCGCTGCTGGTGGGAATGAGCGCCGCGAAGGGGGCCCCGACCCGGCAGATCGTGGCCGACTACCCCAACATCCGCTACATGCGGGACTACGGCACGGACACCAACGGAAACGGCCTGCCGGACCTGTCCCCGCTGAACGCCGGCAAGTTCGTCGACGCGCCGTCGGCCGTGATGCACGTGTCGTGGAAGGACACCGTCGAGGAGCTCGGCACCTGGCTGAACGGGTTGAACCGGCCGGTCTACCTGACCTGGTACCACGAACCGATGGGCGTAGTGGCCCCGGCGACGTACCGGGCCACGGCGGCCCGCATCACACAGATCGTCACCGCCCACCCCAACCGGAAGTGGGTGCTCGGGCACGGGCCGATCGTCACCCGGTACTGGCTGGTCGAGGGCAAGGGCAACCCCACCGACTGGGGCTACCCGGGGATGACCCACTACGGCGTGGACACCTACTCGCAGGACACCGGGAGCTACTGGCCGGCGTCGCGGATGTTCGGGACGGCCTTCGGCAAGGTGCGCGCGGCGTACCCGGGGGTCCGGCTGCTGGTGCCGGAGTACGGGCTGGTCCGGACCACAGCGGACACCACCGGTACGGGTCGGGCGCAGGCGATGACGGATCACGTCACGTGGCTGCGCCAGCAGCCGGGCGTGGATGGTGTCGCATACTGGAACAACTGGGCCCAGTACCAGTTGGCCTTCCCGTCGCCGGAGGCGACGGCCTGGCGAAACCTGCAGGCCGGTTGACCGGTCGCCAGCGCCTCGTGGTGAAGGGCCGGGCCGGGGCAGGGCCTGCGCGGCGACGACGGTAGCGTTGCGCCTCATCATGCCCTGCCGGGCGGTCAATCCGTCGGCCCGGCGCTGGCGAACCTGACGGAGGATGGCGTATGGCCAACGGCGAGGAACCGTTCGCATCCCACGACGACGCGCGGCCGCGGTTCGACCCGGCGCTGCGCGGTTACGACAAACGCCAGGTGGAACGGTACGTCGAGCAGATGGACGGCGAGCTGTCCGTGCTGGCGGCGGACCGGGACCGGGCACACAAGCAGGTGCGGGAGCTGACCGCGCAGATGCAGCGGATTCAGGCCGAGACGGTGGAGCTGCGGCAGCGGCCCACGCAGGTGGACCGGGCGTCCTTCCGGGACCTCGGGCCGATGGTCGACCAGATCCTCGACCTGGCCGAGAAGCAGGCCGGGCAGATCAGCGAGACCGCCAGCAAGCGGGCCGCCGAGCTCCAGGCCCAGGCGGAGAAGGTGCTGGCCGCGGCGCGGGACGAGGCCGCCCGGGAGCTGCGGGAGCTGGAGGAGGAGCTGTCGACGCGCCGCTCCGAGCAGGAGAAGGCGCACGATGAGCAGCGGTCCGCCGCCCAGGCGGAACTCGCCTCGATCCGGGAGCTGGCGGAGAAGCTGCTCTCCGAGGGGCAGGCCGCCCACGACCGGGCGCAGCACGAGGCGAAGCGGATCACCGAGCAGAGCACCCAGCAGGTCGAGCAGGCCCGCTCCGCGTCGGAGGCGCTGGTGAAGGCCGCCCGTACGCAGATCCAGCAGGAGGTCCAGGCCAACCGGAGCAAGGCGCAGCAGGAGCTGGCCCAGTGGCAGGCCACCATGGCCCGCGAGCTGGACGAGCGGCGGGCCGCCGCCGAGCAGGAGCTGGCGGACCGGGCCGCCGCCGCCGAACGGGACATCGCCGCGCTGGTCGCCGAGGCCCAGCAGTACGCCACGGAGGTCCGCGAGCGCGCCGACGAGGAGACGGCGGCACATCAGGAGCAGCTGTCCATTGTGCAGCAGGAGATCCAGCAGCGGCAGGAGGCCCTCGCGCAGCTCCAGGCCGAGCTGGAGACCATCGGTCAGCAGCTGGAGCAGACCCGCCAGGAGATCACCACGGTCGAGCAGGAGGGGGCCGCGCTGGAGGAGCGCCTGGTCGAGGTGCGCCGGAACCTGGCCGCCGAGACCAAGCGGCTGGACGACGCGCGCCGGGCGGCGGACCTCGCCGAGCAGCAGGCCAAGGAGACCCGCGCCCGGGTGCAGCGGGAGGCGAAGCGGGTGGCCGAGCAGGCCGCAGCGGCGGTCATGGCGGCCGCCGCGGGCGGCGGGGCGACCGCCGAGTACCCGCAGGTGACGATTCGGCCCGCCGGCGGCGGCTCGGTCGACCGGACGCCCGCGGAGCGGCCCGAGCCCGCCTCCCTGGAACGGTCCGCGGGTGCCCCCGCCGCCGACCGGGCGCCGCTGAAAGGCCCGAGCTTCGACGCGTTCGCCGTCCGCCCGCCGGCGCAGCGGTCCGCACCAGAGTCGGAGCAGGCCGCCGACGAGCCGACGGCGGGGCCTGACGCCGGCATTCCGGCCAACGTCTGACGGCCCACCACTCCTGACCGGGCGCCCGATGTGGGCGCCGGTCAGGAGTCCGGGCAGGATGGGTCGGCATGACCGAGCTTGCTCTGTACCCACCGATCGAGCCGTACGCCACCCATCGGATCACCGTCGGTGACGGCCATGAGCTGTACGTGGAGGAGGTGGGCCGGCCGGACGGCGTACCGGCGGTCTTCCTGCACGGCGGGCCCGGCGGCGGGCTGGTGCCGGCGGCACGGCGGTTTTTCGACCCGGATCGATACCGGGTCGTGCTGTTCGACCAGCGCGGCGCCGGCCGGAGCACCCCGTTCGGTGGGCTGCGCGCCAACACCACCTGGCATCTGGTCGACGACCTGGAGGTGATCCGCGCCCGGCTCGGCATCGACTCCTGGCTGGTGTTCGGCGGCTCGTGGGGGGTCACCCTCGGCTTGGCGTACGCGCAGGCCCACCCGGACCGGGTCACCGGCCTGATCCTGCGCGGCGTCCTGCTGATGCGGCGCAGTGAGCGGGACTGGTTCTACCAGGGCGGCCTGCGCCACCTCCAGCCGGACGAGTGGGACCGGTTCATCGCCCCGATCCCGCCGGCGGAGCGGGATGACGTGCTCGCCGCGTACCACCGGCGGCTGCACGGCCCCGACGAGGCCGAGGCCCGGGCGTGCGCGGCGGCGTGGGGCCGGTGGGAGGCGGTGAACTCCTCGCTGCGCCCCGACCCCGGGCTGCTCGCCCACTTCACCGACGAGCGGCAGGCGCTGCCGATCGCGCGCATCCTGTCCCACTACGGGGTACACGGCGGCTTCCTCGGCGACACACAACTCCTCGACGGGGTGGACCGGATCCGCCACCTCCCCGCCGTGATCATCAACGGCCGCTACGACCTCTGCTGCCCGCCAGCGTCCGCGTACGACCTGGCCCAGGCATGGCCGGAGGCGGAGCTGCGGATGGTGCCCGACGCCGGCCACTCCGCCGCCGAACCCGGCATCGCCCGGGAACTGCTCCGCGCCACCGACCACTTCGCCGACCTGCTCACCCGCTGACGCCGCCCCCAAGGCGTCCCCCTGGCCGTCCCACACGGATAGGGTCGCGGCGTGCATCGCGAGGAGCTTGCCCGGCTGCTGTTCTCCGGGCCGCCGGCCGCCATCATGTGTCGCCAAGCCCTGCTCGACGGGGCACGGTTCACCGTTGACGAGAGCCCCGAGGGCGCGGTGCCAGCGTCGCAGTTGGCCCGGACCTACACCAGACGGCAGGAACACACCGTCAAGATGGGCATCCCGACCCTCGGGTTCAGACAAGTGGTCGAGGTCCTACGCCGGCACGGCGACAAGGCCCTCCGGCTCGGCTTGGTCAACGTGGACGATCCGCCGTACCACTACGCGCTCTTTCTCGACGAGCAGCTGAGCAGTCTCGTCGCCGCAGTTGGCGTGGACCAACGGCTCGGGTACCGGTTGCGCCTGGGGGATGCGGTGCTGGTCTCCGCCGAGGCCGTCGGCTGGGAGGACCGCAGCTTCCCGGGCTGGATCCGGATACGGTTGGTCGACGCCTCCGGCCGGGCCTGGCAGCTGACCGAGAAGGCGCCCGTGGTCGGCGTGGACGTGACCGACGAGACGACCTTTCCCGTACCCGTAGCAGTGCGCGGTGTGGTCACCGGCCTCCGACCGAATGCTGGCGGCGGTCCGCCGCTGGTGGCGGTCTCCACCGCACCAGACGGGGTGGCGGCCGAGGATGCCACGGATGAGTTCATCCTGCCCGGCGAGGCGCTCGGTCGCGTGCCGTGCACACCACCGGGCTGATCGCCGCAGCCGCCCGTCACCCCAGGTAGCCGGGCACCATCTCGGCCAGCGGCAGCACCTCCGGCGGGTACGCCTGCTCCACCCGGCGGCTCGGGTCGAACGGGTCCCGCCGATGCGCCACCTCGGGGGGGTGAGGCTCAGCAGCGCCAACACCCGGTCCACCGCGTACGACTGGATGAACCGCGACGCGCTGAGCCGTTCCCCGCGCAGCTCGCGGTGCAGGCCGACGTAGAGATTGGTGAGCGCCTCGTTGAGGTGGAACTCGACCGTGTCATACGGGGTGGCGGGGCGGGGCGGCGGCCCGCACTCGGCCAACCCGGCCGGCGCGTCGGGCCGCTGCCACACCACCCGCACCCCGGCGGACGGCAGCCGGGCCAACTCGTCGACGGTGAAGACGGCGTACTCGACGAAGGTCCCGTCGGCGTAGAGCGCCTTGCGGCCGTTGCGCTCGTTGGCGAAGCTGTACGCCACTGGGCAGGGTGCGGCCAGCCAGTCGAGCGACTCGACGTAGCGGGGTAGCGCGCCGTCCTCGACGACCAGGAAGAAGTCCAGGTCGGAGTGGGCGTCGAGCCGGTCGTGGTCGACGCCGGCCGAGCCGAGGCCGAGCAGCGCCACGGTGTCCGGCCGGGCGGCAAGGTGGGCGGCGAGGTCGTCGAGTCGACGCAGCATCGGGTGCATGCGGTCGTCCCTTCCGTGAAGAGTCGACGTTTCAGCCCGTACGGCCCTGCTCGCCGCCGGGGTCGCGTCACCGATGCCGGTCATCCTGCCCGGCTGACCGCGGTCACTCAACCGCACGCCTATCCATCCGCGGGCGGCAATGGCAAGATCGACCGGGTGACGGGTTCGCTGTTCGCGGTCAGTGACCTCCATGTCTCGTACGCCGAGAATCGCCGGATCGTCGACGGCCTGCGGCCGGAGACGGACGACGACTGGCTGATCGTCGCCGGCGACGTGGGCGAGCTGTTCGGCGCGGTCGAGCGCACGTTGCGCCAGCTCCGCGACCAGTTCGCCATGGTGGTCTGGGTGCCCGGCAACCACGAGCTGTGGACGCACCCGTCGGACCCGGTGACACTGCGCGGCCGGGAGCGCTACGACGCGCTGGTGCGGATGTGCCGGGACATCGGCGTGCTGACCCCCGAGGACGACTATCCGGTGTGGCACGGGGAGAGCGGGCCGGTGACCGTCGCGCCGCTGTTCCAGTTGTACGACTACTCGTTCCGCGCCCCCGGTACCAGCACGAAGGAGGAGTCGCTGCGCCGGGCGTACGACGCCGGGGTGGTCTGCACCGACGAGATGCTGCTGCACCCCGACCCGTACCCGGATCGGGAGTCCTGGTGCTGGGCCCGGATCGCCGAGACCGAGCGCCGGCTGGCCGCCACCGACCCGGCGCTGCCGACCGTGCTGGTCAGCCACTGGCCGTTGATCCGCCAGCCGACGGACGTGCTCTGGTATCCGGAGTTCGCCCAGTGGTGCGGCACCGACCGCACCGCCGACTGGCACATCCGTCACCGTGCGGTCGTGGCCGTCTACGGGCACCTGCACATCCCGCGCACCACCCACCACGACGGGGTGCGCTTCGAGGAGGTGTCGCTTGGCTACCCCCGGGAGTGGGGTCGCCGGGGCGGCGAACCTCGGCCGATGCGGCGGATCCTCGGGGCGACGGCATGATCGAGACGCTGCTGCCCCCGACGGTGGTGACCGTCGAGGCGTTCTCCGACCTTCCCGGCGAGGCCCCGTACCCCGGCGAGGAGGACCTCATCGCGAAGGCGGTCGAGGGTCGCCGCCGGGAGTTCGTGACCGCCCGCCGCTGCGCCCGGGAGGCGCTCGCCCACCTCGGGTACGCCCCGGCCCCGATCCGCCCCGGGCCGAAGCGGGAGCCGCTGTGGCCGGCGGGCGTGGTCGGCAGCATCACCCACTGCGCCAGCTACCGGGCCGCCGCGGTGGCCCGGGACACCGCGCTGGCCAGCCTCGGCATCGACGCCGAGCCGCACGGCGTGCTGCCCGACGGGGTCGCCGAAGCGGTGACCGTCGCCGGCGAGCCGGAACTGCTGCGCCGTCTAGCCCACACCGACCCTTACGTGCACTGGGACCGGCTGCTGTTCAGCGCCAAGGAGTCGGTCTACAAGGCGTGGTACCCGGTCACCGGGCGTTGGCTCGGCTTCGAGGAGGCGGAACTGTCCATCGACCCCGCGTCGCGCAGCTTCACCGCCCGGCTGCTCGTCGACGGCACCCGTACGGACGGCGGCCCGCCGCTGACCGCGCTGCACGGCCGGTATCTGGTCGCCGAGGGCCTGGTGGTCACCGCCGTCGCGCTGCTGCCCTGACGGCAGCGCCGTGAGCCCAGCGGCGTCGTGAGCCCGGCAGCGCCGTGAGCCCAGCGGCGTCGTGAGCCCAGCGGCGTCGTGAGCCCAGCGGCGTCGGGTCAGCGCAGCCGGCGGGCGGTGAACCTGGCGGGCGGTTCGGCGATCGCGTCCTGGGCCGCGATCAGCTGGATCTCCCGGGTACCCGCCGCCAGGGTCGCCTCGAGGACGGTGAACACGGAGGCGATGGTGCGTTCCAGTGCCGTCGCGGGCGAGCCCGTCGTCCACAGATGCGCGAGGTACAGCGCGGCGGTGACGTCGCCGCCGCCGTTCGGGTTGATCGGCAGCAGCGGCGTGGTCACCGCCCAGGCGCCCTCGTCGGAGACGGCCACCACCTCCAGTGACCCGGCCGGCAGGTCGCCGTGGAGCACGCTGGTGACCAGGACGTGCCGCGGTCCCGTCTCGCGCACCACGTCCACCGCCGCCAGCACCTCCGGCAACGAGTTCGTCGTACGGCCGGCGAGGAAATCCAGCTCGAACTGATTCGGGGTGATGATGTCCGCGCGCGGCACGACGACGTCCCGCAGGTATTCCGGGATGCCGGGCCGGACGAACATGCCACGGCCGGCGTCGCCCATCACCGGGTCACAGCAGTACACCGCGTTCGGGTTGGCCGCCTTGACCTTGTCCACCGCGTCGAGAATCACCGCGCCCATCGCCGGGTCGCCCTGGTAGCCCGACAGCACCGCGTCAGCGGTGTTGAGGACGCCGCGGTCCGCGATGCCCGCGATCACCTCGGCCACGTCGGCCGGCGCCAGCAGCGGCCCGCGCCACGCGCCGTACCCGGTGTGGTTGGAGAAGTGCACCGTCAGTACGGGCCAGACCTCGTGCCCGAGCCGCTGGAGCGGGAAGACGGCCGCCGAGTTGCCGACGTGGCCGTAGGCGACCGAGGACTGGATGGACAGGATTTTCACCGGCTCATCATGGCGGTTCCCGCCGCCGCCACCCGTACGGCCCGCCGGTGGTGTCGGATGGCCCACTCCTGGGACCTCCGCCGATACGAACGTGCGCCGTGACCGGAGATCCGGTCACGGCGCACGCGGTCAACCGTTAGCTACTACGGGTTCTTCCGGATCGGCACCTCGGAGGTGACCACCGTGACGCCGGACACCGTCGTGGCGTTCATCTCGGTGGTGACCACACCCTTGCCGACCTCGAGAGCGGCGAGGTCCACCGTGTACGACAGCGAACCGCCCGGAGTCGGCGCGCTGCTGGTGATCCGCAGGTCCCGGGTCGGCAGGGTGCCCGCCGGGAGCTGCTGGCCGCCGGTGCCGTTTTCGTTCTCGGCACCGACGAGGAAGGGCTGCCCGTTCGGAGCGGCCGGCAGGGCACGCGTGTCGTAGGCGAAGACGATGTCCTCTTCACCGTTGAGCCCCAACCAGACCTGGAAGTGCCGGTTGGAGGTGGTGCCCCACACGTTGACGTTCCATTCGAGCACCAGCCAGCTGTCGACCCCGTCGGTCAGGCTCGCCACCCGGATGCCCTGGGCACCGACGCCGGTCAGGTCGGTCCAGAACGGCGCGAGCACGTTGTTGGGCCGGGCCGGGTCCGGGATCTGGGTCAGCTCGCAGCAGTTGTTGTCCTCGGCGGTGCCACCGCCGACGATCGCGTAGCCGTTGGAGTCGACTCCGATCCTGGTGTACGTCTTGCCACCGTAGATGAACGGCGGGACGTTGAAGTTGATGATTTCCTCATCGCCGATCGCGTTCGGGGCGATGCCGAAGCCGGCCAGCGGCAGGTAGCCCGCGATCGTGCCGTTGGACAGCGACGGCACGCCCGGCACGGCGCCGTTGAGCGTGGCGGTCTTCTTCACCTTGCGCGGGCCGGACTGGGTCGCCCCGCTGACCCCGGCCACCTTCAGCCGCTCGTTGACGGTGGTCGTGAGGTCGACGTTCGCGTCGCCGTACGAGTTGTTCGTCGCCGTGATCGTGCACGTGCCACCGCGGCCGAGCATGAACCGGTCGGGGCAGTTGCTGGCCAGCTTGACGTCACCCTGCTTGGGCACGAAGGCCACCGGCAGGCGCAGGGTCGGCAGGTCGGACGCCTCCGCGTCGAGGATGATCTGACCGAAGTACTGGTCGGTCGGAGCCGTCGACGAGATGGTGATGGTGAGCGCCTTGGACTTGCCGGCCCCCAGGGTGAAGGTGCTCGGCGTGACCGTGATCTTGCTCTGCGCCGGCGACTTGACGTGCACGTTGTACGTCTGGCTGCCGCTGGTCACGTTCTTCACGGTGCGGATCGTGGTGATCTTGCCGGCCAGGACCGGCACGTTCACCGACGGCAGGTTGAGGTGCACCGCGTTGAGCGGGTCGTTGCCGAGCGCCGCCATCCGGGTCGCGGTCTCGTCGATCGTCAGGCCGGGCTTCTGCGCCTTCCTGAGGTCGATCCGACCGGCGCCGACGTCGAACGGGTCAGCCAGGGTGACACCGTCCTCCTTGACCACGCCCTGCACGGCCGTGGTCATCATCGCCGACTTGATCTGACCCGGGCTCCAGCCCGGGTGCAGCGCCTTGAGCAGGACCGCCGACCCGGCGATGTGCGGCGCCGACATCGAGGTGCCGGCGATCGCCTGGTAGTACTCGCCGGACGGGCCGTTGTCAGCCGATTCCGGGGTCGGCGTGTGGCCGGCCAGGATCTGCACACCCGGAGCGGTGATGTCCGGCTTGATGCCGAGGCCGGCCGGGCCACGCGAGGAGAACGCGGCCAGCACGTCGCCCTGGCCAGCGTGCTTCTCACCGGCGGTGAAGGTGGCCGTCACGTTGGAGTGCGCGGCCATGAAGGTGGTGAACTGGGTGCCGTCGGCCAGGTGCACCGTGGGCAGCCAGTGGTTGTCGGTCTCCACGTCGGCCAGGGTCGGGTTGTAGAGGATCATCCCAACCGCGCCGCCCTGCTTGACGTTGTAGCCCTTGTTCACGCGCGCGTTCGAACCCCGCTGGCAAGCCACGATCTTGCCCGTGAAGGCACCCGCGGGCGCAGGCGCCGAGCACAGCGCGCTGTAGCCGGCGCGCGACTGGGCCATGACCACCGGGGTCTCCGCGGTGACGCCCGCGGTGATCGACGCACCCGTCAGGGTGATCGTGTCGGCCCCGCCCTTGAGCACCAGCGTCGAGATGAACTCGCGCTCCTGGGTCGACGCCGCGACCGTGGTGACCCACGGCGAGACGTGGTTCGCGGTCGACGCGCCCGGGCCGTCGTTGCCCGCCGAGGCGGAGACGAAGACGCCGGCCGCGTACGCGTCGAGGAACGCCAGCTCCGCCGGGTCGGTGAACGGGTTGGTGCCACCGGAGATGGAGTAGTTGATGACGTCGACGCCGTCGAGAACCGCCTGGTCGATGGCGGCGGCCAGGTCGGAGCTGTAACCGCCCAGCGCACCGAGGGCCTTGTAGACCGAGATCCAGGCGCCGGGCGCGATGCCCTGCACCGGACCGCGCTCCACGCCGAACACCTTGGCCGACTTGACCACGTCACCGGCGGTGGTGGAGGCGGTGTGCGTCCCGTGCCCGTTGCTGTCCCGCGCCGTCACGTACCGCTCGCCGGTGTTGTTGGCCAGGTACGTGTCGAGGAACGCGGCCCCACCGATGAGCTTGTTGTTGCAGCGGAAGGCGCCCGTCGCGGGGGCCAGCGGGTTGACGCCGAAGTCGCACTTGCGAGGAGTGCGGTCGCGCTTGGTCGGCGGCGTGTTCAGGTTGCCGTTGTCGGCGAACGAGGGGTGCTCGGGCCACGCGCCGGTGTCGATGATGCCGACGATGATGCCGGCGCCGGCGTTCGCCTTGCCGCCCAGCGCCGGGTAGGTGCTGTTGGCGTTGATGAACGAGGCGCTGGAGTCGGTGAGCGGCTGACGAAGCTCATCCGTCTGCACGGCCACCACACCGTCGACCTTCAGCAGGTCGCGGACCTTGTTCGCCGGCACACTGGCCGAGACGCCGCCGTACACGTTGCGCAGGTGCTGGCGGATGGTGACGCCGGGAACGGCCTTCGCCACATCGGCGACGAACTTGTCCTCACGCTGGGTCACGTGCCGGAGGTACGCGCTCTCGGCGTCGCTCTTGCCGAGCTTCTCCCCGGTCTTGCCCGGGCTGGTGGCGGCCAGGCCCGCGATGTCACCGGTGTAGGTGGCGACGGAGTCGTAGTCGAGCTTGATCAGAACCGGGATCCGCGTGGAATCCGTGCGGTTGAGCAGTGCCGGGTCGGTCTGGGCCATGCGGCTGGTGGGCGTCTTGTCGGCGACCACCCGCTCGGCGGGCGTGACCGCGGTGGCGCTGTAGTCACCTGCGGCCGACGCCGAACCGGCCCAGGTTACTGTCGCCAAGGGAAGAACGAGAGCGACTGCGAATCCGGCGTGCAGCCACCTTGGTTGTCGCATCCGATTTCCTTTCGAAGGAAGATCCACCGGCACCGCCACGACACGGATGACGCAGTCAGCGGCGAGTCGGCGATTGCGGGTGTCGGCATCGTTTCACGCGGTTGCCCCTAGCACCAGAGTGCCGCCGGGAATGGATTCCAAACGAGACGGTCTCACCCTCCCCCGACCGGCCTACTGGGGATCGCATGGACGACCGCCGACTGGTCGGCAAAAAGGGTGATCGATGTTAGCCAGTAGCAAAGCGGGTGAGCCGGCGGAAGGGCACAGTCGGCACGATTCGCGGGGATGGACGTCGGCCCGATCGGGTACGCTGCCGCAGGTCAGCGCGCTATCGCCGGTCGGCATCCGGGAGCACTTCGAACGCGATGAGTCTGTCACCGGTCGGCACTCAATCCGCATCCACTCGTAAGGCCAGAGTTACTAACTGCTAATTACTGCCCTGACCTGCGGATACGGCCCGGCAGACTGCCGTTGTGCGCATTCCAGCGCCGTTCATCGCAGCCCGCCGCACGATATCAGGCCGCGACCAGCGAGACGATCCGCGGAAAACTCCCTGGCGCCCCGTCGTCACCCCGATACGTGAGCAGAGGCGTCGAGCGGCTTGCGCCAGACCGACACGTGGCTCTCGCTGTCGGAGGTGAAGGGCGAACCGTCCCAGCCGGCAACCCGCTGCTCCAGCGTCAAGCCGGCCAGCCGGGCCATGAGGTCGCACTCGGCGGGCCAGATGTAGCGGAAGTTGTGGTCGCCGTAGCGGACGCTCCCGTCGTCGAGCCGACGATAGTGGTGAGAGGTCGCCTGTTGCGTGACCATGTCGTAGGTGTCGAAGCCGACGTGCCGATCGGTCACCTCGAACGGCACCGCCGACTGCCCCGGCGGGAGCCGCCGCAGGCTCGGCACCTCCAGTTCGATGACGAAGCGACCACCCGGTGACAGGTGCCGGGCGGCGTTGCGGAAGCACTGCACCTGCTCGTCCTGGGTACGCAGGTTGCCGATGGTGTTCCACACGACGTACACGAGCGAGAACCGGCCGGGGACGGTCGTGGTGGCCATGTCACCGACGACCACCGGCACCTGCTCCGCAGGCACCTTGCGCCGCAGCCGGTCGACCATCGGCTGGGACAGCTCGATCCCGGTCACGGGAATGCCTCGGGCGGCGAGCGGGATCGCCACCCGGCCCGTGCCGATCGCGAACTCCAACGCCGGACCGCCGTCCGCCAGCCGGGCGAGGAACTCCACAGCGGGCTCGAGCACCCCGGGCGCGAACATCTCGGCGGAGAACTCGTCGTACCGCGCCGCGGTCTCCTCGTCCCACAGATCGCTGCTCGTCATAGCTCGGCAGCCTGGTCGCCCTGCTGCGTCCACGCCACCCATTAATCGAGTGGGCGGCGCGCCAAAGTCGATGCACGCCGTCACCGCACAGGTAGACGTACATGTTGGACACCCTAGAGTGGCCGGGTGAAGCCGATCGTTGGTCGCCTCGCGGGCGGCGCCATGCCGCTCGCTGTACTGCCGGCGGCGTCGTGATGACGGTTGACTGGAGTCGACTCGGACACGCGTGGGGCCGGGCGACCGACACCCCGGCACATTTGGACGCCTTGGAGTTCGGCGACGCCGAGGCCCGAGAAGCAGCGTTGGATCACCTCGACATCGCGGTGCTGCACCAGGGTTTCCCTAGGACGGCGACCGCGCCGTCCGTCCGGGCCGTGACCGCGCTGCTCGCCGACGGGCGGGCCCACCCGGACACCGTCGAGCCGCTCCTGGAGTTCCTGGGCGACGCCGCCCTGAGCGTGACCCGCCTCGCCGGCGACCGCTACTTCGCCGAGATACTGCCGGACCTCGCCGACGCCGTGGCGCAGGCGTACCCGGTGGTGCTTCCGCTGCTCGCGGAGTCCCCGCCGGACCGGGCCCTGTTCCGCGCGGAGAACCTCGTGGCGATCGCGCAGGTGTCGTCCCTGGCGGACCGACGGGAGGAACTGGCAGTCCTCCTCCTGGAGTGGTCGGAGCGAGGAGCAGGGCCACAAGCGGAGTGGACGTACTGCCTCGGCCAGCTCGGCGTCGACCTCCGCGACCGGCTCACCGACCCGGACCAGGCGGTCCTGCTCCGGGCCGCGTTGGCCCACGAGGACGATCCGCGGAGCCGAGCGCTGATCCTGGCCGCGCTGGCGGAGCCACCGCCCCCGGGTCTGCACCAATTCGAGCTCGTCGCCGCTGCGATCCGGGTCGCCACCGACTTCAACGAGATCGCCACGGCCGCCTGCCAGGTTGCCAGCCGGGACAGTTGGGCCGGCTTCGACGACGGCTGGGGCGCGTTGGTGCGCTTCGCCTTCCCCAAGCCGTACGGGAAGCGCCGGCGGCTGACCGACGCGCAACGCGCGCTGCTTCGGGCGCTGGTGGCGAACGACCTGCTCTGGGACCCGAAGAACGGCAGCTGTGGGCTCGTCTTCAAGCAGGCCGGACTACCGCACAGCCGCAACGCGTGCCGCCGCCTCGCCGATTGACCCTGCAGCCCGGCGGGGGGGGGGGGCGTCAGCACCAGGTGCGCCAGGTTCTCCTCGGTGTACGGCAGTCAGGAGTACGTGGTCGTCACCGTCGCGGTGGCCGGGAACTCGGATCCGACCTTCAGGCGGGTTGCCATGCGGCGAAAGTCAGTTACCGGGGCCGGCGGCGGGCCGTGGTGCCGAGCGACGCCCAGTAATCGCCGGCCGGGTCGTGGGCGGTCAGCCATCGTTCCAGCGGGTCGAGCGACGACCGGTGGGACTCCGAACAGACCTCGTACCACCGGTGTAGCAGCAGCTCGTGGATCCGGACGGCGCGGCTGGCGAGGTCGAGCACCCAGGCGTCCACAGCCCGGGCTGCGGCGATCTCCTCGGCGTGTCCGCGCAGCAGTGAGGTGCAGTCGATGTCCGTGGCGATCTGGTATCCGTCGCCGACCGCGAGGATGGAGAACTCGACGGTTCGATCCCCCGCGTCGACGTCGACCGTCTGCGCGAAGCCGATGATCTCGTCCCCCGTGGGCAATGGCGTTCCGTCGCCGACCGCACTGGCCGGAACCACGTAGTGCACCCAGAACGCCATGGCCCCGGATGCTACCGACCGTCAGGCTCAACCTGTTGACGGCGGCTCCATCGGCGCCCGGTCGCGGACGCTCTCCAGTCCGCGCCGACCTGACACCGGAGACGCGAACCTATGCTCACCAAAAAAGATCGAGAGTTTGGAGTGTGTGCGCTGTGAGTCGGGTCAGCGTTGTCGGCCGTGCTGCCATGGTGACCGCGTTGGGGCTGAGCCTTGGCGGCTGTGGCCGGTTGGGCGACGCAATATCGGGGGACAGTTCCGCCCGCGACTGCCACCCGGACCCAAAGACGGTCGCCGCACTGCGTCAGGAGCCAGTGTTGACCCAGACGCCACCCGGCGCTGCCCTGGTGACGGTGACCGAGACCGTCAGCTGCGGATGGGTGGATTCGAAGCCCCTCCGACTCGGAATGCTCGAAGGCAAGGTCACCGGGGCCGGTGCCGCCGACGAGGTGGCCCGCTTCTACGCGGATCTCGCCCGCTCCAGCGGCTGGCAGGGGTTCGACCAGGACGTCAATGTCTACAACGCCTCGAAGCCGGACGGGACCGACTGCACGTGGAACCTCTATGTGCTCAGCAGCGTCGCCGAGGGCACCTACCAGGTGCAGATCACCTACACGCCTCGGGACCTCCGGCCCACTTGCCTCTGACCATGCGTGTCGCGTGCGGGCGGCGTCTCATCTCGAAGTGAGATGCCCGGGAGGCATATTTATGCCTCTGTGGCATACCACCTTTTCCCACCTTCAAAGGGCAAGCACTACCCTCCGTTGAACCGGCAGTGGCTGAGAGCGCCCCGATAGGAAAGACTGAAGCCCTGTTGTCGAACGGGGGACGCAATGACCGATTCAGGCATTCCCGACACCCTCGGCACCTCCACCGGCATCGGCGATGCCACTCTCAACGCCCTCCGCCGCACCCAGGGGACGCGGGCGCGCCGGCTTCTACTCGCGGTCACCCTGCTGCTGGGATTGCTAGCGGCCGCAGGGCTTGCCCTGGGCGGACCGCCCGGCGATCGCACCTTCGCCAAGCTCTCCGACGCGGCACAAAGCCTGATGTCCGTCATCGTGCCGGCCTTCGGCGTCCTGCTCGCTCGCGACCTGAAGCGGGCGTCCCCGACCGCCCGCCTCACCCCTACCCTGCTGGCCGCGTCGCTGCTCGCCGCCATCGTGGGCCTGTTCGGCTTCCTGGTGTGCGTCGCGGCCCTCACAGTCACCACGTCGACTGCTCCGGACCCGTGGCGGCACGTCGGAGTCATCGCGGTAGGTGGTGTTCTCATCCAGGTGGTGGCCCAGCTTGTGGGCACCGGGCTCGGCCTGCTGCTGCGGCGTCCCGCCGTCGCTTTCCTCGCCACCATCGTCCTGCCGCTCGGCCTGTGGTTCCTGCTGGGCGCCATCGACGTCCTCAAACCGGCCCAAGCCTTGACGCCGTATTCCACCGTCCGGCACCTGCTCTCCGGTCAGATGAGCGCACTGAACTGGATCCAGTGGCTCGCCGTACTGCTCATCTGGGGCGTGGGGCTGAACGCCCTTGGCGCGGCGCGGCCGTTCCGCACTGCTCAGATCACGCCGAGACCGATGGCGAGCTGAGAGATCGTCGCCGGGGCGTCCGGATCGCGCGCGACCTGAGCGACCACATCCCGTACCGCTGGCCGGTGCCGTATCTCGGCGGGTGCGATCCTGTCGGCCCGCATCAGCAACCGGGCCGCGTTGGCGCAGTCGTCGGCCTGGAGGTAGGCGCGGGCCGCGTCGACCAGGTGCGCGGCCCGATGTTCGACCGGCAGCCACCGCCACCCGTCCCGCTCGGTCACGTTCTCGTGCCGGGCGACCGCTTCCGGCCCGTCGCCCAACTCGACGGCGGCGGCTACCCGGGCCAGCTCGACGGCGGTCGGCCCGAACGCGGTTCGATGATGGTCGTATCCGTCGCCGACCCGGGCGGCCATCTCGGCGGCTTCGTCCAGCAGGTCGCCGGTTGCGCGATCGTTGCCTGACCTGGCCGCTATCAGGGCGGCCTGCACCAGCAGCGACCCGGACAGCGACAACTCCTGCGGCGTACCGGCATCAAGGTCGGGCGGAGCGATCTGGTACGCCGCGGCCAGCATCACCGATCTCGCCTTCGTCGACGCCCGGAGGACGTGCCCGAGTTGCACGGCAGCGGCGGCCACCAGCACGCGGTCACCGGTGGCTGCCGACATCGCCCGGTCGGCGGCCAGCCACGCAAGGTTCACCTCGTCCAGCTTCACCAGCAGCGCCGCCGTCACCCGATACGCCTCCACCACCGCCACCCGACCCACCTCCGGGTCCACGGCGTGGGCGCGTTGAACAGTGGTCAACAGCGCCGGCAACTGCTCGACCAGATGCGGATACCGGGCGTGCTGGTAGGTGATCCACGCGTACCCCACCTCCTGGGCAAGCCGATCGGGCGACACCACCTCGCGGCGTACCGCCGTACGACCAAGCGCCATCTCGTACGTCGACAGCGCCGCCCTGATCCGCGCGATGCCCTCGCCGCACTCGGCCAACCCGGCTGGCCGGGCGCCGTGTCCGAGCAGTGTCGCGGCATCGACCCGCAGAACAGCGGCGATGTCCCGAATGGTCGACACCCGGTCCAGCGAGCGGGCCCCGCGCTCGACCTTGTCCACCCAGCTCTTCGACTTCCCCAGCCGATCAGCGAACGACTGCTGCGACAGCTTCCGCCGAGCCCGCAGATAGGCGACCCGCCGCCCGATCGGCAGAACGTCACCGTTCACGGCGCCACCGCCGATCCGGCACCGCCCGAGTCGTCTCCTCGACCGGTATTCGCTCCGCCTCAGCCTGCGCAAGAATCCGCTGCTTCGCCGCCTCCCGCTCCGCCGCTTCCGCCTGCTCGCCCTGGCTCGCTTCTCGATCGCGCTGCGTACCGCCCACGAATAGCTCCTTCGGAAAGAGCACGGCGGTGGGCTCGGAGAACATCGCCACCGTCGCGCCGTCGTTCACCACTTGCCGCCCCCAGGCCAGTGACCACGATTGATCGGAATCCGGTGCCGGGCACGACACGGCAGCTCCGCACCGCACCGGCAGACCCGCCACCATCGCCGCCAGCACCAGACCGGCCGGTGTCGTCGGGCGAGGGTCATCGCGGTGGCGAGCAGGTACTCCTCGTACGAGACCCGCCGTCCGCCGGAAGGGGGTGGGTCGGTGTGCCGCTCGACCATGCGGGGCTCCTCAACCGGAGGTAGGAGTGGACCGGGACGAGCCGCGAGGGCGACCCGTCCCGGGCGTGACCTCAGATTCCCGTCGCCGAACGGAGAACCCCGGGGGTCACGGAACGCAGCCTAGTTGTCATTGGCACCAAACACAACAAAGAGGTTGAAGAGATGTCAACTACGTGATCAAATCGGGGTGCCGAACGGAGAACAACATGCCTATCCCGATGGGGTATCGGCGCATCGCCGATGACCTACGCACCCGCATCGCCGCTGGCGAGTACCAGCCCGGCACCCGCCTGCCCACCTACCGCGAGCTGGCCGAGATCTACTCGGCTGGCGTCTCGACCGTGCAGAAGGCCGTCCTGCTACTCCAGTCAGAGGGTGTCGTCGTCGGCGTCCAGGGTGCTGGGCTGTACGTCGCCGAGGAGTAGCCGTCAGCTTGCTTGCAAGTTGGCCAATGCCGGCCTGGTCCATAGACAGTCCGGCTCGGCTGGACAGGCGGGAGCCGATGGGCATAATCGGCCAGTGGTCACCGCGCTCATTCGCCGAGCAAATGGCCGACGCGCTCCGAGCCAAGATCGACAACGGCGAGTGGCCACCCGGGCACAAGCTCCCCGGTGAGGTGACGCTGGCGCAGACGTACGACGTGGCGCAGTGCGAGCCGCGCTCGACGCGCTACGCGAGGAAGGCCGAGTGGTGACCTTCACCGGGCACGGCACGTTCGTCACGCCCAAGGGCGACCGAAGCCATTGACACTTTGTGGCCGATCCCCAGCCGTCGTCACGATCCCTGCCGTTACCTTGATCGCCCCCAGCCGGGGGCCGATCGGTCAACCGGGAGAGTCCGGCATGCATTCCAAAGTGGACGAATCTTCGAGTGTCGCCGGACAGCCAGAGTCCGACTATGAGACCGTCCCGCCAGTCACCGAGGCAGAGGCGTTCGAGCTGAGCATCACCGAGCTGGCCGGACGCACGTCGAGGCGGTTCAAAACCGCTCGTCGAGCCGCCCCCACTCGAAGGGGTCGCGGACTCATCAGCCTGGCGGACAGCCACATAGAGGGGGAGGCACTGAGATCGAACCAGTGACCTCTTCGGTGTGAATGTTGATCTCACCCACCGTCTGGCAACCAGCCATGTCGTCTAGTGCCGTTGCTCGCGTCCCCGCCACCGCCGGAGAGCCCCTGACGACGGTTAGCCCCGGATCTCTTGCTGACTTCTCGCTGACGCAGCTCCCAGACACTTCGGCCCGGGCACCGGCGCTCGCGCCCCCAGCAGAGCCAGCCGGAAGCCAGCGGATTGAGAGGCTGGTCTTTCGGCCATCTCCAACCGTCATGGCCTCGCTGGGACCTGCTGCGTGACGTGGCCCAGGATGCTCGCCTTGGCGCCCGCTTCGCTCTGGTCCGGGCCTGGTGGCGGGCAACGCTTTGCCCGCCACCACGTCTCCCCTAGGGCTATAGCTATGGAATGGCTCCGGCCGGACGAGACTCGACAATCGCGTACAAGGCCTTAACCAAGTTGGCAGCCAGAGTCGGTCTCCGACGGGAAAGATAGATAGCGAGCCGCGAGGCCAGCGCATAGTCCCGCTTGGCAGCGACGGCATGCGTAAGCCAAGCGGTGAGACGATTGAGGTCAAGACTGTCGATGCTCGTTGCGGAACGCGAGACGTTAGGGTATCCGCCTCTGGACCATACCTTTAGAAGATACTCGCCGCGCGTTCTCAGCCACTCGTCATCCATCTCATCCATGCCATGGTTATTCAAGATTACAGCCTCTGCAAACACCTGCAGATTTCGCGCAAGGGGATGGTCTTCGCTACCGAGTTCAGGGACAATAGCAATTAGTGCGGGCGATAGATGAAACCGGAATCGGCCAAGCCGCCAGTTTTTGGTACGCGCCCACAGGCCAAAGTAGTCGGCGGAGACCCGGTCGCCATTTTCCGGAATCCGCAGGTAAAGGTTGGAATCTCCGCCCATGCGTGAGAATTCGTCCTCGAATCTGAGGAGATCTAAATTGGACATGCGATGGAACCAGTCCGAGAGATGGGCGGCTGCGCGGGGGGCAAGGCGCAGAAGCTCGAATACTTGAGAGGCGTCGAGCCCGAGATCGTACCCGCCCTCCTCAATCATCCCGTAGCCCTGCCGCTTTGAGGGAGCGAAAGGGTACTGAGCCTCTCGCCTGTGGATAACGCTGAAAATGAAAATGAGGGCTGACGCGAGAGCCACCTTATTTTGGGACGCAGGCATCGAACGACATGACTCGTAGGCCGACCGCAGCCACGAGCAAAGGCTTTCGTGCTCGCCCTTCGCCTCAGGATATGCAATACCAACTGAAGCAATCGAAAACACTGCTCCAGTTTCGGCAATTTGAGCATCGAACGGCAATTGAAGTGTTTTCCCGGAAGACTCCGTTGTCGCCACCCTGCATATATCAGTAATCGACCACGACTCTTCACGCCACCGCTCTTCAGCCGAAACCCAGTCGCCTATGTCACCCAACAGGCCTTGCCGTGCGGCTAGCGCGAGATCCTTCAGCCGGTCTGAGGATCCTTCCGACTTCACGCCTTCGGCAGCAGAATCGGACCCGTTTCCGGAGGCAGCTCCTAAACGCCGATCGACCTCAGCAATACAGGCCGCAAGGGGCCAAGGGAAAAGTCCGGCGACAGCCACAGCCTCGCTAACATTCTCGGCAGCCGCTTCGAGAGCCTGCGCCAATGATGCAGCAGACGGCGTCAAGCTGAACTCAGCGAATAACCGCATCATGGACCACGGACCCTCACTTTGAGGAATATTCCGCAGAGGAAGGTTGGGGTTTTTGGCCTCCTCTCTGCAAAGGGTAGGAACCCGCACCGAAACGCGATCCTCAAGAAGTTCTGCTAACGGCGCATCCCCATGGAACCTGTCCGCGAACTCGATGCCATGTCGCAGCAGAACAGATGTATGGATCGGAAGGGCAGAAGACGGCTCACCAAGCTTGATGGAATCTTCGATTTCGCGTTCATAGTGGGATGCTATTTCCAGAATCCTACTAGGCGGTTCGGCCGAGATATCGTCCCTCAATAGCTCAGCCAGGCTGGGAGATGCGAAAGTATAAACGTCGGCCAGCAACTCTGCCCGGAACTCAGCACTACTGTTCTCGATCAATTCGACCAAGCGGGAGCGCGCCGATTCGTCTCCTGAATCAGCCAACGGCGACAGCACAGGGATCGCCGAAAGTTGACGCGATGGCGATCCGCTAGCTGCATCCTCCAAGGCAGCCATGAGTTGCGGTTTTACGTCAAGGGAGGCCAAGTCTTCGAGGCCTAAGCTCCGCACCACTTGGGGCGGGAGACGAAGGATTTGACAAGCATGGCCAGCGAGGACCCTACTGAAAGCTGGCTGCGTGCTGGTCACACGTTCACGAAGAATATGTAGCGCAAGACGACTGCCCGGCAAAGTAGCCTCGTGCAGCGGCGTATCCAAGTTCAGGTCCGCGCACATGTTCGTAATCTCCGACCGCAAGTGCTCCTTATCCGCAACGGCAAACACCCGACCAGCGGCAAAAAGGAATACGTTGCGCCAATGGGAGGCGGTCGCAATCGCTCTCAGACCTTCGACCACTACCCTGTCAGGCCGGGCAAGGAGCGCCTCAGCGGCCATAAACTCTTGGAGGCTTCGAATCTCGAACCCAATCTCGTTATCGCGCAGGACTGCGAGAAAAACAAGACGATCCGTCGCAAGTGAGATCAGGAGGTTGGCTAACCCTTCAGCTTTCGCACGTTCATTACCCTGCGACTCAAGCCGCTCAGCGATGATTTGCGAAAACTCTGCTTTGGTTAGCGCGCCCCTCGTGTCTCCAGACCTCTCACCTCTCTGCTGCAATAGCAGTCCGATTTTGTAGTGGATCGCATGCACGTCGGATTCGTGAGTATCAAGCAGCTCTGCGAGCGCGCCACCTTTCTCTTGTTCACGTTGGTAGATTACTCGGTAATACTGGGAGAATAGCCGCCATCGGTCTCGTGGTGCATGTCCAAGCCGCTCAAGCAAAAGGGTAAGAATTGTGACCTGCAGTGGCGTAGTTAGGAGACGCGAGGTCGTGTCTTCCTTGGATGCCTTCTCGAATCGTTTCTCGATCTGTCGCCCTCGATCACTACCAGCGCCCGTTCGAACGGCGATCAGGCGCTTCGCATAGGAGAGAGCCAAGCTGGGCGGCAACGGCGAAAGGTCATAGTGACGGCATTCGTCTCGGCCGAAATCGTCGTTGTAGCCCTGGGGCCTCGATGTTGCCACAACCACAACGTCAGCACTCACACTGCGTGCATCGATGAAGAAGTCACTGATTGCCGTAAGCACCTGAGCCCGATTACTCGCTTCTGGCACCTCGTCTAGGCCATCGAAAACAACAAACCACGGATACCCACGTAGCCAAGCACGGACTTGGGAAAGGGTCACATCTGAGCCTGACCTTGCTGCCAGTTGCTGGGTTATGTAGTCGAGAACCGAGGTGCACGTATTCCCTGATAGCCTGTCGGCAAAATCGCTCAGGACAATCCTGATCGGCCAACGGCGGGCACCAGGGTGTTGTAGCCCGATTTTGGTGGCGTGCGTCAGAACTGCATTTCGTACGCTACTCACCTCGGGTAATGCCGTAATCGGACTTCCTTCCAGGAAGGCCGCACGGTACATCTGACATAGGTATTGGCCTACGGTGCTCTTTCCCTGGCCTGGCCCGCCAATGATCACAGATCTACTGGCTCTTCCCGCTGCCGCATCACTCGTAATCGTCTTTTCATCAAACTTTCGGTCGCCTATCGCGAGAATCTCCGCCACGATACCGGGAAGGGCGGGGCGACGCAGACCCTCCAGTTTCTGGAGCCCCGTCTCTGCATCGTCCCGACCCGGGGGATAGGCCGGCAAGTCGATAAATACGTCAGCGATCCCAACAGGTCCATCGCCAACGCTCCCGGCCTGAGTCAAGTTTAAGCGTCGCTCGTCTACAAGGACTTTCGCCGCATGTGCGCGGAGCGCGGCCGAAATATCCTGTGCACCCTCATTGGCGTCTCGCATCAAGCTTGCAAGAACGTCACCGGGTGTGGTCCAAGCGGCATAAGTGCTGCGGATCTCGGGCGAATCATCGAGGAGGACTCTGATCTGGTCGTAATGCCAAATGGCAAATCCCTTGAACCGAAGCCCGCACTTTCTTGCATCCTCGTTCAGAGTGCGAGTTAGCGTGTCGATTCCCCCGCCAGAAGCGGCCGAAAGGGAAGTGTTCGTGACGATTAGGTAATACTGCGGTTTCCGTTGCCGCCGCGTCCCCGCTTTCGTCCATTCGTGGAATTCATTCCGGACCTGCTGCGTAAGCCATGCCGCATTTGCTCGGGGTTCGCGGGGATTGTTCATATATTTGGCTTGCGCCACGCCGTATCCGTTCCACCCCTCTGGTAGCCGTGGATCGGACACCGGACCATGCCATGTCGCCTCCCGTCCCCCGTCAGGGCCAGCACCAAACACTTGGACATTTAGCCCGAGGTATTTAACGAGGAGAGCCTGAGCAAGGTGTTCGAATTGCTTATCGCCGAGCCGGGTCATGTCGTAGTCCATATCGACAAATATAGCTCATTGAGCGCAGCCCGAGCTGCTCCAACTACCATCCCGTCTGCCGCCGACCCACGCACAGTGGAGCGGGCCAGGGCCAGGGTGACAAGGTGGAGCGCCCTACTGGACGTACGACCTTGTCACCCTGGCCCTGGTCTGCTCGGCTTGCCTGGGTCGGTGGCTGACGGGATGGTCTCCCACCTCAACCGCCCACGGCCCGGAACCGTTCGGCAAATCCATCCTGGAGTCGTCTGGCCCCCGCCGGAGGCACAGCTCTGAGCCCGTCTTCTCCCACACCTCTCACCCCTCCCACCACCTCCACCCTTCCCTCCATGGGGCTCCAGCGGCCCCGTACGGATCGTTCGGCAACTCCGTCCGCCGGTGGCCTCCGGCTCTCATGGGTATCTGGAACGCAGAGAACGGGTGAGGGCGTGTCGGCTTGGCCTTGGTCAACTGCGGGACTCGTCACCGGGTCACCTACTGACCCAGGGGTGACGCGCGGGGCGGGGCGTGGGGTTCGGGCCGGCTGACTTTCCGCCCCGGCGCCGTAGGCGGCCGGGGCGGCGGCTCCGCAGGAGCCGGTTACCGCGCCCCGTCCCGCGCCGCGCGGAGCGCCTTGATCTGATAAAGGTCAATTCGGCAACAGCTGACGGGAAGCCCCGTGTCGTGTCACGGGAGGTGCTTGACAGTGGCGTCCCACCAGATGTTTGACAAGATCTGGAAATTGAGGGGCCAAGGGGGGTGGGTGAGGTCGACTACGCTCCCGACATGTTGGCCGCACTCTTCGCCGTCACGGTCCGCTACCGGCGGCTGATCCTCACCCTTTCGCTTGTCCTGGGCGTGGGCCTGGCCTGGGGCCGTCGGCTGTCAGACTGGCTGGAATTGATACTGATTATCGCGGCCTTCCTCGTCGGCGTGCTGGGTGCGCTTGCCCTTGGTCGATCACGTCCGGCGGCCTTACTGGTCAAGCCCGAGGTTCGGGCGTTCGCCACCGAACCGGGCGCGTCCCAGATCCTCGTGGCCGTGATGCTCACGTTCATGGCCTCGCAGTTGCTGGTGACTGGCCACCTTGGCGAAGTCGTCGGGGGCCTGTTCATGGTGTTGCCGTTCCTGCTCCTCCTCGCCGTCGGTGTACAGGTTGCCGGCGGCTGGCGCGGCGTTTCGCTCGAAGTGCGACCGGACGGTGTCTGTCAACGCGATGTCACCGGCTCCTTGATGGTGCCGTGGGAGGCCCTGGCACCCGGCCGCCCGTTCCGGCCCGCAGTCGGGGCCTCCACCCTGGCCCTGACCTACGCACGACCGGAACTGGTACGCCGCCACGGCATCCTCCCGCTGGGCCGGCGGCGGCTGCGCATCGACAACGTCCACCCGTGGTTCCTCGCCGACACGATCCGGCACTACGTCGACCACCCACAGCAGCGGGCCGCGATCGGCGAACCAGCCGAATACCAACGGCTCTGGCATGCGCTGACGTCTGCGTCCACCGGCCCCGGCCATGGGCACGCTTCCTAGGCCCACTGACAAACATGTCCTGGGACGGATTCGTCAAGCATGTGGTGGGACTAGATACTCACGGGAAGCCCCGCAAGGCGTCCGCCGCCCGGCCGCAGCCCAAGCCTTCAAGGGCGCATGTCGGAAGTAGCATGGCCAGCGTGGGCCAGCGGACGCGGCGCTGGACGCGCCACAGGCCGACTGCCGCGAGCAGCGCGCTGAGACGGCGTTGCGTCCACTTGGCGACGCCGATATTTTACCGGCGTGGAGATCGTGACTCGCACCGATCGGCCCGAGCTGCACGAGGCGGCGGCCGTCGTGTTCCGAGAACGCTGGCCAGAGTTCATTTTCCACGACGACGTGCCGAAGAGATACATGGGCCGGGTCGAGGAATATTTCGCGCGATATGACGTCATGGTGCTCGATAAGGGTTCTGTCGTCGCCGGTGGTTGGGGTGTCCCGATGGCCTGGGATGGCACCGTCAACGACCTGCCGTCCGGCTACGACGACGCGTTGATCCGCGCGGTGGATGGCCGAGAAGCAGGCACCGAGCCCACCAGCCTGAGCTTCATGGCGGTCGCCGTCGGCTCGTCGCATGACAAGCGCGGCCTGGCTGGTGTCGTGCTGGAGGAGTTGGCGCGACGAGCGCACATCGACGGCCTCGCGCATGTGGTCGCACCGCTTCGACCGACATGGAAGCACCGCTACCCGATGGTATCGATGACCGAGTACGCCGGATGGACCCGCCCGGACGGGCTCTCTATCGATCCGTGGATCCGCACCCACCAACGCATGGGCGCCCGCGTGCTCTGTCCAGCTCGGAGGTCGATGGTGATTGAAGGAACCGTCGCCGAATGGGAGAGCTGGGCGGACATGGTGTTTCCGGTTACCCGGGAATATGTGGTCCCCGATGCGCTCAACCTGGTCCTGATCGATCGGGAACGGGACCGCGGCGTTTACGTCGAGGAAAACCTGTGGGTTCAGCACCGCTGAGCGCGATCCTCCGCCGTCCCCGTTGTCCGTCGCTGAGTGTTTGCTCTAAGCGTGGTCGGCCGCGACTCGGATGCTCACCTGGGTGCCGAGTTGGCAGAACCCGAGTCGACGGGCGAGCCGTTGTGAAGGCTCGGGGCGTGCGCGCCATTGCGGTAGTAGTTCGTTCCGCTGCGCCTCGGCCACCGCTGCGGAGGCCACCGCGCCGGCCAGTCCTCGGCCCCGACAGTGCGAGCTGGTCAGCACGCTCAGGTGGGCGACCGAGCTTGGCCACCGGCGGTAGCCAGCGGCGGCAACCAGCCGCCCACCTTCCCGGATCACGAAGACCGATGACGTGACATCGTCGATGCCGCTCTCCGCGGCCTCTTCCTCGGAGACGCCGGCCAGGAGCTCACCGATATCGGGATGCCCGGGCCGCAGCCACTCGACGTCAGCCACCGCCGTCGCCGGTTTGAACTCCTTCTCGTCCAGGTATGCCAGAGCGGCGGGACCGAGCACGTCGGCGACTCCGGGCGCACCGCTCCACCGCTCCGCGTGAACGGCCGAACGCGCCGGCCGGCCAGCGAGCGCCTCCCGCAGGAACCGGGCGGTCGCCGCGTCCGGCGCGGTGGCGATACCGGCATCACCCAACACCACGATGCCCGCCCACCCCGGCGGACACAACCGCGACCCGACGGCGACGGTCACCCGCACATCGCTCGCCGGAAAGGTGGTGGCGGCACCGGCGAGGGTCACCCAAAGGTCTCGGGCGCGGTCCAACAGAGCTGAGTTGGCCATCGAAGAAATCTCCCCGCCGGGCCGGCCCACCGGCCACTGAGTATTGCGCGTTGACCATCGGCGGGTCAGCTGATTGCGATGCCTCCCGTCTCTGACGTGGACGACGTAGAACGCCGTGTCAGTGGCCGTGTCAGGGTCGCGTCAGGCGGGTGACAGGCCGGCCGCCCATGGTGATCGCATGACAAGTTCAGCGATTGAAGTTGCGGGGCTGCGCAAGGCGTACCAGGACAAGGTCGTGCTCGACGGCATCGACCTGGATGTTCCCTCGGGCACTATCTTTTCCCTGCTCGGCCCGAACGGGGCGGGCAAGACGACGACGGTGAACGTGCTGACCACGTTGGTGAAGGCCGACGGTGGGACCGTACGCGTCGCCGGGCATGATGTCGCGACCCAGGCCAAGGCGGTACGCGCGGCGATCGGGGTCACCGGTCAGTTCGCGGCGGTGGACGAGCTGCTGACCGGGCGGGAGAACCTGCAGCTGATGGTGGACCTGAGCCCGGTGCCCGCCAAGGACGGCAGACGGATCGTCGCGGGGCTGCTGGAACGCTTCGACCTGGTCGAGTCGGCGCAGAAGCCGGTGTCGACCTACTCCGGGGGTATGCGCCGGAAGCTGGATCTGGCGATGACGCTCGTCGGCAACCCACGGATCATCTTCCTCGACGAGCCGACGACGGGACTGGACCCGCGCAGCCGTCGCACGATGTGGTCGATCATCCGTGACCTGGTGGCCGACGGGGTGACCATTTTCCTCACCACCCAGTACCTCGAGGAAGCCGATCAGCTCGCCGACCGGATCGCCGTACTCGATCAGGGCCGGCTGGTCGCCCAGGGCACTCCCGACGAGCTCAAGCGCCAGATCCCCGGGACTCACGTCCGACTCCGGTTCACCACCGTCGCCGAACTCGACGCGGCCGCGCGGGTCCTCGGCGGCTCCACGCGGGACGACGAGGCACTGGCCCTGCGGGTTCCCAGCGACGGCGGCACGAAGTCACTGCGTGACCTGCTGGACCGGCTCGACGAGTACGCGATCAGCGCCGAAGGGCTCTCCGTGCAGACCCCGGACCTCGATGACGTTTTCCTCGCCCTGACGGGCCGCACCACGGAGGTGGCCGCGTAATGAGCAGGTCCCACTCGATCGTCATGTTGCGTCGCAACTTCAAGCACATCACCCGGAACCCGACCTCGGTGTTCAACGCGGTCCTGATGCCGATCGTGATCATGTTGATGTTCGTGTACATGTTCGGAAACGCCTTCGACGTCGGTGTCGACTACATCGACTACGCGACGCCGGGGCTGATGCTGCTGGCCGTCTGCTACGGGCTGGGATCCACCGCGACGGCGGTGAACTCCGACATGACGAAGGGCATCATCAACCGGTTCAAAGTCATGCACGTCTCCCGGGACGCGGTGCTGACCGGTCACGTCATCGCCACCGTGCTGACCAACCTGATCGCAATCACGGCCCTCATCGGGGTGGCCTTCCTGCTGGGATTCCGCCCGTCGGCGAGCTTCCTCGACTGGCTCGGCGCGATCGGCGTCATCGTGCTACTCGGCTTCGCGGCCAGCTGGCTCACGGTCGCGCTGGGCCTGGCGGCGAAGTCCCCGGAAACGGCGGGTCTGGCCTCCGTACCGCTGGTCATGCTGCCGTTCTTCAGCAGCGCGATCGTGCCGGCGGACAAGATGGGGCCGGGCCTGCGGCAGTTCGCGGAATATCAGCCCTTCACGCCGATCATCGAAACCCTGCGCGGTCTCCTCAACGGCGCGCCGTCCGCCGGCGACGTGATCCCCGCCCTCGCCTGGTGCGTCGGCATCGCTCTCGTCGGGTACCTGTGGGCGCGTTCCACGTTCACGAAGCGAGCGTGACCTCGACCAGCTGACTCCAACTCGTCCCAGTGCCCTCCCGAGCCGCCTCGGCGAACCGCGTTTCGCCGAGGCGGCGCCGTACTGTCTGCTCGATCCGGTCCGCATCCGGGTGGGAACGATCCGGCAGGCCGCGCACAGCGGCGCTCGCCGCGAGCAGCCGTGCGGCCTGCTCGGGCTGGTCGCGGCGCAGCGCCAGGTCCGCGACCCCGACGAGCACCTGCGCGGTCAACGGCGCGTAACCGGCCTCAAGCGCCGCCTGACACGCCGCCACCCGATGCGTACGCGCCTGGTCGACATCGTCGGCCAGATAGCCCCGCAGGTCGTGCGTGCCCGCCCGGATACCCGCCAGCTCCGCCTCGTCGCCCAGCATTCCTGTCACGACTCCGAGTTGCTTGTACGCCTCCTCGGCGTCACCGCCCCAGCGCGCGAGCTGCGCCTTCGCCAGCGCCAGGTCGGCCAGCGCACCCGGCCACGTGACCCGTTCCGCGCATCGCTGCGCCTCGGCTATGGCGGCCGCGCTGGCATCCTCATCGCCCCGCAACCAGTACAGCCGCGCCTGTCGCGACCGAATCCGGATGACGTCCTCGACGGCGCCAACCTCGGTGACGACCGCGATCGCCTCCTCGTAGCGCTCGCACGCGGCGGCGAACTCACCGCGTACGGCGATCAGCTCCGCCAGCTCGCTCAGGGCGAACGAGATCCCGAACCGTTCGCCGAGGGCCCGGAACTCGGCGAGCGCCCGCTCGAGATGCGCGTCCACCTCCTGCCCGTCCTGGCCGAGGATGATCCGCGTCTTGCCGAGATGCAGCCGGGCCAGCGCGCGTACCCACGGGTCCTCGTGGTCCAGCAGTGTTTCCCAGGCGGGCAGCAGCGCGTCCGGCTCCCGCAACATCCGTTCCAGCGGGACCACGAGCGCCATCCCCGGGTGGCTGCCCTGGCCGCGCCGGCTCAACCGGTACGCCTTGTGGATCCACTCCGCCGCCTGGTGTTCGTCACCCGGCCCGGCGCTCAGGAACAGCACGACGAGCGCGTACACCGTGGCCCGGATCTCGTCGGAGACCTCGCCGGGCACTTCGGTGGCCGCGGTGATCAGCTCCATGCCCTCGGTCCGGTGGCCGCCGAGCCACCAGTACCAGCCGGCGCCCGCGGCCAGCCGCATCGCCGCCTGCGCCTCGCCGGCCGCGAGCGCACCGCGCATCGCGGCGCCGATGTTGTCGTGCTCGACTTTGAGTACGGCGAGCCATGCCAGCTGCTCGGCGCGGCGAAGCTGCGGCTCTGCGGCCTCGGTGAGCTCGCTGAAGTAGGCGAGATGCGCGTGGCGCGCCAGGTCCGATTCCCCCGCCTCGGCGAGCCGCTGCGCGGCGTACTCCTTGATGGTGCCGAGCATGCGGTAGCGCGGTGCGCTGTCACCCTCGGCCACCAGCAGCGACTTCTCGGCCAGCGCGGTGAGCAGGTCGAGCACCTCCTCCGGCTCGACCGCGTCGCCGGCGCAGACCCGCTCGGCCGCGTCCAGGCTCGCCCCGCCGGAGAACACCGAGAGCCGACGCAGGACCGTCCGTTCGGCGTCGGTCAGCAGCTCCCAGCTCCAGTCGACCACCGCGCGCAGCGTCCGGTGCCGGGGCAACGCGGTACGGCTGCCGCCGGTCAGCAGGCGGAACCGGTCGTCGAGCCGCGCGGCGAGCTGATCGAGGGTCATGGTGCGCAACCTGGCCGCGGCCAGTTCGATCGCCAGCGGCATCCCGTCCAGCGCCCGGCTGACGCGCGCCAACGTCGACAACGTGCCGGCGTCCACCGCGAGATCCCTGCGCACCGCGCTCGCCCGGTCCCGCAGCAACCGGACGGCGGGAGAGGATTCGATCTCGCCGGGGCCGGCGTCCCGGCCCGGCAGGGCCAGCGGCACGACCGGCCACAGCGCCTCGCCGGTGATGCCCAGCGGTTCCCGGCTCGTCGCCAGGATCCGCAGCCGCCGGCACTCCCCGAGCAGGCGATGGGCGAACGCCGCCGCCGCCTCGATCACATGTTCGCAGTTGTCCAGGATCAGCAGCGCCTCCCGCTCGCGGATCGCGGCGATGAGCCGGTCGATCAGCTCCGCGTTCGGCGCCCCGCCGAGCAGCGCGTCCCGGAGGCCGAGCCCGGCGAGCGTCGCCTGCACCACGTCACCGTCGGCACCAATGGCGGCGAGTTCCACCAGCCAGGCGCCGTCCGGCAGATCGTCGAGCAGCGTACGCGCGGTTTCCGTGGCCAGCCTGGTCTTACCCGAGCCGCCCGGCCCGATCAGGGTGGTGAGCCGGTGTTCGGCGACGAGCGCGCCGACCTCGGCGACACCTTCGTCCTTGCCGACGAAGCTGCTCAGCTCGGCACGCAGATTGGTCTTCCGGTTCTCCTCCCGCAGTCCCACCTCGCCCCGCAGCAGCGCGACGTGCAATGCCGAGAGCTCCGGCGAGGGGTCGACGCCCAACGCGTCGGCCAGGGCTTCACTCGTGCGCTGGTAGACGAGCAGCGCCTCGGTGTCGCGACCGGTCGCGGCGAGGGCCCGCATCAGCGCAGCGACCAGCCGCTCCCGCACCGGGTGCGCGGCCACCAGGTCGGTCAGTTCCGTGACCAGCTCCGCGCCGTGACCGAGGCTGATCTCCGCGTCGAACCGATCCTCCGTGGCGGTCAGGCGTAGCCTCTCGAGCCGGGTGACCGCCGCGTCAAACGCCGCGCTGTCGAGCAAACCCACGTCCTGCATGGCCGCGCCGCGCCACAGGGCGAGGGCCTCGCGCAGCCACCGTAACCGCATTGGCTCCGCGTCGTCGCGGGCCCGGACGACGAGACGGTCGAACCGTACGGCGTCGACGGCATCGGGTTCCACCGTCAACCGATAGCCGTCGGGCTGCCCCTCGACCAGCCCTTCCGGCAGCACTTTCCGCAGCCGGGAAACCAGGCGTTGCAGGGCGTTCGTCGCGTCAGCGGGTGGGTGTTCACCCCAGATCCAGTCGACGAGGGTCGCCTTCGGGACTACGTGGCGTGGCCTGAGCGCGAGGGCGACCAACAGCCCGCGCAACCGCGCGCCCGGCACGTCGACCGGGACGCCACCGTCCGTGCGAACCTCGAACGGTCCAAGCATCCCGATCTGCACCTCGCCGATCTTGCCACGGGCGATGGGCGGGCCCCCACTGCCGGACGCCTCATCGCCCGCGCCGCGAAAGCGTCACTCCAAGCCGTACCGCCTGGCGAGCAGCTCGACGGCGTCCTTGGCCTCCGTCAGGCTGGTGTGGGTCGCGTCGCGGTACACCTTGATCGCCTGAAGTTTGCGGCCGGCCATCAGCTCTTCGAGGACCGTGGCGGGGGCATCGGGCTCGGGCTCGCGGATACCGAGGTGGTCCATGATGAGACCGAGCTTCCGCTCCACCGCCGCCAGCTGACGCGCCTGGCGGTCGGCTGCGCGCCGACCGCGGCCACCGACCATGAGCTGCCCCAGGACCGCCAGCAGCACCAAGAGTGAGATCCATTCCATGTCCTCATTGAACATCAGCCCCCCGATGGCACGGGCCTTCGAGGACAGTCCCTCGTGATCGTCACCCAGCAAGTCACTCAGTTGGTCGCCCGCCCTGCCGGCCACGGCGATGCTCGATAAGCCAGAGCGCCAGACCTGGTGGAACCGTAAAGGTAGCCAGCAGCAGGGAACTTGCCACAAAGTCGCCGCGCCAGAGCAATTCGGAAGAGAAGAGGATCAAACTCGTCGGTATCACCAGCATGATGACGGCCAACAGCTCCACGACCCGCTCCCAGCGCTTGCGGTCGCGCCGCCTGTGCTTCACACCTGCTCCTTCGGGGCCGTCCGAGATTCCCCAACCGCGTGGCGCTCGATCTTCACACAGCCTCCGGACCACCTCTTCGACACGGCGATCGTACGCATGTTCGATTAAGTGGTGGGGGGGTAGGCGCCGACCAAACCTGCCCCGGAGCCAGGCCGGTCTCATTCGCAGCGGTCCTCGGCGCCCCGGCCGTAGGGCTCGCAGCAGTCGGGGCGGTGCCGGTACACACGCAGGTCACGGCCGTGCCGCCAGCCGTACTCGAAGGTGATCTCGTACAGGCACGCCCGCCACACGACGGTTTCCCCGCCGCCGGGCACCACCTGCCCGTCGCCCGGCCCGCCGCGCAACAGCACGTCCACCCTCCGACGGTACGTGCGCGATGAGCCCCGGAACGCGGCGTACGAGACTCTGCCGCCCGACCGGGGGGATGGGAGCGGGTATAAAGGTCGTCCATGACTGTCGTGTGGGGGATCACGATCGACTGCGCCGACCCGGCCCGCCTGGCCGCGTTCTGGCGAGAGGCCCTCGGCTACGTGGACGCGCCGGTGCCGGAGGGCTTTGCGAGCTGGGAGGAGTGGCTCATCCGTTGGGAGGTGCCGCCCGAGGAGTGGAACGACGGCGCCTACCTGGTCGACCCACAAGGAACTCGGCCGAGCCTCACGTTCTTGAAGGTGCCGGAACCGAAGGTGGCCAAGAACCGGTTGCACATCGACCTCAAGGTGGGCGGCCGGGACCAGCCACAGGACATTCGATGGCCCCGCGTGACCGAGACAGTGCGGCGGCTGCTCGAAGCAGGGGCCTCGATCGTCCGCGAGGATGTGGTGAACGGCGTCCCGAGCCACGTCGTGATGGCCGATCCCGAAGGAAACGAATTCTGCGTCGTATAACCTTCGCCGCGCCGCTGCGCACAGCCACCGCTGTTATCGTCTTCGGCGTGATGTCCGGGTGGACCCGGGTTCTGCGTCAGTCGCACAAGACCAAGGAGAACAGCGACCCGCAGTGCCGCCGCCCCGAATCACCCCGATGATCGAAAGGGGGTGAGACTCTATGACCACCCCGATGCGAGCCGGCGACCTCGTTGCCGTGACCGTGACCAAGGTCCTGCCGTTCGGCGTGCTCGTCGAGACTCCGGCAGGCGTGCACGGGCTCGTGCGCAGCGCCAAGGCCGAGCTCGGCACGGTCGCGAACGTTCGCGTCCGCGAGTTCGACGGCCAACGGTTCAGCGCGATCCTGGCGTGAGTGATGCGGCCGGGCGCGGCTTGATGATGCCCGCCCGGCCGCGACCTACCCCGACGCGCCGGCACCTACATCCGCCGTCCTCGGCGAAGGTTCCAAACTCACGGTAGAGGTCGCCATCGCAGTGACCCTTGATGTTGATCGCACCTTCAAACCAGGTCAGCGAAACCAGACTGCCGTCGATGCAGCTGCATTCCTCCACGTAGTCAGCTCTCTTGCCATGGAGGAAACGCAGGATACCGGGCAGACGGATGCCCGCCGGAAGGTCGTCAGCAGTCCCCTCAAGCCGCACCTGCCATCCCGTTCGCCTGACACGCTGATGCCCGTCTGACAACGCTCTGCCTTGACCTCAAGTCCACTTCAACCCTGAGGGTTCATCCCATGAGGTGGTTTCGAAGGATCATCGGCAGGGCCCAGAGGTCGCGGCCGCGTCGCCGCTACCGCAGTTGGGCTTCAGGCGCGCTCACCATCGCGGCATCGGACCCCAACAGTGCTTCGGCAGCGCGTCTGCTGTTGAGCGACGCGATCCTTCGTGCTGACGAGACAACACGCCGGGGTGATCGGGATAGGAACCGGGAAGCACGGTAACGGCTCGGCCGCCCCCTCCTCGGCCACGACGGCCAACGCCATCCACACCGCCGGCAGCCGGCTGTCCGGGCTCGCGACCTGCGCGACTGATCGGTATCACGACGTGCAGTCGCACGCTATAAACCCCGTGACGTCGGTGGTCATCCCCGCGAAAATGTTCGACGTGGAAGAGGTCGAGGTCGTCGTCGCCCATAACGAGCGCGCGACCCTGCGCGTCGGCGACGTGTTCCTGAAGATCGACGCTGATCAGGCGCGCACCGACGTCGAGGTCGAGGCGATGGCTATGGCGCCGATCCCGACTCCGGAGGTCCTGTGGCGGAAGCCGCCCGTGCTCGCGCTCGCCGCCCTCCCAGGGACGGCACTCGGCCGCCTCGGCGAGCCGTCGACCGCGTCCCCAGCGGCGTGGGCCGCGGCGGGCGCCGCCGTACGGATGCTGCACGACGCGCCGCTGCCGCCATGGCCCGGTCGGAGCCTCGACGAGTTGGCATCGCGCCTCGACGGCGAATGCGAGTGGCTCGTCGCGAACGGCGTCCTTCCCACCGACCTGGTCACGCGCAACCGCCGGGTTGCCGAGGCTGCGTTCCGGCCGTGGACACCTGTGTTCACGCACGGCGACCTGCAGGTCACCCACGTGTTCGTCGACACTGACGAGATCACCGGCGTGATCGACTGGTCCGAGGCGAGCCAGGGCGATGCCCTGTTCGACCTCGCCACCTTGACGCTCGGACACGAGGAGCACCTTGGCGACGTCGTCGCCGGCTACGGCACTGACGTCGACCTCGACGTGATCCGCGCGTGGTGGTCGATGCGAAGCCTGCTGGTGATCCGCTGGCTGGTCGAGCACGGCTTCGACCCGTCCTCGCCAGGCTGCGAGGTCGACGTGCTGAGATCCCGGATGTGACGAGCCCGCCGGCCACGCTCCCCACCACCCATAGAACCTAGGGCGACTGTCGAGCATAAGTTGGGACGGCTGGTGGCGGCGCACTTGCCGGCCGGTCCGCCTATGAGCCGGGCGGCGTGTACGGCTCAGTGGCGTAGCGGGCCATTATCTGGAGGTCAGTGTTCGGGCTCACCTTGTCCGCGCCGCCACTTTCTGCCCTCAGCGCGGCCAGGTCGCGGAAGTAGCCGATGTAGAGGTCCGGAGCCACCGTGCAGGCGAAGGTCGCCCACTGGTCAGGGTCGGGGTTGGAGAAGGTGTGGGGAACGCCGATCGGCGCGGTGACCAGCCCTCCTGGGGAGACGTCGACGTGCTCGCTGCCGGAGGTGAGGCGCACCGTCCCGGATACGACGTAGAACGTCTCGGTGTGCTTGCGGTGGATGTGCTGAGGCGGTCCGTCGCTGCCCGGCGGGAGGCTGTCTACATGACCCCGATCCGGTGCCCAGTGTTCGAGCCGTCCTCCAGAATTCTGAATCCCGTCTGGCTGTCGAGCACTTGGCCGCCGCCTGCGGGGACCAGAATGATATCCATTGCATTCACCTTCGCCTTCCCCGGTTTTCTTCCCGTCCTGCCGCGCTCCGGGCGCCGCCTGCTCCCGTTCCGTGATTTAGACGTAGCGGACGGTAACCGAAGACGAGCGGGCGGGGCACGCTGTGCCGTTCTCGTTTGTTTCGCAAGGCGTGTGCGGCGGTGCCGCGCCCCGGCAGGGCCGGGATGTCAGGATGCCGGCGTGCGCCTCGATCTCCTCGTCCATGCCGACGGCGGCGACCGCCAGGGCGATATGCAGCCCGGCCAGCTCCTCCCAGTTGATATCTGCCTACTGGCGGGCAAGGCGCTTGGCCTGAGTCGCGGGCAGATCAAGCCCTACCCGAAGTCGCGGGCGGGCCGCCGTTCTGTCCCGGTGCCGGGCTTCGCGGTCGAGCTGCTGGCGGCGCATCGTGAGGCGTTCCCGGCTGGCCCGCGCGGTGAGGTGACAGCGTCGCAGTCGAGTCGATTGACACACGGTTTAGTTAGGAAGGCAGTTGCGCTTGCCGGGCAAGAGAGTCTTCTACCAGGGTCGGAGCTCGATCCCTCTCGCGCCTTTCGGTTGATCATTCCGCACATGTTCCGGATCTTGCTGGCAGAATTCGTTGCCAAGGCCGGGGAGACGGAGGCACCCAGTGCTGGCGCGCATGCCGTAGCGTCGATGGCATGACGGCAGTGCTGGTGTCTCTCGTTGTGTTCATCGTGTTGCTGGTCGCGGTGTTTGGCTTCATTGGCTGGCGAGACCGGAAGCGGCTCTCATCACCTGAAGATTCGGCTGCGGCCCGCGACGCCAGATCGGACCAGGAGCGGTACGCAGCAGAGCGCCATGGCGTGCAGGGTGAGGTATGGCGACGCGGCCAAACGCCCAACAGCATGTGAGCGAAGAAGCCTGCACGAGCAGGAAGCCCTGCCATCCCGATGCTCCTTTTGATCTCAAGCTCCGTCGGCTGCCGCCTCGGCGGAGCCTGACCTCTTCTGTGTGAACTCTCGGCAGGCCGGTCGGATCGGGTGTCATGCGAGGTCGTCCGGCCTGCTGGGGTCGCTTCGGGTCGGGTTCGGTGGGTGGGGTTGCTGTACTTCGCTGCTGTACCGCTGCTCGACGAGGAACCGCCCGAAGTGGGCTCGCATCCGTAGCCAGTGCTGGCGGTCGTCACAGGGGTGGAGTCGGCCGCACCGGCACAGGCTCAGGGCCAACTCGGAGTGCTTGGCCAGCAGGATGTCCGCATGGGCCACCTGCGCCTTGGCGTACTCGCGGAAGGCTGCCGAGGTGTAGAGGGCTCCCATCGGTCACCGCCCCGCCCTGGGGGTGTGGCGGCGATGCCAGAGGGCTTCGGCGACGGCGTCCACGGGGTCGATGTCCCCAGCGGCCAGGCGCTCGCGGGTGACGGCGATCCAGGGCGGCGAGGCGGGGGTGGCTTCGCCGCACGCGGTTCGCATCCCCTCCTGGGCGAGCTGGGCCAGCCGGCAGGGGTCGCGTTGGTTCGTGTGCCAGCAGCCAGCGACCACGCAGAAGCCGGCGCTGTCGGGCCGGTGGGCCTCCCAGAGGGCGCGGGCCAATCGCCACAGCAGGCGGTGCTGGCACTCGTCGGGTGGCTCCACGGGCGGGTTCTCGACATCGAAGGACATGCGCCGACCCTCCCGTCCGTCGACGGGCCGCTCCATGGCCAGCGGTCATGTCACGGTGACATGGGACGGCTCGACCAGCGCGAATGGTCGCTCTAGGCTGTCGACCTGAACACCTTGAGTAGTCGGAACGCGACGCTGGGAGCTGCCGTGCTGCTCGATCCGCTTCGAATACCGGAGGATGCGTGGTCGCACGGGGAGGTACTGACCGCCTTGGCTGCCCGCGACATCGGCGGCCTGTTCCGCTGGATTACCAGCCTCACCGGGGCGAGTCAGAGCCGGATCGGGGCCGCCGTCGGGCTGGAACAGGGCTACGTCAGCCGGATCATGGCCGGACGCAAGGTCACCTCGATCGACGTCCTGGAGCGGATCGCCGACGGATGCCGGATGCCCGACCACGCGCGAACCACGATGGGCCTGGCACCCCGACAGGCCGCGCCGCCGGCCGACCCCGGCCGGCTCACCCCCAGCCGGCCCAGTGAGCTGCCGGTCAATCGGACCTGGCAAGACGACGTACGCAGTGCCGCAGAGCTTTGGCGAGGTGACGTGAACCGTCGAGACGTACTCCGGCAGGTGGCCTTCAGCTCCGCCGGCTACACCCTGCCGGCGCTGCGCTGGTTTACCGCCCCCGATCCGGTCCCGGTGACCCAACCCGGTCGCAGCACGGTCGGTCAACCGGAGATTGACACCATCCGCGCGATGACCGCGACCTACCGCCGGCTGGACAACCAGTACGGCGGCGGGCACGCCCGCGACACCGTCGCCCGCTACCTCCACCAGGAGGTGACCCCGCTGCTCACCGACGGCCGGTACGACCACCCCACCGGCCAACGGCTGCTCAGCGCCGCCGCCGAACTGGCCCAACTCGCCGGATGGCAGGCGTACGACACAGCCGAACACGGCATCGCCCAGCGGTACCTCACCCTCGCCCTGGACTTCGCCCACGCCGCCGGAGACGACGGCCTCGGCGCGGAGATCCTCGCCGCGATGAGCCACCAGGCCACCTACCTCGGCCACACCAACACCGGCCTCGACCTGGCCCGCGCCGCCGGCCAGACCGCCCGCCGCGCCGGGGTCCCCGTCCTGACCGCCGAAGCCCACGTCATGCAAGCCCACGCCCTGGCCAAAGCCAACGACGAACGGGCCTGCGCCGCCGCCCTGCACCAGGCAGAACAAGCCCTCGACCGGGCCGACCGCAGCACCGACCCGCAATGGCTCAGCTACTTCGACGAGGCATACCTGTCGGCCAAGTTCGGACACTGCTTCCACGCCCTCGGCCGCAACACCCACGCCGAACGCTTCGCCGCCCGCTCCCTACGCATGGACAACCGCTACGTCCGCGGCAAAGCCTTCAACCTCGCACTGCTGGCCAGCGTCCACGCCCAACAGGGCGAACCCGATCGGGCCTGCACCATCGGCGCAGAAGCCCTGACCCTGACCACCCAACTACGCTCCGCCAGAGCCGTCCGCTACCTCCGCGACCTGCAAACCCAACTCGCCCCGCACCGGCGACTACCCGCCGTCCGGCACTTCACCGGCCGCATCGACGCCACCCTCGGCCCACGACGCTGAGCATCACAGTTTCCCCCGAGCCCTCCGCGCCACCAACTCCAGCACGGCGATCACCGTGCCAGCGCCGACGATCTCGCCCCGGGACACCAGCCCGTACGCCTCGTCCAGCGGAATCCAGGCGACCTGCTCTGCCTCGTTCACGTCCACGGGCGTACCGATGTGCTCAGCCTGCCGGGCCAGGAAGAGCAGATTCTCGGCATCGGCAGTACCGACCCACGGTTGGAAGGACAGCAACGGCTCCACCCCTTGGGGCCGCCAGCCCGTCTCCTCTTCGACCTCCCGCACCGCACACACCGCCGGATGCTCCTCGCCATCGACGTAGCCGCCGGGCAGCTCCCACACCCACCGGTCGAACACGAACCGATGCCGCCGCATCAACAGCAAACGTTCCTGATCATCGAGTACGGCAACCATGGCCGACCGGGGAGCCCGGATCACGTACTGCTCGAAACGCACCCCGTCCGGCAACTCCACCTCGGCGATGCTCAGCCGCGCCCGCCTGGTGTCGTCCACCACCCGCTCGCCGTGAACGGTCCACCGGGTCAACTCCGTCGCCTGCTTCTCCACCACCCCGCCAGTATCCGCGCCAAACCCACACCACGCCGTAGACGGCACCTCTTGGGCGCACCTCCCGATGCGAGGCCCCAGACGAACACCCGACGCCGATCCCCATCGGCCGATGGGGTCTCAAACTGTCGCCCGCTGTCAGTTGGCGGCGGCCCGCGTCCACGAGCAGGCAGCGAACCTCGTCGGTTCACGTTCGGAGTCGACCCACACCGATGCTCGTACTGCCTCCTTGCTGCCTGACGCCTCGTTTACAAGTTCTGGGCGCTTCGTCCGGGGGAATCCGTCCGGGTCCGTGACCTCGGGCGACTGTCCACGCCCGGCCTTTGCTGGCTGTCCTCGTCCCGGCCGGTTGCTGTCGCCGTTGCTGTCGGCAGCTACCCTCGCTCGTCCGGCGGGCTGGTGCGGACCGCCGGCCGCCTCACGCTATGGGCATACTCTGGCCATGACCGGTCAGCTCTCCGAGAATCAGCGAAGGTACAACTCCCTGGCGATCGTGGCCTGCTGCATGGGCCTAGTTCTACTGCTGTACGTCAGCGCGGGCCTGACTGGGCTGACGCCCCTGCAGATCGACGTTTCAATCTATGTGCTGGTGCTCGGCGGATTGCCGGTTGTCGTAGGCGTCGTGGGGCTGAAGGAGATCAAGACGACTGGGCAACGTGGTCGCGGTCTGGCGATTGCCGGGTGCGTGGCTGGCGCATCCGTACTTGCGGTCCTGGCTTGGATTTTTATCCACCTGGCTCTGTGGGTGGGGGGCTGGTCGTCTGGCAGCTGCGGCGCGCCCGCCCCCTGCTGGTAGCTGGCCCAGGTCGATCCCAGAGCTTGACCTGACCGCAGCGAGAGGGGCGTTGTGGTCGAGCGAGTTGGCCTTGACTGAGGGCTCGCGACTCCTTCGGCGTGAAAGAATGATCAACCGTCGATGAGCTGGGCGAGCAGCCGAGGTGAGCTGCCAGAACAGTCCACCATCGTCCGTGGGCGTCCAGCGCCGGCCGTCCGGGTCGTCACCCAGTTGGTCACCCAGGGCGGTCCGCCTCGTCCTGGTCGTCCGCCAGTGTGGCCGGCCGGCTCGGCCGATGCCGGCCGGAGGTCGACAGCAGGCCAGGGCCGGGCCGGCGCTGACGGTGCCTACCCTCAGCTTGGGAATCGGGTTGAGTCGCGGCCCCCCGGCCTGGTGCCCCCTGGTCGTTGAAGCATGAGCGACTCGGCCGAGCTCTGCGATGGACCTCCGCTCGCCGATGTTGACCGCTGTATCGGGCACGGATCGGGCACGGGCTCAGGTGAGGCTGAGGCTTGAACCCCTAAGCCGCGATGCGGCCCGCGCTTGCGGATCTCTGTGCTCGAAAAGCGGGAACACCTGACGGCTTTGAGGACCACACTCTCAGCAGATCGACGATAGGGTTGCCTATGGCTTCGGGTTTCCCCTCCGTCCGAATCTGGTGGTTTGGTCTGATCTCAGTGATCATGATGGCCGGGTGCGACTCCACACCCGAGACCCCATTCGAGCCCTCTCCTCAGACGTCCGTCTTTGGACAAGGGCAGGTAGCTGAGCCTGCACCGCCTACCGCCTCGGCTTGTCCGCCGACCGCCCGGTTAGCCGGGCCCGGTATGCCCCCGGACCTTGAGGGCACCGGTGACGGGGCAGAGCTGTGGGCGTTGCCGTTTGCAAAGGAGCAGGAGCCTGTGCTGGTGGCCGGCAAGGAACTCAAGGTGGTCTGGCGCATGACCGGCAGTGGCGACTTCGCGATCAGCGCCACAGGTCCCGACGGAAAAGCGGTCAAGCCCGTCTGGGTCGAGCCGCATGGCAATGGCGGCAGCAACTGGAATCGGCCGGGCGACGAGTGGGGCACCGGCTGGGTCTTTCCCACTGCTGGTTGCTGGACGATCAACGCGACGCGAACCAGCGGGACAGGATCCCTGGTACTGCGCGTCGCCGAGTAGCTCTGATGGTCTTCGGACATTTTCGGTCCACTTCGCCCAGGAAAGCAGCTCGTCAAGGCCAGGGGCACGACGGTGACTCCTTCGTCCCCAAGGAATGATCAGCCGTCGATGAGCTGGGCAAGTAGCCGGGGTGAGCAGCCGGGGTGAGCAGCCGGGGTGAGCAGCCGGGGTGAGCAGCCGGAACAGTCCACCATCGTCCGTGGGCGTCCTGCGTCGGCCGCCCCGGTCGTCACCCAGTTGGTCACCCAGCCCGAGAGTCAGACGTTGAAGCGGAACTTAGGTGCGCCCTCCCGTGACCTGCGGCAGCCTGGTCGGCACGCTGGTCACGTCCCGTCTTGGGCTCACGTCATTGGTCGCTGGTTGCCAGCGTTTCACGCTGTCTTGTGCCCCGTGTGTGCCCCGGACGGCTCCATGACCTTGAACGGCTCTCGGAGTATGGCGGGCAGGTCGGCCAAGGTAGCGATAGCCGGCCCGCCCCAGCTGGGGTCGGTGTCGTTGTGCTCCGTGGTCCGGAAGACGGTCATACCGACCGCTGCCGCCCCGGCCAGCTCACCGTCTGAGCCGTCGCCAACAAAGATGCACTCCGCCGGCCCAACGCCCAGGCCCTCAGCAGTAAGGTGATAGATCGCCGGGTCCGGCTTGGATAGCCCGACGTCGCAGGAGAAGACCGCGACGTCGAACCGGTGGGCGAGCCAGCTCTGCGGCCATGCCTCGGAAGTGTCCGAGGTGGCGTTGCTGATCAGGGCCAGCGGATGCCCGTCGTCGCGTAGCGCGTCGAGCACGTCCAGGGTTGCGGTCGAGACACTGTCCAGCACCCGGCGCCCGAGGGCTCGCCGATGTTCACCGGCCCGTGTCACCTGCTCGTTGGTTGGTGTACCGCCGAGGCGTCCGGCGAGGATTCGGATGGTCTCCTCCACGTCCCACCGGACCATCCGGTCCCGCCAGGTGGCGTGGTACGCGGCGACCAGGGCGGCCGGAGCCACCCCGACCATGACCGCCATCTCGCCGACTACCCGGTCGCGCTCCTCATCGGCACCGTGGATCAGGGTGTGGTAGAGGTCGAAGATCACTGGCCGAGGCATGCGAGCATCCTACTGAGATCGTCAGCGCTGTCACCTTGCTTGCCATCCCCTCTGATTACGACCCGCCCGTCTGGGGAGCGGGCCGCCGCCCGGCCCGCCACGTCAAGTTGACCTTGACGCACGTACGGACGCTGCCGGAACAGACTGAGTCGGCTCTCGTGTCACGGACCGTGCCCCCGGCGGACTCCGCCACAGTGGCGCAGTTGACCCCAACCTCGCCCGGCACGGACCCGGCTCCCGGGGTCGGAGCTGGCCACCGGCGGCCACCCCTCCCCCTCCCAGGCGAGGGGTTGACCTGACCCTGAGCGGCTGCGGAGCCGGCTCCTGGACGACCGGCATGCCGTCGCGCGGCCACCGCCCCCATGCTCGGGGCTTGCCGCGCGGACCCGGCGCGCCCCTTCCTGCGCCGCGCTGCTCAGGCGCGGCGCGGCCGGCTGCCGGCGACGAACCTCCACCACTGTCCCCGCTATCCCGTCTGCGGCGGCCCCGGGCTCCCCGCTCTCCGCGCCAGCCGCCGGGCATCAGGCGTGACGGCCGCAGAGCGACAGCGGCAGCGGCCGGCGCGCGCCCAGGCGGCGGCGCGTGCGGCCCGTCAAGGGCCGCCTTGATCGATGTAAGGAAAGTTCTCCCACTCGGCTGGCAGCCGGCTGGGCCTCGCACGACAACGGGGGCCGGGTCGCCCTGGCCACCCCACCGCCCCGCTACCGCCCCTGGAAGGATGACTGCATGGACCGCTTCGAGGGCCGGTGCTGGCTGGACTGGTGGGCGAACTCATCTACGCTGCTCGGCAGCGTCGAGGTGGCCGTCGTGATTGCCGCCGTCACCGGCGGCTGGGAAGCCGACGGTCGCCTGGTCAGCGACAGCGACGAGGACCGCGAGGCGTTTGCATTCCTGTGCGAACTCGACCCCGTCTTCATGCTGCGATTCGAAGACGAGAGCGCTGTCGCCGTCACCGTGCATCCCACCGACGGGCATCGCCGCTTCAGCCTCACCGAGTACACCGGCCCGGCCCTGCGATCGGTCGACAATCGCATCGCGCTGTAGGCAGCGCCGAGCCAATCCTGTGATCGATCAGCTCGACAGCAGTTTCACGGCGGGTTGACCTGTCGGTACCCGGTGCTACTCTGGCCCTCGTCGAGCACGCCAGCGCGGCCTTCCTGCCAGATCGCTGGACTCGACGTCGGAGATGCCGAGCGGCCTTCCTGCCGCTGATGCGGGCCACGTCCCGCCAGCTCTCGACCGCACCGGCCACTGCGCCGGTTCCCCGAATCTGCTGAGTGCCCAGCACGGCCTTTCCTGCCGTCCACGATGGCCCGGATTCGCACACCTCACGGGTGGGGGCCGCCTGCGGCAACCCGCCGGATGCCGACATTCCAGGCTCCTCACCCGTGCCGGCCTCACGCATCGGGCTCGACGAGCGCGAAAGGACATGCCCCATCGGCGGGAAGTGGCACGACCACGATTCCGCCCTCCGGCGTCAGCCGCCCTCTCGGCGGTGCCAGGAGACACGACGAACACCACCAGCGGACCAACGTCCACGGCTGGTGGTGCTTCGTCTCCCGTCCCTGCCACCCCATGAGGAGAGAGTCATGTCCACCCCGCTCACCCTGTACCGTCCCGGTCTCGTCGCCGGCCGTGACGCCCAAGCCCTGTATCGCGCCACCGCGCCGGAGTTCTCCGGCTGGCTGGAGCACACCCGTTCCGCCGGCGGCTGCTCCCGCCCGATCCGCCTCACCGGCACCATCGCCGCCGTCGACCGCGACACCGGCCGGATCCTGAACGAGCAGCACACTGACGAACTGCCCGACCGGGCGCTCTACAAGGCATGCGGCAACCGCCGCGAATCGCAGTGCCGAGACTGCGCCTGGGTCTACCAGGGCGACGCCTACCAGGTCGTCCGCTGCGGCCTGGCCGGCGGCAAGGGCGTCCCCGCCTCGATCGGCCGGCACCCGGTCGTCTTCGCCACGTTCACCGCCCCATCCTTCGGCGCGGTCCACCACCGCCACGTCGCACGCCACACCTGCCGCAGCCGGCAGCGCTGCGACTGCCGCCCGGCCCCCTGCCATGCACGCCGCGAGGCTGGCACCTGCCGGCACGGGCAGCCCGCGGTGTGCTTCGCCCGCCACGAGGCCGACGATCCGCGGCTCGGGCAGCCGTTGTGCCTGGACTGCTACAACCACAACCACCAGGTCGTCTGGAACTACTTCTCCGGCGAGCTGTGGCGGCGCACCAAGCAGTCCATCGAACGGCACCTCGCCGCCCTCTGCCGCAAGCGCGGCATCCCGCTCGCCCGCATCGTCACCGCTTCCGGCAAGGTCCGCTGGGTGCCGCCCGTGCGGGTGTCGCACGGCAAGGTCGCCGAGATGCAGCGCCGGGCCGCCGTGCACTTCCACTGCCTGCTGCGCCTCGACGGCGTCGATCCCGACGACCCGGACGCTCTCGTGCCGCCTCCGGCCGGCATCACCGTCGACGACCTGGAGGAAGCCGTCCACGCCGCCGCCTCGAAGATCACCGTCACCACACCCCCGCACCCCGACCGGCCGCAAGGCTGGCTGGTCGCCTGGGGCGAGCAGGTCGACGTCCGCCGCATCAACAGCGCCGGCGGCGAACTGACCGACGACAAGGTCGCCGCCTACCTCGCCAAGTACGCCACCAAGGCCACCGAAGCCACCGGCCACTGCTCCACCCGACTCACCCCCGCCACGATCGACAACTACGCCGACCCGGAAGGCAACCACCTCGCCCGCCTCATCGACGCCTGCTGGCACCTCGGACGACCCACCGGCACCGATACGACCAGCGGCGCCGCAACGGCCGGCGACCGTCAAGACAGCCTTGACACCAAACCGCGCCCCTACGCCGGACTGCGCCGCTGGGCCCACATGCTCGGCTTCGGCGGCCACTTCCTCACCAAGGCCCGCCGCTACTCCGTCACCTTCCGCCTGCTCCGCGACACCCGCGCCACCTACCGCCGCACCGAAGACGACGACACGGCCGACACCATCACCGTCGGCACCCTCACCTACGTCGGCTCCGGCTGGCTCAGCGAAGGCGACGCACTCCTCGCCAACACCGCCGCCCGACAGCGACGCGAGGGCAGACGCATCGGCCGGGAAGAACTCGCCCACGAAGCCTGGCTCACCGGAGCCGCCGCATGAGCCATGACCTCACCCCGCGCTGGTACTCCCCCGCCGAGGTCGCCGTCCTGCTCGGCTTCGGCATCTCCAAGGTCAAGATGAAGATCGCCACCGGCGAGCTGCGCTCCATCAAGGACGGCAAGTACCGCCGCGTCCTCCCCGAATGGGTCGACGACTACATCCACGAGCAGGTCGAACGCCAGGAGGCAGCCTGATGCCCGGACGCGTACGAGCCAACGGCGAAGGCTCCATCTTCCCCTACCGCAACGGCTTCGCCGCCTACGTCTGGGTCACCAAACCCGACGGCAGACGCACCCGCAAGTACGTCTACGGCAAGACCCGCGAGGCCGTCCACGACAAGTGGATCAAACTGCACCAGCAGGCCAAGCAGGGCCCGGTGGCGACCAGCGTCCCCACTGTCGGCACCTTCCTCACCTACTGGCTCACCGAGATCATCCAGCCGAACCGAGCACCCCTCACCTACGCCACCTACGAGACGTTCGTCCGCCGCTACATCTCCCCCGGCCTCGGTGCGAAACGGCTCGACCGGCTCCAGTCACGGGACGTGCAGACCTGGATCAACCAGGTCGCCCGCACCTGCCAGTGCTGCGCGCAGGGCAAGGACGCCGCCCGCCGGAAGGAGAAGCGCCGCTGCTGCGCGGTCGGCCGCTGCTGCCAGGCCGCCCCGTCAACCCGCACGGTCAGCGACATCCGAGCCGCGCTACGGGCCGCCCTCACCCACGCCCAGGCCGAAGACCTCATCACGAAGAACCCGGCCGCCCCGGTCACCCTCGCCACCGTCCGCCGCCGCCGAGGCAAATCGTGGTCGAGCGACGAGGCCCGAAAGTTCCTCGAATCCGCCCGCGCCGACGAGGACCCCCTCTACGCCGCCTACGCCCTGGTCCTCGTCACCGGACTACGCAAGGACGAAGCCCTCGGCCTCACCTGGGCAGACGTCGACCTCGACACCGGAGAGCTGACCGTCGGCCGCCAACTGCAACGCGTACGCGGGCAACTCCTCCACCGCGACACCAAGACCCAGGCGTCCGACGCCACACTCCCCCTGCCCGACATCTGCCTGACCGCCCTCAAACTCAGGCAAGAACAACGCGACGAGGCACGAGCTGCCGCCGGCAAGGCATGGCACGAAACCGACCTCGTATTCACCACCCGCTATGGCACACCGATCGAGCCGCGCAACTTCCAGCGTTCCTGGCAAACCCGGTGCGAGAAGGCCAAGGTCAAGTCGATCACCGTTCATGACGCCCGGCGTACCTGCGCCACGCTCCTGGCCGACCTCGACGTACATCCGAGAGTCGCCATGCAGGTCCTCCGGCACGCCCGCTTCGCCGTGACCATGGAGATCTACACACAGGTATCGACGAAGGCGACCAGAGATGCCCTCAAACGGCTCGGTGACTCACTCGGCCACTGACGGAACTGCTGTACAAAGCTGCTGTACGACAGCAGAAAGGCCACCTCCCGAAACCGGGAAGTGGCCTTTGACCTGCGTGGGCGATACTGGGATCGAACCAGTGACCTCTTCGGTGTGAACGAAGCGCTCTCCCGCTGAGCTAATCGCCCTCAGCGCCGATGACTCTACCTGATCGAGAACCCAGACCAAAAATCCGGGGGTCAGCGCGTCGCGAGGTGGCTCAGCAGCCATGCGACCACGTCGATGCCGAGGCTGTACTTGAGTGACAGCCACACCACCACGGCCACGAACACCAGCCCGGTCGCGCCCAGCAGGAGGCGCACCGGCAGTGATCGTCGTAACACCCAGCGCGTCCAGGCTCGGACGTTCCGTCGGGTGAAGGTGAGCAGCCGGCGGGCCCAGTGGAACTCGACTGCCCAGATGCCGAGCCCGCCGATCACGATCAGCCAGCCGGGGCCGGGCAGCGGGATGAGGGCGATACCGACGGTGACCACGATGGCGCCGGCGACGGCAATGAAGATCTTGAGGGTGACTCGGCCGGTGGGGTTGGCGCGGATCAGGTCGAGGGTGGTGTGCACCCGGCCCCGCCAGCGGCCGCGGGGGCGCGGGTCGATGGCGCCAGGGGTGTCCGGGCGATCGTCGCTGGCGCCCTGGCCGCCCTGATCCACCGGCACCTCTCACCCCGCCTTTCGGCTGCTCAGGCCGCTCCTTTCGGCGGGTCGGCCGTGGCCCTCGGTTCCACTGAGGAACCCCTGGTGACCATTTCCACCCCAGTGTCGCCCCGGCCCGTCACCCTCGCTGACGACTGGGCGTTACCGGAGTAGGTCGACGACTGAACCATCCGCTGCCGGGCGGGATCACGGAACAGGGCAAAGCAGGAAATCCTACAAGAATTTTCACGTTCTCGGAGGCGTTTCCAACCCCCTTCCCACCACTGGGTGAAGTCAGCGTATGGCGGAGCGTAGCCACGAGTAGCGGCTGAGTATGGGAAAAGCGGGACACGCGCGTTCCGCACGCGGTGCCGGGGGGAGAACGTCCATGAGTGTCATCCGACCGACGACCGTAGAGGTCGAGACGTCGCTAAGGCTCGTCGCGCCTGACGCCACCGCATTGCCGGTGCGTGCCAGTCTGCGTTACGACCCTGCTGACCCGTATGCGGTCCATGTCCTGTTCCACGCCGAATCCGCTGGCGGTGAGGCGGTGAGCTGGTCGTTCGCGCGCGAACTGCTGGTCACCGGGCTCGACGAGCCGGCCGGCATCGGCGACGTCCGGGTCTGGCCGTGGGCCACGCCGCGCGGCGACTTCGTCGCGCTCGCGCTGTCGTCCCCGGACGGCAACGCCCTCTTCGAGGTCCCGCGCAGCGTCCTCGTGCGCTTCCTGCGCCGGACCTACGTCGTCGTCCCGCGCGGCCGGGAGGCCGAACACCTGGACGTCGACACGGCGGTGAACCGGCTGCTCGCCGGCCGCTGACGACGCACACCAGGGCCGCGCGGGTCTGCCGAGTCCGCGCGGCTCCGGCTACCACCACCGGGTACGCCCCGAAGTCAGCCGTGCGTGGTGATGCCCCCGTCGACCGGGATCACCGTTCCGGTCAGGTACGCGCCAGCCCGCGACGACAGGTAGATCGCGGTGCCCGCCATGTCCTCGGGGCGGCCGATCCGGCCGAGCGGCACCTGCTGCTCGATTGCCGCCCGGGAGGTCGGGTCGTCCAGGGCGAAGGCCATCATCTTGCTCTCGAACGGGCCGGGCGCGATCGCGTTGACCGTGATCCGCTCGCCGGCGAGCTGGTGGGCGAGGCTGCGGGTGAGCATGTGCACGGCCGCCTTGGTCGCCGAGTAGGCGTACACCTCCAGCCATGGGACGCGGAGGCCGTCGATCGACCCGATGTTGATGACGCGGGCCGGGTCGTCGGCGCTGGCTGCCGCGCGCAGCGCCGGCAGCAACGCCGTGGTGAGCCGGAAGACGGCCTTGACGTTGAGCGCCCAGAGCTTGTCGAAGGCGCTCTCCGGGTACGCCTCCAGCGGGGCGCCCCAGGTGGCGCCGGCGTTGTTGACCAGCACGTCGAGCCGGTCGGTGCGCTCCCGGACGGCCGCGGCCAGCCCCAGCGCGCCCTCGTCGTGGCTCAGGTCGGCGGGGATCGCCTCGCACTGGCCCACGGCGGACAACTCCTTGGCCACCGCCTCGCAGACGTCGGCCTTGCGCGAGGAGATGATGACCTTCGCGCCGGCCTGCACGAAGCCCCGGGCGATCATCAGTCCGATCCCCCGGGAACCGCCGGTGACCAGGACCGCCTTGCCTTCGACCGAGAACAGATCCGTCATGCCCATCCCATCGCGAGTCGGCGGGCCGAGGGTCGGTCCGCCGACCCGGGCGCTACCGATCGGTAACCTAACCGGCCCGCGTCCCCGGCGACAAGACCCGCCGCCACCTGCCGGAACTGTCGAGGTGCAACCTGCGCCCCCTGCGGTTACCGTCGGGACGATGGTCACTACCGGTCAACTTTCCCCGGCCATTCGCACCGACCTGCTCACCTTCGGGTACGACACCGACGACATCGTCACCGGCGCGCTCGGTGACCTCGCGCCCGAGCCCGGCTGGCCCCGCCCGATCCTGCTCGACGCCGAGCTGCTGATCCTGGTCACCGGCGGTCACGGCAGCGCGGAGCTGGATTTCCGCGCGCTGCCCTGCCGGCCCGGCACGCTGCTACGGGCCCGTGCCGGCCAGGTGCTGCGCTGCCTCGGCCCGCGGTTCGACGCGACGGTGGTGCGCTGGGGCACCGGGACGCTGAGCGGCCTCGACGTGGACCCGAACGCGGTGCCGGCCCACCGGCAGCTCGCCGGGGAGGACGAGGACGCGGTGATCAGCGAGGTGACCCAGCTGGCCGTGGACGCGGACCGGCACGCGGGGATGCCGGCCGCCGCGGCGCTGCTGCGCCATCAGCTCGCCGTGCTGCTGCTGCGGCTGACCCTGCTCCCCGGCGCACCGCCGTGGACGCCGCGGCCGGAGACGGCGACCTTCCAGCGGCTGTGCCGGGAGGTGGAGCGCGACTATCAGCACACCCGCCGGGTGGAGGACTACGCCGTCCGGCTCGACTGCTCGGTGCGTACGCTGACCCGCGCCTGCCTGGCCGTGACCGGGCGTAGCGGGAAGCAGGTGATCGACGACCGGGTGGCGTTGCAGGCCTGCCGGCTGCTCGCCGCGACCGACGAGCCGATCGCCTGGATCGGCCGGCTGCTCGGTTTCCCCGAGCCGACCAACTTCGGCCGCTTCTTCACCCGCGAGGTCGGGGTGAGCCCCGGCGCGTTCCGGGCCGCCCGGGAGCGACCGCTGCCGGTCCGCGTGGTGCGCCCCGCCCGCCCGGACACCGGGGCACCCTTGCTGACCGAGGACGCCGTCACCGGCTCCTGACCGCCAACTCGTCGGCGCGCTCGACCAGTGACGTCCAGAGTGGATCGACCGTCGACCAGGGCGGGCGATTTCGCCGTTCCCGGCGATCCGGCCGGAATCGGGACGGAGAATCGCCGCATGGCCGACGGGACATACCGGCGGGAGCGCCGACTGGCGCTGCTGGCGTGCCTGCTGCTGGTCGCGGCGTACTTCCTCGTGCCGCTGACGTCCGACCCGAACGTGGTCCGGCTCGTCCTGCGCACGATCGGCACCGTGATCGTGGTGGTGACCGTCGCCGCGCTGATCACCCGGCAGGTACGTGAGCAGCTCGCGCCCACCGCGCCGACCGGTGAGGCGGCGGTCCGCCCGCTGATCCACCTCGCCGTCGCGCTGGTCGCCGGGCTGCTCGCCTTCGCGTTGGGCGACTACGTCCTGGCCACCAACCGGGCCGGCGAGTTCGTGGGCCTGCGGACCCGGGTGGACGCGCTCTACTTCGCGCTCAGCACGATCACCACCGTCGGGTACGGCGACGTGCACGCCCAGGGACAGGTCGCCCGGATCGTGGTGTGCGGGCAGATGCTGTTCAGCATCGGCGTGATCGCGACCGGGGCGTCCATCGTGGTCAGGCAGTTGGCCCAGCAGGCCGGTCCGCGGCGGCGCTGATCAGCACGTCCCCGCCGAGCCGGCCGTGCTCGGGATCCCGGGTGACCAAGCCGGCGGCGAGCAGCGAGGTCAGCGCCCGGTTCGCGTCGGCGGCCCGGTAGACCGTCGAGGTGACCGCGAAGCGGCGCAGTTCGGTCACCGTGCGGGGGCCGGAGCGGGCGAGTTCGGTGAGCAGTTCGCGGGCCAGCGGATCGGGGTCCGGGTCGAGGGTGATGTCCACCAGACGGCCGGTCGGGTCGGCCGGGTCGCGGTAACGCACCCCGGCGTGCTCGTCGACCGCCCAGAGCGCGTCCTTGAGCGCCTCCAGTGCTCGGTCGGAGCCGGTGGCGTAGCTGAGCAGCCGGGGCGGCGCATCGGCGGTGGGGAGTAGCTCCACCTCGGTGACCAGCGGGAAGCCGGCCGCGGTCAGCGCCGGACGCAGCGCCCGGCCGGGCGCGGTGGTCAGTAGCAGCTCGGCCGGGCGGCCGGTGGCGGCGGCGGCCAGCACGGCCGGGTCCGGGTCGCCGTCGAGCACGGTCAGCAGCGGGGCGCCGGCCGCGCCGGCGGCCTTGAGCACCATCGGCAGCCGGTCGGGGTGGCCGGGCACCATGTGCACCGCGACGTCCGCCGGCAGGGCCGCCTCCGCCGCGCCGAGCCGGGCCGGCAGCTCCGCGCCGCCGTCGGCGAGCACCAGCACGGTCAGTCGGCGCCCGCGCAGCCGGTCGGCGAACTCGGCCACCACCCGTAGCGCGGCCTCCGCGCCCGCGATGTCACTCCCGGCGTACGCGAGGGCGAGGGTGGCCCGCCGGGAACGGTGCAGCGCAGCTGGCAGCCAGTGGTCGAGCTGCCGGACGAGCAGTTCGCGCAGGATGGTGTCGGTCGACATCCTGCCGTTCTACCGCACCGCTGTTCAGGCCGGTACGGAGATCCCCACCTCGCCGCGAGGAATCCCGCACCGATGCCGCCCTGGCCGATCACCTGACCGGATCCCGACCAAACTGATCCACTGCGGGGCTTGTACTTACCGTTGTCAGGCGAGCACGATGGGGCGTGACCTCCGGATACGGCGAACTGACTGTCCGGGCGCACCACCTGGTGGCCGAGGGTGACCTCGCCGGCGCCCAGCAACTGCTCGCCGGCGCGCTGACCGACGCCGACCCCCGGCCCGCCAACGCCACCCCCGACCTGGCCGAGGCCGCCGGGCTCCAGGCCCGGCTGCTGGTCGCGCTCGGCGAGCCGCGCTCCGCGCGGGGCTGGGCCGCCTTCGCGTACGCGGCGGCCACCCGGCTGTACGGCGGCTCCGACGAGCGCACTGTCACCGCCGCTGCCACACTCGCCGCGGTGCTGCACCGGGTCGGCAGTGACGCCCGGGCCGCCCGGCTCTACTCCGACGTCATCATCGAGCTGACCGCCCGCGACGGCCCGGAGTCGCAGCGGGTGCTGGCCGCCCACGCCGACCTGGCCACCGTGGAATATGCCCGCGGCCAGTGCGACGTCGCCCGCGACCGGTTGCAGGACACCTGGGAGCTGCACCGCGAGATATACGGCGACGGCCACCCCAGTGGCATCAAGATGTTGGCCAAGCTCGGCGCGATGGAACGCGACTGCGGCCATTACGCCGAGTCCCACGAGCACCTGATGCTCGCCGAGGAGTTGTGCCGGCTGCACCTGCCCGCCGACGATCCGCTGGCCGCGCAGGTCACCGGGTTGGCCCGGGTCGCCGCCGACCCGAACCATGTCTGCGCCGCCCCGGAGCCGCCCGAGCGGGAGGCGCCGGTCGTGCCCGCCGCCCGGGTCCCCCCGCCCGCCGAGGGCCCGCCCGAGCCGCTGCTCTACCCGCCGCCCGAACCGGCCCCGCCCGAGCCGTCGCTCTACCAGCCGCCCGAACCGCCGCTCTATCAGCCGCCCGGCCGGGCCGAGGGCGGGCACTCAAGCGTGCCCACGCCGCGCACCCCGCCAGAGGCGGCCGGCGCGCCGCTCGACAACTACCCGTGGCCGCCCGACGAGCCGGCCGAGGAGCCCTGGCGCCCCGAGGCGAGCGCGCTGCCCCCCACCGTGGTCGGGCTGACCGAGAGCGAGCCGGAAGGCGTACGCCGGGTGCCGCCGGCCGCCGAACCCGAGCCGCCGTCGCGCTACCTGCCGGTGCACGTGCCCCGACCGCCGGCACCCGCACGGCGGAACACTCCGTGGCTGCCGCTGGTGGTGGCCGGGGTGGTCGTGGCGCTGCTGCTCGGCACCATCGCGGTGATCGCCGGAGTGTCCCGGGTGGACCGCCCACACGACACGTCCGGTCCCTCCCCCACCACCGGCAGCACCCCGACCAGCACCCCCTCCGGCACGCCGAACGCCGCGCCCGCCGCCTCCCCCGGCACCCCGCCCCAGGGGGTACGGCTGACCGACCGGCGGGACAGCATCCTGCTGAGCTGGACGTACCCGGCCGGGGCGGAGGGTCCGGTGGTGGTCGCCGGGGGCCGCTCGGGGCAGGAACAGCACACCTTTGTCGAGCTGTCCGCCGGCACCGACAGCTACATCGCCTACGGGCTCAGCCGCAGCACCGACTACTGCTTCACCGTCGCGCTGGTGTGGTCGACCGACACGGTGGCCCGGGCCCCCTCGGTCTGCACCCGCCGCCACTGACCGAGCAGCGGGGCCATCGCGGCGGCGGCCGATTCGCACGGCGCGGCCTAGGATCGGGCCATGTCCCTGACCGCGAACGACGTCGAGCGGTTCGAGGCGTGCCGGCCGCGCCTGGCGGCCATCGCCTACCGCCTCCTCGGCTCCGCTATGGAGGCCGAGGACGCCGTGCAGGAGACGTTCCTGCGTTGGCAGGCCGCCGATGTCGACCGCGTCGAGGTTCCCGAGGCCTGGCTGACGAAGGTCCTCACCAACCTGTGCCTCAACCAGCTCGCCTCGGCGCGGGCGCGCCGCGAGACCTACGTGGGCCAGTGGCTTCCCGAGCCGCTGCTCGCCGGGGACCCGATGCTCGGCCCGGCCGACACCGCCGAGCAGCGCGAATCGGTCTCGTACGCGGTCCTCACCCTCCTGGAACGGCTCTCCCCCAACGAGCGGGCGGTGTACGTGCTGCGGGAGGCCTTCGACTACCCGCACCGGGAGATCGCCGAGATCCTCGACATCACCGAGGCCGCCTGTCAGCAGATCTTCCACCGCGCCAAGAAGCACGTGGCGGACGGCAAGGCCCGCACCGAGGTCGACGCGGCCGCCGCCCGGCGGATCGTCGAGGAGTTCCTGGCGGCGGCCGCCAGCGGCCGGACCGAGCCGCTGGTGCGACTGCTCACCGGGGACGCCGTCGCGGTCGGCGACGGCGGCGGGAAGGTCCCGGCCCGCGCGAAGGCGTTCGAAGGCGCCGTCGCGGTCGCGAAGTTCCTGCGGGGCCTGTTCAAGCCCGGCGAGGCCAAGCGTGCCCTGCTCGGCGGCGTACCCGAGGTCTACGCCGGCACCGCCAACGGCGACCCCGCCGTCGTGGCCGTCGTGGGCGGCCGGGTTGTCGGCGTCATGTGCCTGGCGGTCACCGCCGAGGGCATCGCCGCGGTCCGCAGCCAGGTCAACCCCGACAAGCTCGACCGAGCGACCGCACGCTGGGCGGTCACCGACCACGGGGAGCCCGTGTTCAACTCGATGTGAGGTGCCTCATATCGCGTTCCTGTCAGGAAACGGCGGCCCGCTCGGTTCAAGGGGCAAGCCCGCGCACGACAGGAGCAACGACATGCAGCACCGCATCATCGTCCTCGGAGCCGGATACACCGGGGCCATCGCCGCCGGCCGCCTCGCCAAGCGGCTCCGCCGCGAGGACGTCGCCATCACCCTCGTCAACGCCGAGCCCGACTTCGTCGAACGCGTCCGCATGCATCAGCTGGCGGCCGGCCAGGACCTCAAGCCCCGGCCGTTGCGCGAGATGTTCGCGGGCACCGGCGTCGAACTGAGACTCGCGAAGGTCACCGGCGTCGACGTCGACCGCAGGACCGTCGCCGTCCTCGACGCCAACGGCGCCGAAGAGCTCGCCTACGACACGCTCGTCTACGCCCTCGGCAGCGGCTGGAACGCCCAGGGCGTCCCCGGGACCGCCGAGCACGCCTACGAGATCGCCAGCCGCCCCGGAGCACTCCGGCTGCGCGAGCGCCTGGCCCGCATCGAGGCCGGGCAGACCGTGCTCGTCGTCGGCGGCGGCCTCACCGGCGTGGAGGCCGCGACCGAGATCGCCGAGGCCCGCCCGGACCTCGACGTCGCCCTCGCCGCCCGCGACGGCCTCGGCGACTGGCTCTCGCCCAAGGGCCGCGAGCACCTGCGGAAGGTCTTCGGCAAGCTTGGCATCACCGGGTACGAGCACACCGCCGTCACCGGCGTCGAAGCCGACCGCGTCGTCACCGCCGACGGCAGGGCCATCCCGGCCGCGGTCACCGTGTGGACCACCGGCTTCGCGGTCCACCCGATCGCGGAGGCGACCACCCTGGAGGTCACCGGCACCGGCCAGATCGTGGTCGACGGGACCATGCGTTCGGTGTCGCACCCGGACGTGTACGCCGTCGGCGACGCGGCCTCGGCGATGGGCCCCGGGGACAAGCCGCTGCGGATGTCGTGCGCCTCGGGGACTCCGGCGGCGTGGCAGGCCGCCGACGCGATCGCGGCGCGTCTGACCGGCGGGAAGCTCCCGCACGTGTCGATCCGCTACTTCAACCAGTGCATCTCGCTGGGCCGTAAGGAGGGCTTGATCCAGTACGTCACCGCCGACGACCGCGCCGTGCAGGCGGTCCTGACCGGACGGCTCGCCGCCGGGTACAAGGAGCTGGTCTGCAAGGGCGCCGCCTGGGGCGTCGCCAACCCGACGCTCGGGCTGCCGACCCGGCGCCGCCACGTCACGCCGGAGCGGGCCGTGGCGGGCTCGGCCATCAAGTCGTTGGCGTAGCGCACGAAGCGAGCCTGGGGGTCAGCAGTCCGCCTCCGGATCGTCCAGCGCCGGCAGCCGTACGCTGACCAGCAGCCCCGGCCCGGTGCCCGCCGCCGGCCCGGGTGCGGCGTCGGCCAGGTCGACCGAGCCGCCGGCCCGGCGGACCAGCTCCCGCACGATGGCCAGCCCCAGCCCGGCGCCGCCGTCGTCCCGGGCCCGGGCGTCGTCGAGGCGGGTGAACCGGGCGAAGACCCGCTCCCGGTCGGCCGCCGGGATGCCCGGCCCGTCGTCGGTCACCGTCACCAGGTGGTACGCCCCGGCAGCCGGCGCCGCCCCGCGCTGCCCGGGCACCGGCGGGTCGGGGTACGGCCCGGTGACCGCCAGCACCACCTCGCCGTGGGCGTGCCGCAGCGCGTTCTCCACCAGGTTGACCAGCACCCGGCGCAGCTCCCCCTGGTCGCCCTCGGTCCACAGCGGCCCGGGCGGTGACGCGAGGCGTACCGGTGGGGACGGGTAGCGGGCGGCGACGCCGCGCAGCAGCTCACCCAGCTCCACCGGGCCCACCGCCCGCGCGGCGCTGCCGTCCGGCCGGGCGGGCTGTTCGTCGAGGCGGGCCAGCAGCAGCAGGTCGTCGACGAGCCTGCTCAGCCGGTCGGTGTCGGCGAGCAGGTTGTCCGCGACCGTCGGCCAGTCCGTCGCGTCGCCCAGCCGACGGGCCACCTCCAGCTCCGTACGCATGTTGGTCAGTGGGCTGCGCAGCTCGTGCGCGGCGTCGGCGACGAAGGCCCGTTGCCGGGCCCGGGACGCTTCCAGCCGGTCGAGCATGTCGTTGAGGGTGACCGCCAGCCGCTGGATCTCGTCCCGCGCGGCCGGTACGGGCAACCGCCCCGGACCGGCCCGTCCGGTGATCTCGGCGGCGCCGCTGCGCAGCGCCTCCACCGGCCGCAGTGTCGCGCCGACCACCCGCCAGGCGACCACGGCCAGCCCGGCGACCAGCAGCGGGAAGCCCACCAGCAGCAGGGCCCGGACCACGTACAGGCTGTGCCGCACGTCCGCCATGGACTTGGCGACCAGCACGGTGAGCGGTTCGGCCGGGGTGCCCGCCGGCACGGTCACCACCCGGACCGGGCCGGCGAGGCCGACCCGCCGCCCGTCCACCACGAGGCGCTGACGCTGACCGGCGCGGAGCTGGTCGGGGCGGAGCATGGGTACGAGCCGGTCGGCGTCGATCGACGCGGCGCGGATCCGGCCCTGGGCGTCGACCACCTGGACCCGCAGCTGGCCACCGGCCACCGGTAGCGGGTCGGGCAGGGCGTTCTCGGCGGCCAGCAGCGCGACCGCGTCGCCGGTCCGGAACGCCTCGGCGTCGACCGTGCGCTGCAACGTCCAGCCGAGCGCGCCGAGCAGCAGCGTCCCGCCGAGCGCCAGCCCGACGCTGAGGCCGGCCACCCCGATCACCAGCAGCCGGACCCGCAGGCCGAGGGTCGGCAGGCGGCCCATCCGCTGCCGGAGACCAGCGAGGAGGGCGGTCATGTGGCGAGCCGGTAGCCGGCGCCGCGGACCGTCTCCAGCCGGTCGCGGCCGATCTTGCGGCGCAGGTAGCCGACGTAGACCTCGACGGCGTTGGGGGCGGTGTCCAGGCTGGCGTCCCAGACGTGGTCCAGCAGTTCGGTCTTGGAGACGACCTCGCCGGGCCGGCGCATCAGGTAGTCGAGGAGGGCGTACTCGCGGGTGGTCAGGGCCACCTCGACGTCGGCCCGGGTCACCCGCCGTCGCGCCGGGTCCAGCCGCAGGTCGCCGACCGTGAGCACGGTGGGGCGTTCCGGCGCGCCGCGACGCAGCAGCGCCCGCAGCCGGGCCAGCAGCACCACGTACGAGAAGGGCTTGGTGAGGTAGTCGTCCGCCCCGCAGTCCAGCCCGTCGGCCTGGTCGTACTCGCCGTCCTTGGCCGAGAGCATGAGCACCGGCAGCCAGTGCTCCTCGGCCCGCAGCCGGCGCACCACCTCGTAGCCGGAGAGGCCGGGCAGCATCACGTCGAGAATCATCGCGTCGTAGCCGCCGTGCCGGGCGGCGTCCAGGCCGGCCGGCCCGGTCGACTCGACGTCCACCGCGAAACCCTCGGCCTGCAGGCCCCGCTGCAACGCGAACGCGAGTCGCGACTCGTCCTCCACCACCAGCAATCGCACCCGTCCAAGGGTGCCACCGGGTGACCATCCCTAGGGTTTCTCCTCAGCGGCCTCACAGCGACCCACGTGCACCATTACGGTCAGGAGGTGCCTAACATGCCCGTATTCAAGAATCGTGCCGTGCTGCGCTGGCTGGTCCCGGTGACCGCGGGGGTCGCCGTGATCGGCGGTGGTGCCGCGGTCGGCACGTTCGCCGCCGGGGCCGAACCGGCGCTGCCGCCGCGCACCGCGGCCGACCTGCTGAACGACCTGCGCACGTCCCGCCTGGACGGGCTCTCCGGCACGGTGGTGCAGCGCGCCGACCTCGGGCTGCCGCCGATCGCCGACCTGGCCGGCGCGGCCACCGGTAACGAACTGGCCACCCTGCTCACCGGCACGCACACCCTGCGGGTCTGGTACGCCGGACCGGACCGGCAGCGGCTCGCCCTGATCGACACGCTCGGTGAGCAGGATCTGCTGCACAACGGCCGGGACGTGTGGACGTGGAGCAGCCGGACCAACACCGCGTCGCACCGGACGTTGCCGGCGGGCGAGGCGACCCTGCCGTCCGCGCCGGCCACCCCGGCCGACGCCGCCGACCGGGCGCTCGCCGCGATCGACCCGACCACCGAGGTCACCGTCGGCCGCTCCGCACGGGTGGCCGGGCGGGACGCGTACGAGTTGGTGCTCAGCCCGCGCGACGCCGACTCGCTGGTGCACCAGGTGCGGATCGCGTTGGACGCGAAGAAGCACGTGCCGCTGCGGTTCGAGGTGCTCGCCAACGGCACCGACCGGCCGGCGTTCGAGGTGGCCTTCACCCAGGTCGACTTCCGCACCCCGGACGCCGACCAGTTCCGGTTCAACCCGCCGCCGGGGGTCACGGTCACCGAGGAGCCCGGCGTCAAGGCCGGCGAGGATCTGGCGGGGGTCGAGCGCGGGCCGGCCGCGAAGCACGACCCGGACACCGACCGGCGGCCGGACGGCCAGGACCTGCGTACGGTCGGCACCGGCTGGACCACGGTGCTGGTGGCGCGGCTCGACGCGGCCGGTCTGACGGGTGGCCCGAAGGGCGACGCGAAGTCGGCGGCGCCGGGCGCGGACGCGGTGGCCCAGGTGCTCGGCGGGCTGCCGAAGGTGAGCGGTGACTGGGGCAGCGGCCGGCTGTTGACCGGGAAGCTGTTCAGCGTGCTGCTCACCGACGACGGCCGGGTGCTGGCCGGCATGGTCACGCCGGAGCGGCTCTACCAGGTCGCGCGCGGCTGACTCGCCGGCCCGGCGCCCGCGTGAGCGTTGGTCGGACGTCCAACGGTCCGGGGTGACCGGGTGGGTCGCTTGCGGAGCGCCCATTCGGTCACCCCGAGGTTGATCACCCAGCCGGCGAGAATGAGCAGCGCCCGGGTGAGCCCACTCGGCGGGCCGGCCAGCACCATCCAGGGCAGGTGGGTCAGGACCTGGGTGCCCGCGCCGAGACCGATGGCGTAGCCGCGAGCCATCCAGGCGCGGTGGCGGGCGATGTCCCGGCGCCGGATGGCGGCGACGCCGAGGACGATGAAGGCGACCATGGCTGAGCCGAAGACGAGCCGGAAGCCGGTGACGAGCACGTCGTCGCTGGGCGGCCGGGGATAGAACAGCGCCATCCAGAGCCCGGACAGCGCGGCGGCGAGTCCGCAGGGGACCAGCAACCGCCCGGCTGCGCGGTGCCAGCCGGGCCGGCGGCGGCGGAATCCACGGGCGAACTGCGCCGCGCCCAGCAGGCAGTAGAGGCTGGCGCCGACGATGTGCACCAGCACGGGCACCGGTGCGGCGAAGAACCGGGCGTTGTCTGCTGTGACTGTCGCGCCGCCGCTCAGCTCGGCGACCCGGGCGGCACCGGCGATCACCGGCACGGCGCTGAGCATGATCAGCCCGACCGGCACCAGCCAGTCTCGTTTCACGAAGGAAGTCACCGCGGTTCCCTTCTCTCGTTCCGGTCATCAGCAGGCCGGTCACGTCGGAGGTGTACGGCGTACACCTCTTCGCCTGAAGGGTAGGGTGTACGCCGTACACCGTCAAGGGGTGTTCCTACGAGAGGCGGTCGACATGGTCCAGCAGGCAGCCGGTGCGCGTCGGGTCCCGCTCAACCGGGACCGCGTGCTCCACGCCGCTGTCGCGCTCGCCGACCGGGCCGGGATCGAATCGCTGAGCATGCGCGCCCTCGCCCAGGAACTGGGCGTCGTGCCGATGGCGCTCTACAAACACGTGGCCAACAAGGAGGAACTCCTCGACGGCATGGTCGACGTCGTCGTCAGCGAGATCGACCCCCCGGAGGCAGGCACCGCCTGGAAGAGCGCGATCCGCCAGCGCATCCTCTCGGCCCGGCGGGCGTTGCTGCGCCACCCATGGGCGTCCCGCGTCATCGAGTCCCGCCCCCACCCCACCCTGGTCGTGTTCGACTACCTGAACTCGGTCGTCGGCATGTTCCGGGCCGGCGGCTTCTCCATCGACCTCACCCACCACGTGATGCACGCCCTGGGTAGCCGGGTGTGGGGATTCACCCAGGAGGTGTTTCCCGGCCCACCGCCACCCGCCGATCCGCAACAGCAGGCAGCCGTGTTCGAGGAGTTGGCGCGCCGGTATCCGTACATCGCGGAGATCGCCCTGGGAGAAGCGCACGACAACGGATCGGTCGTGGGGCAGGGCTGCGACGACCAGTTCGAGTTCGAATTCGCGCTCGACCTGCTGCTCGACGGCTTCGAGCGGCTCCACCAGCAGGCGTGGAGGTCCACCCAGCCGTAGCGACGCGGCCGGCTTGGTCCGGCGGCTCGACGCGCGGTATCTTTCTCAGTCCAAACACAAAAAGGAATGGCAAAATCAGCCATTCCTACAGCTATCTTAGGCTCTGAGGAGACGGCTTGTCAACTGCGAGTGCGCTGGCGGGATCGGGCGACGAGATCGGCCGCGAGCAGGAGTACGTCTCGATGCTCTACGACCGGCTGGACGGCATGCGGGAGCAGGCCGCCCAGCGGCTCACCGAGGAGCTGCGGACCACCGGCGGCACGCTGCAGGCCCGCTCGCAGCGCGACTCCACCGTCGGGATGTACGCCGAGCAGGTCGAGCAGTTCTCCGCGGTGGAGACCGGCCTCTGCTTCGGCCGCCTCGACGGCGACGACGGCGCCCGCCGCTACATCGGCCGGATCGGCATCTTCGACACCAGCGGCGACTACGACCCGCTGCTGATGGACTGGCGGGCCCCGGCCGCGCGGTCGTTCTACCTCGCCACCGCCGCCAACCCGCAGGGCGTACGCCTGCGGCGGCACCTGCGTACCCGGGAGCGGAAGGTCACCGGGCTCAACGACGAGGTGCTGGACATCGCCACCGCCTCCCCCACCGCACACGAGGAGCTGACCGGCGAAGCGTCCCTGCTCGCCGCGCTCAACGCCGGCCGGACGGGCCGGATGCGCGACATCGTCGAGACCATCCAGGCCGAGCAGGACCGGATCATCCGCGCCGACCTGCCGGGCGTGCTGGTGGTGCAGGGCGGGCCGGGCACCGGCAAGACGGCGGTGGCGCTGCACCGCGCCGCGTACCTGCTCTACACCCACCGCCAGCAGCTCTCCACCCGGGGTGTGCTGCTGGTCGGCCCGAACGCCACCTTCCTGCGCTACATCTCCCAGGTGCTGCCGGCGCTGGCCGAGACCGGTGTGCTGCTGCGTACCCAGGCCGACCTTTTCCCCGGCGTGCAGGCCCGCCGGACCGAGCCGGCGCGGACCGCCGCGCTCAAGGGCCGCGCGCTGATGGCCGAGGTGCTGGCCAACGCCGTACGGGACCGGCAGTGGGTGCCCGACGAGCCGCTGGAGATCGAGCTGCCGCAGCGGGAGCTGCTCACCCTGGACCCGGACACGGTACGAGCGGCCCGGGACCGGGTCCGCCGCTCGAACCGGCCGCACAACCTGGCCCGGGCGCTGTTCGACATCGAGATCGTGCACGCGCTCGCCAACCAGGTGGCCGAGCGGATCGGTGCCGACCCGCTCGGCGGGGAGAACCTGCTCTCCGAGGCGGACGTCGCCGAGATCCGCCGGGAGCTGCACGAAGAGCCCGAGGTCCGCGCCACCCTGGACGAGCTGTGGCCGGTGCTCACCCCGCAGCGCCTGCTCGCCGAGCTGTACGCCGACCCGGAGCGGATCGCCACCGCCGCGCCGATGCTCACCGACGCCGAGCGGGCGCTGCTGCACCGCGAGCCGGGCGGCTGGACGCCGGCCGACGTGCCACTGCTGGACGAGGCGGCCGAGCTGCTGGGCGAGGACGAGCGCGCCGCCGCGGCCCGCCGGGATCGGATCCGGTCGCTGCAACGCGAGTACGCCGAGGGCGTGCTGGAGATCGCCCGGGGTTCCCGGTCGATCGACGTCGAGGACGAGGCGGACGGCGGCGAGATCCTCGGCGTCACCGACCTGCTCGACGCCGACCGGCTGTTGGAACGGCAGGAGGAGTCGGAGCGGCTGACCACCGCACAGCGCGCCGCGGCCGACCGGAGCTGGGCGTTCGGGCACGTCATCGTCGACGAGGCGCAGGAGCTGTCGCCGATGGCGTGGCGGCTGCTGATGCGCCGCTGCCCGAGCCGGTCGATGACCATCGTCGGTGACGTGGCCCAGACCGGCGCTCTCGCCGGCACGCCATCCTGGTCAGAGGCGCTCGAACCGTACGTGGCGGACCGGTGGCGGCTGGAGGAGCTGACCGTCAGCTACCGCACGCCCGCCGAGATCATGGCGGTCGCCGCCGACGTGCTCGCCGCGATCGACCCGGCGCTACGCCCGCCCCGCTCCGTACGCGCCAGCGGCGTGCCACCCTGGGACCGCACGGTCGACGCGGACCGGCTCGCCGCGGAACTGGTCGAGGCGACGGCGCAGGAGGCGGCCGGGCTGGCCGACGGCCGCCTCGGGGTGATCGTCCCAACCGGCCGAATGGCCGAGCTGGGCACGACGGTCACCGCCGCGCTACCAGAGGCGGCGGTCGGCGAGCAGCCCGAGCTGGCCAACCGCGTGGTGGTCCTCACCACCGAGCAGGCCAAGGGCCTCGAGTTCGACACCGTGCTGGTGGTCGACCCGGCCCAAATCGTCGCCGAGTCCCCACGCGGCCACAGCGACCTCTACGTCGCCCTCACCCGCGCCACCCAACGCCTCGGCATCCTCCGCACCGCTTGACCCCGACCCTTGACCTCGCCTCGTTGATCATGAGGTTGGCGGCGATGTGGATCTCCACTGATGCCGCCAACCTCATGATCGACCAAGGGCCGGGCCTCAGCCTGGGTGGGGCCTCTCGTCGGTGAAGTTGCCGACCTGGGCGCCGCTCGACGAGGCGTCGCTGGTCGAGCCGCCAGCCGGGGTGCTCAGGCCGCCGGTGGTGGCGTCGCCGGTGGTGGTCGGCGCCACCTTGCCCCGGTGCCGCTCCGGCTGCCGGGCCACCCGGCGGGCGCTGGCCGGGCCGGCGGTGCCCCCGGTCGTGGTGACCGCGCCCTGACCACGGGTGGGCCCGCCGTCGCGCAGCACGTTCGGGTCGACCGGGACGTGCGCCGGATCGTCCGGATCCTCCTCCTGAATCACCCGCAACACGTCGGTCTGTGGCACCGTGACCTCGTCGACCGCGCCCTTGGCGTACACGCCGCCGGCGATCCGCTCCTCGGCCCGCCGCGCGGCCTCCTGCCGCATGTCGTCCTCACGCACGTCAACCACCTCGCAGTGCTCTCGGGTATCCGTGTTGCGTGCCCGACGACCGGCGACCCAAACCCCGGCCGGGTCGCCTCTGCTGGGTCGCGGTCACCATAGGTAACAGCCCGTGTCGGGCCCGCCCGAGGAACTTATTCGGCCGCAGGTCGGTGTTAGCTCTCCGGAGCCCCCGGGTAGACCCGGGGTGCCCCCGCCACGAAACGCGAACCGTGCCGTGGCCGAAACGCGGTAGCGGGGCGGGTGAGCAACTCATCGCATCCGAGGAGGACAAGATGAGCACGCAGGCTGCGTCCACCAGGCCGATGAACCGGCCGACGCAGGAGGTCCCCAACCGGGCGTCCATGCAGGAAGCCCAGACTCGCCAGATGCCGGCGATGGGCGACGGGCACCGGCATGAGATGCCCGCACCGACGGGCACCGAGACCAAGCAGGCGTTCCTGACCACCGAGTTCTGGGTCTACGCCATCGCGGTCGCGGCCGTTGTGATCGCGTCGTTCGTGGGGTATTCGACCACCTACGGCCTGCACATCAGCAACCCGAACGTGGCGTGGTGGTTCCTGACCGTGCTGACGGGCTCGTACCTGTTCAGCCGCGGTCTGTCCAAGGCTGGCTCGACACGGCGTTCCATGTCTGAACGGCGCATGGCCCGACGTTGACTTAGCGCAACACCTGAGAGGCGGTGGCCCCGGGATTCATCCCGGGGCCACCGTCGTCGTTTGCCCCGGTTCGCAGTTCAACCCATGACCGGGCCACACGACTGCCACTGCCCGGGCAGCGCGCCACAAAGCGGCGGAGGTCGGCCGGCTCGCCAGGCCCAGTAGGGTGAGGTCACGGGCTGGCACCTTCGGTGCAGTGACGACGCCGGCTTTGGAGACCACGTGAGCGAAATCAGACCGTTAGGGCCTAGGCCGAGCAGGCCGCAGTCACGAATTAGCCGAGTTCGGATCCGCAACTACAAGAGCATTGCGGAGTGCGACGTAACCCTGGAACCGCTGACACTGATCGTCGGACCGAACGGCACCGGGAAGAGCAACTTCCTGGACGCCATGGCATTCGTCTCAGACGCCGTCACCAGCACTCCTCAACGGGCGATCGAAATTCGTAATGGATTGCCGGAAATCCTACGGCGGGTGCCAGAGCCAGCAACGTCGTTCAGCATTGAGATCGACTTTGTCCTAGCGCCAGACGCGGATGAGCCGGAGTGGAAACGATGGACCTACGGCTTCGAGATTGCCACGACACCCGAATCGGCCGAGCATCCGTTTCAGGTATCGTGGGAGGAATGCCGGCCGTCTCCAACGACGTCAACGTCTAGCTTTCGGGCAGAGCGGGGGGTGGTAAGCCGCCCGTGTCACCTGAACAGAGAAGTGTCCGTAGACCTTGACCGCCTCTACCTGCCAAGCGCCAGCGCGGTTGACAAGGCACTCGACCAACTTACCCGGGCTCTGCGGGGTATGCGCTTCTACAACTTCGAGACGAGCGCGCTCCGGCTTCCAAAGCCGGGCGTCAAGCAGGCCGTCCTCGGCCGCAGAGGCGAGCACCTAGGCGACGTGCTGGGCGACCTCAGCGATTCGTATCCGGAAGTCAAGAGCCGGGTCGACGACTATCTCGCGGCCGTCGCGCCCAGCATCGTCGGTATCGAGCGGCATGCGGTCGGGCGCTACGTGACCATCGAGATGCGCCAGCGAAGCGACGACGGCACGGATGCCGCGTTCGGCCCCGACGCCATGTCGGACGGCACGATCCGTACGGCCGGGGTGCTGGCCGCGCTCTTCCAGGCCCCGACGCAGCACGGACAGGTCAACCTGATTGGCATTGAGGAGCCAGAGACAGCTTTGCATCCCGCTGCCGCCGGTGCCTTGTACGACGCGCTGACCGAAGCCAGCGAACACGTCCAAGTGATTGCGACAACCCAGAGCGATGATCTCCTGGATCGGGACGACGTTGATCTGGACAGCGTTCTGGCCGTCGGTAACATGAACGGATCAACAGTCATCGGCCCGTTGGACGCGGCGAGCCAACAAATCGTTCGTGATGGACTATTTACCGTTGGTGCCCTGATGCGAGCCAATCAGCTATCACCTGAACCCGGTGCCGTGGACCAGTTTGGACCGGTGGCAGAGTGAACGGGCACGAGCCGATCACCATCGCGCCGGCGATCGAGGGACACGGTGAGGTGACCGCCCTGCCCGTTCTGCTGCGGAGGATCGCTGCGGAGCTGTCGGTCTGGAACCTTCAGGTGGCGATGCCGCTTCGGGTGCCGCAGACGCAGTTGATTGGTGCAGGGCTGGAGGCGGTGGTGGCGGCTCAGGCCAGGCGGGTGACCGGGCCCGGAGGCGTGCTTGTGCTGCTTGACGCGGACGATCACTGCCCCGCCGACCTCGGCCCACGATTGCAAAGTCGGGCCCAGGCAGCTCGACCGGACGTCAGGGTAGGCGTGGTCCTTGCAAACCGCGAGTTTGAAGCCTGGTTCCTGGCTGCCGCCAAGTCGCTCGGCGGGCTACGGGGTCTACCCGACGAGCTGGAACCACCGGCCGACCCCGAGGCCAAGCGCGATGCAAAGGGCTGGCTCAGCGAGCGGATGGTCGGTCATCCCTACAAGCCCAAGGTGGACCAGGCTCCGCTCGCCGCCAAGTTCGACCTGCACGCTGCGCGAGCCAACTCCCCGTCGTTCGACAAGCTCTGGCGCGAGGTACAGAAACTGCTCTGCTGACCGAGGGGTGGCAGCCCTGTAGGTGCCACCCCTCGACGGGCAGGTCTCGGGGTCAGGATGTGGTGAAGTCGAACTCGCCTTCCTTGACGCCACCGACGAACGCCGCCCACTCCCCGGCCGTGTAGATGATCGTCGCAGCGTCACGCGCCTTGCTGTGCCGCACAGCCACCCGCCCGGACCCGTCCAGCACCGGCCCCGCCTCGACGCAGCTCCCACCGTTGTCGTTGCTCTTGGTGCTGATATGCCAGGCGACCGCCGGCAGACTCTCGCTCATGACAACTCCTCCACAATGCTGGCGATCAACTGCGTCGACTCTTTCGTACTCAACGCGGCTTCCCTGAGCCGATCGTACGCATGAACAAACCTCATTGATCTGGGTGCCTCCACGTAGAGCCGACCAGCCAGGTTCTCCAGGTAGGCGACCGCCGGGTACGGCTTCGGCAGCGCGAACAAGGTAAAGGCACCGTCCATGCCGGCGTGCAACGCGGCCGAGGATGACAGGACCCGGATCTCCACGTTCCGTCGCAATGCCAGCTCGTGAAGGTGTTGAAGCTGCGCGCACATCGTTCGTCGGCCACCGACGAGTCGGCGCAGAACGCTCTCGTCGAGGACGGTTGCGATCTTCGCGGATCCGTCCAAGATTTTTTGCCGCTCGAGTCTTAGCTGCACCCAACGAGCGATCTTTTCCGCCGGCACTTCAGGGTTCTCGGCGTTGCGAATAACCGCCTCGGCGTAGTCGCGGGTTTGCATGAGGCCCGGCAGCAGGATGGTGTTGTATGAGGCGATCTTTTCAGCTCGGCCTTCCAGCCAGGGGTATTCGATGAATGAGGCATCGACAACATCGCCGTAGTCCTCGTCCCAGCGGTCGGTGCGCCAGACTTCCTCGGCCAGCGCCAGCAGGCGAGCCCGCTCGGCCGCGTTGTGAAAGCCGTACAGGTCCAGCAGTGCGATGACGTCGCCCTGTCGAATGGGCCAGTCCGCACGCTCGTAGCGGCCCAGGGCCGACATGTCGCGATGGAGGTGCTCCGAGACGAGCTTCAAGGTCATCCCCCGCTCCTCCCGCAACGCCCGTAGTCGCTGCCCGAGCCACTGCGCCCGCAGCGTCCGAATAAACGGCTTGTGCGGCATGATCCACCTCTCGAAAAAAGTTGGCGAGGCCCGCGAAGGAACCATTGCTCCAGTTCGAGCCCACTGGAAATGTGGCCTTCAGGTGAGGTGATCACCGGCCCCCGGGGACGCCCGGTGCAAGCGCGGTAACCGCGGCTGTGCCAACAGCCGAGAAGGTGACGAGAGACGGCCTCGCGTGTGGCAGACGCATACCGGCTCTCGTCGGGTCTCAACATGAGGCGTCAGGACGTACGAGTCCCGGCCCCGATCCGACTTGACGAAATACCTATCACGGAAAAGCGGGTCCGCGCGACCCCGTCCTGTCCGACTTTCAGCACCATCCACCGGCAGCCCGGTGGCCGTACTCGCCGATTGAGGCTGCGGTCGCCGGGCGGGCGGTCCTGCCCGGAATTCCCCCTCCGGGCAGGACCGCCCTTCCAACCCGATGAAGGAGCCGACCGATGAACCGAGGCACCGTCTACGGCAGCACACCACCCCGGCTGCACCCACGCAACGTCCGCGACCGGCAGTTCTCCAGCGTGGGGTTCGGCCGGCGCGGCCTGGACCCACAGGAGGTACGCCGGTTCCTGCACCGGGTCGCCCTGGAACTGGCCACCCTGCATCAGGACGTCGCCCGGCTGAACGAGGAGAACATGCGGATCAAGCGGGCGCTGCGCGACTGGCAGAGCGCCCAGGCCCAGCAGCGGCAGTCGTGAACCCGGGGGCGGAACCCAACTCGGATGCGGTATTCGCGCCGCTGCCCCGGGCCGCCGTCGAAGCCTTCACCGGTACGGGCGAACCCGTACCCCGCTACGTGATCCACCTGCCCGTAACGGCTGCGGACCTCGCCGAGGCGCTGCGCTTCGCGTACACGCTGACGCGGTCGCTGGCTCTGATACCGGGCATCGAGGCAGCCGGGGCGACCGTCTCCCCGGAGGACGCTCAACACGTACGGCACTGGGTGTTCTGCGACCGGATCACGCCCGACCGGAGCCGATGCACCCGCCCGGCCGATCACGACGGTCCGTGCGACGCGACGGGCGGCGGCTGACCACCTACCCCGCCGAGCCCGGTTGCTCAGTCGACGTCCACGACGACCAGTTCGCCGACCTGCTCGCCGAGCTGTCGGCGGGCTTCCGGCGGCAGCCCGCCGTCGGAGATGAGCACGTCGGCCTCGTCCAGCGGGGCGATGGTGGCGATGCCGATGGTCTCCCACTTGGTGTGGTCGGCGAGCACCACGAGCCGCCGGGCGGCGTCGATCAGCCGCCGGTTGACCGCCGCTTCCAGCAGGTTCGGAGTGGTGAAGCCCGTCCTCGGACTCATCCCATGCACACCGAGGAAGAGCAGGTCGACGTTGAGGGCGGCGATGGCCGCCTCGGCCACCGGCCCGGTCAGCGCGTCCGACGGCGTACGGAGGCCGCCGGTGAGCACGACGGTCTGATCGGCGCGGGGGTTCTGGTAGAGGGCGTCGGCGACCGGGATCGAGTTGGTGACCACGGTGAGGCCGCGGACCTCGGACAGCCGGGCGGCCAGGGCGGCGGTGGTGGTGCCGGCGGAGAGGGCGACCGCCATGCCGGGCTCGACGAGGCGGGCCGCGCGCTCGGCGATGGCCCGCTTCTCGACCTGCTGCCGGATCGACTTGGCGGCGAACCCGGGTTCCTCGGCCGATCCGGGGCGGGCGAGGGTCGCCCCACCGTGAACCTTGTCGATCAGCCCCCGTTCGGCGAGCACCTCAAGGTCCCGGCGGATGGTCATGTCCGACACCCCGAACCGGCTGACCAGGTGGCTGACCCGGACGCCGCCACGCTGGCGGATCAGCTCCAGGATGGCGCTCTGCCGTTGCTGGGCGAGCATCAAGCCCTCCTTCGGGCGGCCGGACGCGGCGGGGCGGCGGGAACCGACCCGGGCTCCTCGCGAACCACCGCCACCTCGCCGGCCGGGACCACCAGCTCGCCGTCACACCGGCCGCCGTTGAGCAGCTCGGTGCCGGTGACGGCCAGCCGGGTCGCCGCGTCGGTGTGGTTGATGACGAACAGCCAGCTCCGGTCGGCGGCGCGCCGCCGGACCACCTCCACCCCGTCGGGGGCGGGCACCGGCGGCCGGACCCCGGCCTCGGCGAGCAGCCGGGCCACCAGACGGTCGGTGGCGGCCTCGTCCAGCCGGGTGCCGACGTACCAGGCGGCGCCGGTGCCGACGGCGTGCCGGGTCAGCGCGGGCACCCCGGGGAGCGGCCCGTCGGCGTACGCGGCGAGCACCTGCGCCCCCTCGGCGTGCAGCCACTCGGTCCACACGTCGGCGCCTGAGCCGTCGTCGAGGCGTACCGGCTCGCCGGCGCGCAGCGGGAAGAACTCCTCGGTACGGACGCCGAGCAGCTCGCGGAACGCGCCCGGGTAGCCGCCGAGCCGGATGTGGTCGTGTTCGTCGACGATGCCGCTGAAGTACGTCACCAGGGCGGTGCCGCCGGCGGCCACGAACGCTCGCAGGGACTCCGCGTCGGCGTCCCGGACCAGGTAGAGGGTGGGCACCAGGACCAGCCGGTAGCGGGACAGGTCGGTCGACGGGTGCACCACGTCGGCGGTGACCCCGGCTCGCCAAAGCGCGCCGTGCAGGGCGGTCAGCCGGTCGACGTAGGTGACGTCGACGCTGGGGTGGGAGTCCAGCTCGACACCCCACCAGGCCTCGTAGTCGAAGAGGATCGCCACGTCGGCCTCGACCCGGCTGCCGCGTACCTCGGCGAGGGCGGCCAGGTCGGCGCCGAGCCGGCACACCTCGCGGAACACCTTGGTCTCCGGGCCGGCATGGGGGACCAGCGCGGAGTGGAACTTTTCCGCGCCCGCCCGGGAGGCCCGCCATTGGAAGAAGAGCACCCCGTCGGCGCCGCGCGCCACGTGGGCGAGGCTGTTGCGTCGCAGTTGGCCGGGGGTCTTGGCGACGTTGCGTGGCTGCCAGTTGACCGCGCTGGTGGAGTGCTCCATCAGCAGCCATGGCCCGCCGCCGGCGACGCCCCGGGTGTGGTCGGCGGCGAACGCCAGGTCGACGTACGGCCGTGGCTGGGCGGCGACGAGGTAGTGGTCGTTGGCGACCAGGTCCACGTCGGACGCCCAGGAGTGGTAGTCCAGGTGCTTGATGCCGGTGCCGATCATGAAATTCGTGGTGACCGGCTGGGGGGCGAGCCGGGTCAGCACTTCCCGCTCGGCGCGCAGCTGGGCACGCTGCTCGTCCGAGGAGAAGCGCAGGAAGTCCAGCTGTTGGGTGGGGTTGGCGAAGGTCGGCGCGGTACGCGGTGGGTTGATCTCCGCCCAGTCGTGGTAGCGCTGACTCCAGAATGCGGTGCCCCAGGCGGCGTTGAGCGCGTCCAGGTCGCCGTAGCGCTCGCGTAGCCAGCGGCGGAACGCCTCGGCGCTGACGTCGCAGTAGCAGTGCACGTTGTGGCAGCCGAGCTCGTTGGAGACGTGCCACATCACCACCGCCGGATGGTCGGCGTACCGGCCGGCGACGGCCTCGACCAGGGCGAGCGAGCGGTCCCGGAAGATCGGCGAGCTGGGGCAATATGCCTGCCGCCCGCCCGGCCACAGGATCGCGCCGTCGGCGCGGCGGGGCAGCGTCTCCGGGTGCCGGTGGGCCAGCCACGGCGGCGGGCTGGCGGTGGCGGTGGCGAGATCCACGTTGATCCCACCGTCGTGCAACAGGTCCAGCGCCCGGTCGAGCCAGCCGAACTCGTAGCGCCCGGGGGCCGGCTCCAGCAGGGCCCAGGAGAAGATCCCGACCGAGACCAGGTTGACCCCGGCCCGGCGCATCAGCGTGACGTCCTCGGCCCAGGTCTGCTCGGGCCACTGTTCCGGGTTGTAGTCGGCGCCGTACCAGATGCCCTCGCCGTGCCTGCTCCGCATGACAGCAGAGGCTGCCCCCGGAGAACACCCAAGTCAACACTTTCCAACATCGACGGAGCAGAGTAGCTTCAACCGCCACCGGCTGTTTGTGTTCGGACATGTGGATTCATGGTGAGCGCACCTCTTCCCCGTAGGAGGCACAATGTCTCGTCCTCGATCGCAAGCCGAGTACCTCGCCCGACTCGTACCCCCGTCCGTCGCCGGCCTCCACCGCCGCGCGCTGCTCGCCGGCGCGGCCGGCGCGGGCGCCCTGCTCGGCACCGGGCTGCTCGCCGGCTGCGGCACCGACTCCGGAGCCGACGCCAAGACCGTGTCGCTCGGCTCCAACCAGTCCGACCCGAAGCCGAAGGACGTCATCGCCAAGGTGATGGACGGCTTCAAGACGTCCTCCGGGGTCGAGGTCGCCATCAACACGGTCGACCACAACACGTTCCAGGAGAACATCAACAACTACCTGCAGGGCAAGCCGGACGACGTGTTCATGTGGTTCGCCGGCTACCGGATGCGGTTCTTCGCCGCCAAGGGCCTGACCGGCGACGTCAGCGACGTGTGGGGCAAGCTCTCCGGATATTCGGACGCGTTCAAGAAGGCGTCCACCGGCGACGACGGCAAGCAGTACTTCGTGCCGTCGTCCTACTACCCGTGGGCCGTCTTCTATCGGAAGTCGGTCTGGCAGCAGCACGGCTACCAGGTGCCGCAGACCCTCGACGAGCTGACCACCCTCGCCGGGCAGATGAAGAAGGACGGCCTGGTCCCGATCGCCTTCGCCGACAAGGACGGCTGGCCGGCGATGGGCACCTTCGACATCCTCAACCTGCGGATCAACGGCTACCAGTTCCACGTGGACCTGATGGCCGGCAAGGAGGCGTGGACCTCCGACAAGGTGAAGACGGTCTTCGACACGTGGGCCGGGCTGCTGCCGATCCACCAGCCGGACGCCCTCGGCCGCACCTGGCAGGAGGCCGCCCAGTCGGTGCAGCAGAAGAAGAGCGGCATGTATCTGCTCGGCCTCTTCGTCGCCCAGCAGTTCGGCGACGACGAGCAGGACGACCTGGACTTCTTCACCTTCCCGGAGATCGACTCGACCGTCGGCGCGAAGGCCCTCGATGCGCCGATCGACGGCTACATGATGGCCCGCAAGCCGAAGTCCCCGGCGAACGCGCGGAAGCTGCTGGAGTGGGTCGGCTCGAAGGACGCGGCGGACATCACCGTCAAGAACGACCCGAGCACCCTGGTGGCCAACACCGGCGCGGACACCAGCGGCTACACCGCCCTGCAGCGCAAGGCCGCCGAATTGGTCGGCTCCGCCACCGAGATCGCCCAGTTCCTCGACCGGGACACCCGGCCGGACTTCGCCTCCACGGTGATCATCCCGGCGTTCCAGCAGTTCATCAAGGATCCGAAGGACATCGGCGGGCTGCTGACCAGCATCGAGAACCAGAAGAAATCGATCTTTACCAGCTGACGGCGGAAGGGGGAGGACACCATGCGGCTCCTGTCCCGCACCGACCGCGTGGTGCTCACGCTGATGGTGCTGGTGCCGCTGCTGCTGGTGGTCGGCCTGGTCTGGCTGCCGGCGCTGGCCACCGTGCTGCTCTCCGGCACCGACTGGGACGGCATCGGCCCGCTCGGCGAGATCGACTGGGTCGGGTGGAAGAACTACGACGACGTGTTGAACATCTACCCGCCGTTCGTGCCGGCGATTCAACACAACCTGCTCTGGCTGGCCGCCCTGTTCGTGGTGGCCACCCCGTTCGGGATGCTCCTCGCCGTGCTGCTCGACAAGGAGCTACGCGGCGGCCGGTTCTACCAGACCGCGCTCTATCTGCCCGTGGTGCTGTCGCTGGCGCTGATCGGCTTCATCTGGCAGCTCATCTACAGCCGCGACCAGGGCCTGCTCAACGCCGTGCTGGGCAGCAACGTCGACTGGTACGGCGACTCGAACGTCAACATCTGGGCGGTGCTGGTCGCCGCCGGCTGGCGGCACGTCGGCTACATCATGCTGCTCTACCTGGCCGGCCTCAAGGGCGTCGACCCGTCGCTGCGCGAGGCCGCCGCGGTGGACGGCTCCTCGGAGACCAGCACCTTCTTCCGGGTGGTCTTTCCGGTGATGCGTCCCATCAACATCATCGTGCTGGTGGTGACGGTGATCGAGTCGCTGCGCGCCTTCGACCTGGTCTGGGTCATCAACAAGGGCCGCAACGGCCTGGAACTGCTCTCCGCGCTGGTCACCTCGAACGTGGTGGGCGAGGCGAGCCGGATCGGCTTCGGCTCCGCGCTGGCGACGATCATGCTGGTCGTCTCGCTGGTCTTCATCACCGTCTACCTGGCCACCGTCATGCGGGAGGGCCAACGATGACCGCGACGTCGACCCGCGAGCTCGCGACCGCCGCCCCGGCCGGGCACCGCCGGGCGCCGCGGCCCGCCCGGGTGGTCCTGCACCTCTTCCTGGGCACGGTGGCGATCGGCTGGCTCTTCCCGATCCTCTGGGCGGTGCTGACCTCACTGCGCTCGTACCGCTACACCGCAGCCAACGGCTACGTGTCGCTCGGCGGCTGGACCCTCGACAACTACGTCACCGCCTGGCGGACCGCCGAGTTCGGCAAGCACTTCCTCAACTCGGTCTACATCACGGTCCCGGCGGTGCTGTTGACCCTCTTCCTGGCCTCCTGCGTGGCGTTCGTGATCGCCCGGTTCAGCTGGAAGGTCAACCTGGCCCTGCTCGGGCTGTTCACCGCGGCGAACCTGCTGCCGCAGCAGGCCCTGCTGATCCCGCTGTTCCGAATGTTCACCGAAATCCCGCTGCCGGCCTGGATGAGCGACTCGGAACTGCTCTACGACAGCTACTGGGGGCTGATCCTGGTCAACGTCGCCTTCCAGTGCGGCTTCTGCGTCTTCGTGCTCAGCAACTACATGAAGGCCCTGCCGCACGAGTTGTACGAGGCGGCGATGGTCGACGGGGCCAGCATCTGGCGGCAGTATTGGCAGGTGACCATGCCGCTGTGCCGGCCGGCCCTGGCCGCCCTCGCGACCCTCGAGGTCACCTGGATCTACAACGAGTTCTTCTGGGCCACCGTGCTGATGCGCACCGGCGACAAGTTCCCGGTGACCAGTTCGCTGAACAACCTGCGCGGCGAGTTCTTCACCGACAACAACCTCGTCTCGGCCGGCTCGGTCCTGGTCGCGATCCCCACCCTGGTGATCTTCTTCTTGTTGCAGAAGCAGTTCGTCCGGGGCCTGACCCTGGGAGCCAGCAAGGGATGAGCATTGTCCACCTGCGGCGCGGCCGGACCAGCCTGGTGCTCGACGCGCGCGGCCCGGGCCTGCCCCGGGTCGTGCACTGGGGCGCCGACCTCGGCCCGCTGCCCGCCGACGACCTGCCCGCCCTGGTCGACGCCACCATCCCGCCGGTGGTGCCGAGCAGCCCCGACGCGCCGACCGTGCTGTCGCTGCTGCCCGAGGCGAGCGCCGGCTGGGGTGGCCGGCCCGGCCTGTCCGGCCACCGCGACGGCCGGGACTGGTCGACGGCCTTCCGCCTCGACGGGCTGGACGTCGCCGACGTCGCCCCGGAACCGAGCCGCGTGGCGGCGGGTGGGGAGGCGGTGCGCGTACCCGGGCAGGAGCGGGACCCCGACGGGGCCGGTGCCGCGCGGGTGACCGTGCGGGCGACGGACCCGGGCGCGAGGCTGTCCCTGATCATCGAGATCACGCTGGACCCGACCGGGCTGCTGACGCTGCGGCACCGGCTGCGCAACGACGGCGACCGGCCGTACGAGGTGCGGGAGCTGACCCCGGTGCTGCCGGTGCCGGCGGTCGCCACCGAACTGCTCGACCTCACCGGCCGCTGGTGCCGGGAACGCGCGCCGCAGCGGCACCCGTGGCCGATGGGCACCTGGGTACGCGAGGGCCGACACGGCCGGACCGGCCACGACGCCACGCTGCTGCTGGTGGCGGGCACGCCCGGCTTCGGGTTCGGGCACGGCGAGGTGTGGGCGGTGCACACCGCGTGGAGCGGCGACCACGTCACCGTCGCCGAGCGCCGCCCGACCGGCGAGGCCACCCTGGGCGGCGGTGAGCTGCTCACCCCCGGCGAGATCGTGCTCGCCCCCGGCGCGGAGTACGCCACTCCCCTGCTGCACGCGGTCCACTCGGCCGACGGGCTGGACGGGCTCAGCGACGTGCTCCACACCCACCTGCGGGCCCGCCCGCGGCACCCGCGTTCCCCCCGCCCGGTGACGTTGAACGTCTGGGAGGCGGTCTACTTCGACCATGACCTGAACCGGCTGAAGGGCCTCGCCGACCGGGCCGCCGAGGTGGGTGTGGAACGCTTCGTGCTCGACGATGGCTGGTTCCGGGGCCGCCGGCACGACCGGGCCGGGCTCGGCGACTGGTGGGTCGACCGCGACGTCTGGCCGGGCGGGCTGCAACCGCTCATCGACCACGTACGCGGGCACGGGATGCAGTTCGGGCTCTGGGTCGAACCGGAGATGGTCAACCCCGACTCGGACCTGTTCCGCGTCCGCCCCGACTGGGTGCTCCAGGCGCCCGGCCGACTGCCACCGCAGTGGCGCCACCAGCAGGTGCTCGACCTCGCCCACCCCGACGCGTACGCCCACCTGCTGGGCCGGCTGGACGCGCTGCTGACCGGGCACGACGGCATCGCCTACCTGAAGTGGGACCACAACCGGGACCTCACCGAGGCCGGACACGCCGGCCGGCCCGGGGTGCACGCGCAGACCGTGGCGGTCTACCGGCTGCTCGACGCGCTGCGCGCCTGGCATCCCGGGGTGGAGATCGAAAGCTGCTCCTCCGGCGGCGGCCGGGTCGACCTGGAGATCCTGCGCCGCACCGAACGGGTCTGGGCCAGCGACTGCAACGACGCCCTGGAGCGGCTGTCGATCCAGCGCTGGACCGGGCTGCTGCTCCCGCCCGAGCTGATCGGCACCCACATCGGACCAGAGCGCTCACACACCACCCACCGGGTGCACGACCTGGGCTTCCGGGCGGCCACCGCGCTCTTCGGCCACCACGGCATCGAGTGGGACATCAGCGCGATCTCGGCGGCGGAACGGGCCGAACTCGCCGCCTGGGTGGCGCTGCACAAACGGCTGCGTCCGCTGCTGCACGCCGGCCGGGTGGTCCGGGTCGACCACCCCGACCCGGCCGTGCAGGCCCACGGCGTGGTCGCCCACGACCGCACCCACGCGGTGTACGCGGTCTCCCGGCTGACCACCTCGGTGGCCCAGGTGCCAGGACCGGTACGCCTGCCGGGGCTGGACCCGTCCCGGCGCTATCTGGTCCGCCCACCGGCCGGGGTGCCGGGGCCGGCGCTGCTGGAACTGACCCCGCCGGCCTGGCTGGCCGCTGCCGAGGGGGTGCGCCTCGGTGGGTCGGTGCTCGGGTCGCTGGGGCTCCAGCTGCCCGCCCTGCACCCCGAGCAGGCCCTTCTGCTGGAAGTCACCGCCGTCGCCTAGGCGCTTTGCCTTCCCATCGAAGGCCTCGCCAGCGAGTCGGAAAGCGTCCGAAAGTTTCGGGTGGCAGCGGCTCCCCTCCTGGATCAGGAGTTCCCTGGCCAGGGCAGGTCCTCCAGCACATTTCCGGAAGTTGTTGACACCACAACCGGGCCGAACCAATACTGTCGCCATCGAAAGAGTTCGATAAGCCTCAACCACCCCGCCCTCGCCAGGAGGAGGCGCACCCCGGATGCGAACCACACCGAACCCCTCGAAGCGGTCCCTGCTCGCGAGCGTCGCCGTTGCCGCGCTGGTCGCGGCCGGCGGCGTCGCCGCCACCCTCGCCGTCACCGCCGCCCCGGCGCAGGCCGCCACCTGCAACGGGTACGTCGGGCTCACCTTCGACGACGGCCCGTCCAGCAGCACGCCGGCCCTGCTCAACGCGCTCAAGCAGAACGGGCTGCGGGCCACGATGTTCAACACCGGGCAGAACGCGGCCGCCAACCCGGCCCAGGTCCGGGCCCAGGTCGACGCCGGCATGTGGGTCGGCAACCACAGCTACACCCACCCGCACCTGACCCAGCAGAGCCAGGCGCAGATCGACTCGGAGCTCTCCCGTACGCAGCAGGCCATCGCCAACGCGGGCGGCGGCACGCCGAAGCTGTTCCGCCCGCCGTACGGCGAGACCAACTCGACGTTGAAGTCGGTGGAGGCCAAGTACGGCCTGACCGAGATCATCTGGGACGTCGACTCGCAGGACTGGAACGGTGCCAGCGTCGACGCGATCGTGCAGGCCAACGGCCGGCTCACCAATGGCCAGATCATCCTCATGCACGACTGGCCCGCCAACACGCTCTCGGCGATCCCGCGCATCGCGCAGGGGCTGGCCAGTCGCGGCCTGTGCGCCGGCATGATCTCCCCGCAGACCGGTCGCGCCGTGGCCCCCGACGGCGGCAGCAACGGTGGCGGCGGTAGCTGCACCGCGACGCTGTCGGCCGGCCAACAGTGGAGCGACCGCTACAACCTCAACGTCTCGGTCTCCGGCTCCAACAACTGGACCGTCACGATGACCGTCCCGTCCCCCGCGAAGATCATCGCCACCTGGAACATCAACGCCACCTGGACCAACTCCCAGACGATGGTCGCCACGCCCAACGGCAACGGCAACAACTGGGGCGTCACCATCCAGCACAACGGCAACTGGACCTGGCCGACGGTCTCCTGCCGAGCAGGCTGAACCGACCGGACCCGCGCCGGAGAATTCGCCAGAATTCTCCGGCGCGGGTGTCGAGAATCGGGGTGGCGACTTCTACCTGAGGGTGGAGCATCGAGAATCGGTGCACAGGCGTGAGGAGCCATCCGTGAAGTACATGCTGTTGATGCAGTTCAGCGCCGCTGGGGCCGACTTCCCGTCGATCGACACCTGGACGCCCGAGGAGATCCAGGCGCACATCGGCTTCATGCAGGACACCAACGCGAAGCTCACCGCCGACGGAGAACTGGTCCAGGCGGAGGGCCTGGGCGGGCCGCAGCAGGCGCGGATCGTCCGGGCGGGCGAGAACGGCGCCCCGGTGGTCACCGAGGGGCCGTTCGCGGAGACCAAGGAGTTTCTCGCCGGCTGGTGGATCGTCGACTGCGAGACCCCGCAACGGGCCGTCGAGATCGCCGCGTACATCTCCGCCGCGCCCGGCCCCGGCGGGCGACCGCTGAACATGCCGATCGAGGTGCACCCCGTCATGTCGGCACCACCCCAGGAGATCTGACCTGGGCTTGTCGGCCGTAGAGGACCTGCTGCGCGAGCTGGCGCCGCAGGTCCTCGGCGTGCTCACCCGCCGATTCGGCGACTTCGCCACCGCCGAGGACGCGGTGCAGGAGGCGCTGCTGGACGCGGCCACCCAGTGGCCGGTCGACGGGCTGCCGGACAACCCGCGCGGCTGGCTCGTCCAGGTCGCGTACCGCCGGATGATCGAACTGGTCCGGGCCGAGGCCGCCCGGCGCGACCGGGAGGACCGCGCGGCCCGGCGGGAGGGCGACCACCGGCGGACGGCGCCGGCTGCGGACGAGCCGCTGATCGCGGACCGGGACGACACCCTGGTCCTGTTCTTCCTCTGCTGCCACCCGACGCTGTCGACGGCGTCGGCGATCGCGCTGACCCTGCGGGCGGTGGGCGGCCTCAGCACCGCCGAGATCGCCCGTGCCTTCCTCGTGCCCGAGGCCACCATGGCGCAGCGGATCAGCCGCGCCAAGCAGCGCATCCGATCCTCCGGGCTGCCGTTCCGGATGCCCGACGAGGGCGAACAGGAGTCCCGGCTCGCCACGGTGCTGCACGTGCTCTACCTGATCTTCACCGAGGGGCACACGGCGAGCCGCGGTGACGCACTACGTCGGGTTGACCTGTCCGAGGAGGCGATCCGGTTGACCCGGGCGATGCACGGGCTGCTGCCGGAGGACAGCGAGGTGACCGGGCTGCTCGCCCTGATGCTGCTCACCGAGGCCCGCGCCGCCGCCCGGACCGGCCCGTCCGGGGAGCTGATCTCGCTCGCCGACCAGGACCGCACCCGGTGGGACGCCACCGCCGTCGCCGAGGGCACCACGCTGGTCACCCTGGCGATGGCCCGGGGACCGGTCGGGCCGTACCAGTTGCAGGCGGCCATCGCCGCGCTGCACGACGAGGCGCCCACCGCCGCGCAGACCGACTGGCCGCAGATCCTCGCCCTCTACCAAGTGCTGGAACGCCTGTCGGGAAACCCGGTGGTGTCGCTCAACCGCGCGGTGGCCACCGCGATGGTGCACGGCCCGGCCGCCGGGCTGGACGCCCTCGCCGCCCTGGCCGCCGACCCCAGGTTGGCCGGGCAGCACCGCCTCGACGCGGCCCGGGCGCACCTGTACGAGATGGCCGGCGACCCGAACGCCGCGGTGGTCCACTACCGGGCTGCCGCCGGGCAGACGACCAGTGTCCCCGAGCAGCGCTACCTGCTGATGCGGGCGGCGCGGCTGGCGAGCAAGGCGCCCACCACGGGTTGACCCCGCAGCCGTGGTCAGTGCACCGCGAGGTTGAGCCCGATCCCGGCGAGCAGCGCCGCCAGCATGATGCCGACGACGATCGCGACCACCCTGACGATGGAGGGGTCCCGGTAGGACCGCTGGACGAGCCGGACCGGCGCGCTGCGGTCGAGGCGCTGCCACTTCCGGCCGTTGGCGTCGGTAAAGATGATCTCGATGGCGGAGAACTCGACAACCGCTTCGACAACATGGGGATCGAGTTCCTCAGGGACGCGAAGATCGCCCTTCTCCTCGCCGATCAGGACGGGGATGTGGTGCGTCGGTCCCACCGATCCACCCGCCCACACGTGCCGGATCAGCACGTCCAGGACGGGCGCACCGCTGAAGTTCATCACCCGGTAGCTCACCTGAGCGGGGAGCGGCCTGTTCCGGAAGGGCTCCGGCTCGTCCAGGACGGCGAGGACCAACCGGGCCTGGGCGGCTTCGGCGTCCCGCCGCTCCTCACGGCGTACCCGCACCTCGTGCCGGAACAACAGTCCCGTGAACAGCACGGCGATCGTCGACATCACCAGGCCCGCGAGACTCCCCCAGGCCTGCATCCAGTCCGTGACCTTCGGCGCTTCCTCGGTCAGCACCGGGCCAGGGTAGAGGAAACGATCACGTCCGTGCGTACCCCTGAAGGGAGGTGGCCGGGTCCGCGCGGTCATGCACCCGACCCGAGTCGGGGAGATCGACCTAGACGGCATCGGCGAGGTCATGGAGTACGCCGAGCGG
>NZ_JBEZFI010000014.1:0-149117 GCF_040649295.1 Micromonospora sp. NPDC048999 | reverse complement strand
GGCGAGGGTGACCGGCGCAGGGATCAAGCCTGACCGCCCGGAGCCGGTCACCCTCGCCCCCAGCCCCCAAGAGCAACCACTCACAAGAGCAACCACCCCTCAAGAGCGATCAAACCCGGAACCCCGCAGCCCGAGCCGCCTGAAGCTCCCGCCGCCGTTCCCCGCGCCGCCGCAGGAACCAGAACAGGACCGCGACGAAACCGATCAGGAACACCAGCACCAGCACCGGCAGCAGGATCGCCACCGCCGACATGATCACGCTCGTCGCGTCTTCGGCGGTGCTGGCGACCGGTGCGCCGAAGCCGGCGGTGGTCACGTTCACGAGCGGGCGGGCCGCCGCCTTGAGCAGGTGCACGCCGAGCGCGATCAGCACGCCGACCGCGACCGGGATCCACTGGTGCGAGGAGAAGAAGCTGTCCGGGTCGCTCACGGTGACCGTCTGTGAACTGGAGCCGGCGCCGAAGGCCAGCCCGCCGGCGGTCGGCCGGATCACCGTCTGCACTACGTCGTTGACGTGGTCGACGACCGGCACCTTGTCGGCGACCACCTCGATGGCGAGCAGCGCCGCGAGAATCAGGATGATCCAGCCGTTGCCGAGCCACTGCCAGGCGCTGGGCAGGTCGACCAGGTCGGTGTAGCGCGCCAGCAGACCCATGAGCAGCAACGGGATGTAGGCGTTCAGACCGGCCGACGCGGCGAGACCGGAACCGGTGAGGACTTCGAGCACGATCTCAATATCGCATTGGTACACCAGTGGCGCGCGCCGGCGAGCATCGGCCGCTCCGCTACCCTCGTCGGGTGCGGTTGGTGATTGCGAAGTGCTCGGTGGACTACGTCGGACGGCTCTCGGCGCACCTGCCGCTGGCCACTCGGTTGCTCATGGTGAAGGCGGACGGCTCGGTGTCGATCCACGCGGACGACCGGGCGTACAAGCCGTTGAACTGGATGAGCCCGCCGTGTCGCCTGGAGGAGGCCCCCGGCGTGTGGCGGGTGGTCAACAAGGCCGGGGAGGAACTGCGGATCACCCTGGAGGAGATCTTCCAGGACACCTCGTACGAGCTGGGTGTCGACCCGGGCCTGCGCAAGGACGGCGTCGAGGCGCACCTGCAGGAGTTGCTGGCCGCCAACCCGGAGACCCTGGGTGAGGGGTTCACGCTGGTCCGGCGGGAGTACATGACCGCGATCGGCCCGGTCGACCTGCTCTGCCGGGACGCCAACCAGGGTGCGGTCGCGGTCGAGGTGAAGCGGCGTGGCGAGATCGACGGCGTGGAGCAGCTCACCCGCTACCTGGAACTGATGAACCGCGATCCGCTGCTGGCCCCGGTCGCCGGCGTCTTCGCCGCACAGGAGATCAAGCCGCAGGCCCGGGTGCTTGCCACCGACCGGGGCATCCGCTGCGTGGTGGTCGACTACGACAAGCTGCGCGGCATCGAGCGCGACGAGCTGACCCTGTTCTGATCCCGGGTCCGCCGACCGTCAACGGCCCCGGCCGTACAACAGCTTCGCGACCTTGACCAGGCGGGCGACGTCCCCCGGGGTCCGCTCGAACGTCATCGACGGCAGCAGCGACCGGGCCCGGCGGCGGGTGACGGCCTTGGCCCGGCCGAACTCGCGCAGCCCGTCCTCGCCGTGGACGCGGCCGAAGCCGGAGTCGCCGACCCCGCCGAAGGGGAGGGTCGACATGCCGGCGAAGGTGAGCGTCGAGTTGACCGAGGCCATCCCGGAGCGCAGCCGCCGCGCGACCGCCACGGCCCGCTTCCGTCCGAAGACCGCGCCGCCGAGGCCGTACGGGAGGGCGTTGGTCCGCTCGACCGCCTCGTCGACGTCGCGTACCCGGGTGACGGTGAGCGTCGGGCCGAAGGTCTCCTCGCGGACGGCGGCCGAGTCCTCCGGAACGTCCACCAGCACGGTCGGGTGGACGTACGGCGGCTGGACCGCGTCGGGCCCGCCGAGCACCGCCCGGCCGCCGCGTGCGACGGCGTCGTCGATGTGCCGGCGGATGACGTCGAGCTGGGATGGCATGGTGATCGGCCCGATGTCGGCACCGTCCGGGCCGACGGTGAGCCGGCCGGCCTTTGTGACCACCCTGTCGACGAAGGCGTCGAAGACCTGGTCGACCGCGTAGACCCGCTCGATGCCGATGCAGGTCTGCCCGGCGTTGGTCAACGCCCCCCAGACGCACGCCTCGGCGGCGGCGTCCAGGTCGGCGTCGGCGTCCACGATCATCGCGTCCTTGCCACCGGCCTCCAGCAGCACCGGCGTGAGCGACTCGGCGCAGGCGGCCATCACCTTCTTCGCGGTGGCGGTCGAGCCGGTGAAGGCCACCTTGGCCACGCCGGAGCGGCACAGGGCCGCGCCCACGTCGCCGAGGCCGTGCACGGTGGTGAGGACCGGCTGCTCCGGCACCACCTCGGCGAAGCGGTCCACCAGCCACTGACCGACGACCGGGGTGTATTCGCTGGGCTTGAACACCACCGCGTTACCGGCCGCGAGGGCGTAGGCAGCGGAGCCGATCGGGGTGAAGACGGGGTAGTTCCACGGGCCGATCACACCGATCACCCCGTACGGCTGGTATTCGAGATGGCCGGTGAACTCGGCGAGGATCAGTCGGGAGCGGACCCGGCGCGGCCCGAGCACCCGCCGGGCGTTGCGAGCGGCCCAGTCGATGTGCTCCAGCGCGGTCAGGATCTCCACCACGGCGTCGCCGACCGGTTTGCCGCCCTCGGCGTGCGCCAGCTCGGCCAGTTCCTCCATCCGGTGGGCGATCCGGCTCCGCCAGCGCAGCAGCCTCTCCCGTCGGCCGGTGAAGCCGAGCCCGGCCCACCAGTCGCCCGCGGTGCGGGCCCGCTCGACCGCGGCCCGCACGGCCGCCTCGGTCGCCACCGGGACCCGCCCGACCGCTCCGCCGCTCGCCGGACTGGTGGAAGCCAGTCGACCGTCCTCGATGAGTGGGGCGCCCGGGACATGCACAGCCGTCATGGCCGAAGTCTAGACCCGAACGTTACTGGTCGGTAGGTCGACGTGGGTCGAGCCCGTCGCCGAGCCCTCGGTTTCGGCGGAGGTGGCCAGCGATCGAACCGCCGGCGCCCCCGAAACGGCGAACGGAAGTTGACCGGCCGGGGCCGCGAGGGTGACCGGGCGGTGGTGACGCCGGTCACGGTGAGGTGGCAGGCTGACGCCGGGGCGAGGCGACGCTGGGTGGAGGGTGACTGCCGATGGAGGAGCATCCGGAGCTGATGCCGCTGCTGACGGTGTCGGGCGGGGCGATGCGGGGGCTTAGCTTCCGGATCGGCCGTGACTCGCAACTGATCGGCCGCGCGCCGACCGCCGACATTGTGCTGGCCGATCCGCACGTGAGCCGGCGGCACGCCACGGTCCAGTTGACCGCCGACGGGGTGTGCCTGACAGATCTCGGCTCGACCAACGGCACCTGGCTCAACGACCAGCGCCTCACCGACAGCATCCAGCTGACCGATGGGGACGTGGTCCGGCTTGGCCGAACCGACCTGCGCTACTTCGATCCGGGGGTGGCCCGGACCGACCCGGTCGGGATGATCTTCACCATGCCGCGCCGGGACCACCGGCCCACCCTGCCGCTGCCCGTTTCGGCGGTGCCGCGCGGGCCCGTCGAGCCGCCCGGCGGCGTCCTGCCGCTGCCGGTCGAGGCCCGCGGCTGAGGGCACGCCGCCCCTGGGCCGGCCACGCGCGGGACGGGGAGTGACGGACGTCGTGAAATATCCCACGGCGTCTCGACAACACAGCGTCACGTGGCAGACTCCGGCGCAGAATCCTAGCCGCCGTTCAGCGAGGGCGGTGGAGCTGACCAGGGGAGGCCGCTCGTGGCGCGCGAGTTCACCAGTGTGGGCGTGGTGGGTCTGGGCACCATGGGTGCCGGCATCGTCGAGGTGTTCGCCCGTAACGGCGTCGACGTGGTGGCCGTGGAGATCTCCGAAGCCGCCCTGGAGCGCGGCCGCGCCAACCTCACCGGCTCGACCGATCGGGCGGTGGCCAAGGGCAAGCTCGCCGAGGCCGACCGGGACGCTCTGCTCGGCCGGGTGAACTTCCAGGTCGGGCTGGCCGCGCTGCACGCGGTGGACCTGGTGATCGAGGCCGTCCCCGAGCGCCTGGACCTGAAGCAGCGGCTCTTCGCCGAGCTGGACCGGGTCTGCAAGCCCGAGGCGATCCTGGCCACCAACACCTCCTCGCTGAGCGTCACCGAGATCTCCGTCGCCACCACCCGGCCCAACCAGGTCATCGGCATCCATTTCTTCAACCCGGCCCCGGTGATGAAGCTGGTCGAGGTGGTCCGCACGGTGGTCACCTCCGCCGACGTGGTGGCCGACGTGGAGGCGCTCTGCGCGCGGCTCGGCAAGGTCGACGTCACCATCAACGACCGGGCGGGCTTCATCGCCAACGCGCTGCTCTTCGGCTACCTCAACAACGCCGTGGGCATGCTCGAGGCGCGGTACGCCAGCCGTGAGGACATCGACGCCGCGATGAAGCTCGGCTGCGGCCTGCCGATGGGCCCGCTCGCGCTGATGGACCTGATCGGCCTGGACACCGCGTACGAGATCCTGGACACCATGTACCGGCGCGGCGGCCGGGACCGCCGGCACGCCCCGGTGCCGCTGATCAAGCAGATGGTCACCGCCGGGCTGCTCGGCCGTAAGTCCGGCCGGGGCTTCTACACCTACGAGCGGCCGGGCTCGCCGAAGGTCGTACCGGACGAGCAGACGCCGGTGGCGACTGAGGCCGCGCTCGTCGACGGCGCTCGGGCCATCGCCAAGATCGGCATTGTCGGCTCCGGGACCATGGCCACCGGCATCATCGAGGTCTTCGCCAGGGCCGGGTACGAGGTCGTCTCGGTGACCCGCGGTGCGGAGAAGTCCGCCAAGGTCCGCGAGGCGGTCAAGACCTCGCTGAACAAGGGCGTGGTCCGGGGCAAGCTCAGCGAGGCCGATCGGGACGCCGTGCTCGGTCGGATCACCTGGTCGGCCAGCCTGGAGCACCTCGCCGACGTCGACCTGGTGGTCGAGGCGGTGGTCGAGGAGCTGAGCGTCAAGAAGGCCCTGTTCGCCAGCCTCGACGAGATCTGCAAGCCGGGCGTGGTGCTCGCCACCACCACCTCCTCGCTGCCGGTGATCGACCTGGCCATGGCCACCCAGCGACCCGCCGACGTGATCGGCCTGCACTTCTTCAACCCGGCGCCGGTCATGCCGCTGGTGGAGATCGTGCGGACCATCCGCACCTCGGCGGAGACCACCGCCACCGCCCGCGCGGTCTGCGCCGAGCTGGGCAAGACCGGCGTGGTCTGCGGCGACCGGTCCGGCTTCATCGTCAACGCGCTGCTCTTCCCGTACCTGAACGACGCGGTGAAGATGCTGGAGGCCAGCTACTCGACCGCCGACGACATCGACCACGCGATGAAGCTCGGCTGCGGCTACCCGATGGGCCCGTTCGAGCTGCTCGACGTGGTCGGCCTGGACGCGGCGCTGGCCATCCAGCGGGAGCTCTACCTGGAGCTGCGTGAGCCCGGTTTCGCCCCCGCGCCGCTGCTGGAGCACCTGGTCACGGCCGGCTACCTCGGCTACAAGAGTGGTCGTGGCTTCCGCGACCACACGCACCGCTGATCCGGGTCAACGCCGCGCGCCGGTGACGGCGTCTTGAAGGTGTGACCTTCGAGGAGTACGTCGGCACCCGGGGCCCGGCCCTGCTGCGCCTGGCCCGGCTGCTGACCGGCGACGAGCACCGCGCCGAGGATCTGACCCAGGACGTCCTGGCGCGCGCGTACGTGCACTGGCGGAAGATCGCCGGCGCCGACCGGCCCGACGTGTACGTGCGGCGGATGCTGGTCAACGCCAACCACTCGTGGTGGCGCCGGCGGTCCAGCCGGGAGTTGGCCGTGGACACCTTCGTCGAGCGGGCCGACCGCGACGACCTCAGCGACGAGGCGGCCGACCGGGACGAGATGTGGCGGCTGATCCGGGCGCTGCCCGACCGTCAGCGCGCCGTGCTGGTGCTGCGCTACTACGAGGACCTGGACGACGCCACGATTGCCCAGATTCTCGACTGCTCGCCGGTCACCGTCCGTACCCACGCGATGCGGGCGCTCACCCACCTGCGGGAGCGCTGCGGCGCCCCGACGACCAACGGGAGCCGGCCGTGACCGACCTCGACCAGCGGATCGCCTCGGTGCTGCGGGAGCGCGCCGAGGGGGAGATCGACACCCGTCGGCTGCTGCGGGTCTCGCGAGCCCAGGGCCGCCGCCGCCAACTGCGCCGCCGGGCCGCGACGGGCACCGCCCTCACCCTGGCCGGGATCCTCGGCCTCGTCGGGGTGACCGGGACGGACTTCACCGGCCTGCCCGGCCGGCTGCCGTGGATCGCCACCACGCCGACCGTCGCGCCGCCGGTGCCGCCCCGGGCCGACGGGGTGCCCGGCGCCGCCCAGCGGCCCGACCTGGTGGGCGGCGACCCGCGGGTACTGCACCTGGGCCTCGACACCAGCCGGGCCCGCTACCTGGGCTGGAATATCTACGGTTGGACGCAGACCGAGTCGATCCGGTTCAGCGTCGGCGGCGGGCAGCCGGTCGTCGTCGAGGTGAGCCGATCCGCGCAGCGGCTCAACGACGCGGCGATCGATGGCCCCGGGAGCCAGCGGATCACGGTCCCCCCGCTGGCCTTCGACGGCGGCGTCCAGCCGCTGGGCACGACCGGCGGCCTGGCCAAGGGCTGGCAACCCGTCCCCGGCGTCTACGCCCGGGTAACCATGCTGGTCGGGGACCGGGCCGCCCTGGAAAGGGCCGTCGACGTCCTCCGCTGGGACGAGGCACGACGGTGCGAAGCGCCGCTGCGGCTGACCACCCTGCCCAAGGACGCGACACTGACCGACTGCGACGTCGATGTCTCCGCCGTTCCGAACGGGCTCAGAGCGCAGTACACCATCGGTCGCGGGGAGTCGGCGGCCATGTATGTGCGCCTGATGTACGGGGCGCAGATCGCGGGCAGCCGCAGCGACGGCAACCGGACGGTGGATGGTCGCCCCGCCTACCTCTCCCCGGACGGTGCGACGCTGGAGCTGCTCGACATTCCAAAGGCACATCTCGTCGCTGCCTTCGGTTGGCTTTGGCCAGGGATCGATCCCGCCAAGGGCTATGTGAGCTTCACGGAGGCGGACGCGACGACAGTGCTGGCCGGGGCGCAGGTGCCGAAGGACCTGAGCGACCCGGAAACCTGGGACTGATCGAGGGCCGTCGGCCGGGCCGCCCGTCGCGGGCCGGTCCGGCCGACGGCCCGTACGCTTGGTGACCGTGAGCCCCCGCCGCAACCGTCCCCGCCGGGACGAGACCACGTCCCTGGACTCCGACCGGGTACGGCAGGGCGTGCCCACGGTCCAGCAGTGGCGTGACGGCGACTGGCAGGTACGCGGGATCAGCGGCGGAGCGTCGATCAAGACGTACCGCTGCCCGGGCTGCGACCAGGAGATTCGCCCGGGGGTGCCGCACCTGGTGGCCTGGCCGGCCGACGACCGGGGCGACCTTACCGACCGGCGCCACTGGCACAGCGGCTGCTGGCGGGCCCGGGACCGGCGCGCGCCGAACCTCCAGCGCGGGCGTGGCGCCCCACGCCACGGCTGAGCGATCTGGATCACCCTGTTCGCGCCCCGGCAGGCGGCGCGGGCGGCGGCGCGCGAGACTGGGACGGTGAGCACACCGATCCGTGCGTCGTCGATCCTGCCCGGTCACCGGGAGGACATCGAACTGCAGACCGCCGACGGCCTGACGCTGGTCGGTGAGCTGGCCCGGCCGCTGGACCGGGCACCGGCCGGCACCCTGGTCTGCCTGCACCCGCTGCCCACCCACGGCGGGATGATGGACAGCCACGTGTTCCGCAAGGCGGCCTGGCGGTTGCCAGCGCTGGCCGATCTGGCCGTGCTCCGGTTCAACACCCGAGGCACCAGCAGCGTCCGGGGCACCAGCGAGGGCGCCTTCGACGGCGCGGTCGGCGAGCGCTTCGACGTCGCCGCCGCCATCGAGTACGCCGAGTTCCAGGAGCTGCCGAACATCTGGCTGGTCGGCTGGTCGTTCGGCACCGACCTGGCGCTCAAGTACGGCTGCGACCCGGCGGTGGCCGGTGCCATCCTGCTCTCCCCGCCGCTGCGCTTCTCCGCGCCGGAGGACCTGACCGGCTGGGCGGAGTCGGGCAAGCCGCTCACCGCCCTGGTGCCCGAGTTCGACGACTACCTGCGCCCGGACGAGGCCCGGCAGCGCTTCGCGGCCGTGCCGCAGGCCGAGGTGGTCGGGGTGCCCGGCGCCAAGCACCTGTGGGTCGGTGACGCGGAGACCGTGCTCGACGAGATCGTCCGGCGGGTCAACCCGGCCGTGCCGGTGCCGTTGCCCACCACCTGGGCCGGCCCGATGGAGACCGGCGACGTCAGCGCGTACGCCGACCGGACGGTGGCCGCCTTCGCCGACACCCCGGTGCCGGGCCCGCAGCAGCGCCGAGCGGGCTGATCCGGCGGGCGGCGGCGGCCTCTTTCCGGTCACGCCGGCGCAGGGCGCTGGTCACTCCTTGTCGACGGTGACCGTGCTGGGTTTGGCGCTGCGCTCGTCGGTGGTCGGCTTGGTCGGGCGCTTGCCGTTCTCGCCGGTACTGGTGATCTTCGTGGGGGTGGCGCCCCGGCCACCCTCGCCCGGCACCGCGGCCACGGTCGGCTCGCCGTCCACGCCGGCGGTGGCGGTGCCCCCGTCCACGGTGGTCACCGGCTCGCCGACCGGCCGCGCACCAGCGGCCTCGGTCGCGGGCTCGGTGGCCGCAGCCGTGGCACCTGCCGGCTGCTTGGTGCCGGCAGGCTCCTTGGCACCTGCCGGCTCCTTGGCCGCGGCCGGGGTCGGCTCGCCACCGGTGGGGGAGACCATGCTGGTGTCCTTCGCGGTCACCGGCGCCGGCTTGCCGGCTGCGGGCGCCGAACCAGCGTCGCCGCCAGGCATGGCGGACAGCCGATCCGGGTCGACCGGAGTGGCGGCGAGCCCCGGCGAGCTGCTGCCCGCCGAAAGCCGCAGCTCGGCCAGTTGACGCTGGACGTCGTCGGACTCCTGGCGGGACTTCCAGGTCTCGGTCCGCAGGTCGGCCAGCTCCTGCTGGGCATTGGCGATCTCCAGCATCACCTGGGCGAGCTGCTGCCGGCCGGCGGCCACCTCCTGCTGGGTGGCGGCGAGGTGCTGCTGGGTCGTGGCCAGGTGCTGCTGGGTGGTGGCCGCGTACTCCTCGAACTGGCGGCGGGACGCGGCGACATGCTCGTCGGCCTTGCGGCGCTTGTCGGTGGCTTCCACCTCGGCGCGGCGCAGCAGCTCGGCTGCTTCCTCCTCCGCCCTCCGACCCATGGTGAGCGCGTCCTGCTCGGCCGCCTGCCGGATCGCGGTGGCGCCCTGCTCGATCTCGTTCCGCCGGGCGATGTACGCCTTCTCCAGCTCGTCATGCCGCTTCTTGTGCTGCTTGTCGAGCTCGTCGCGGTGCTTGGCGTACTCCTGCTCGGCGGCGGCGCGGCGTTGAACGAACTCCTTGTTGGCCGCCTCCCGCCGGGCGTTGACCTCCTTCTCCACCCCGGCCCGCCACGCGCCCAGCTCCTGCTGCGTCTGGGCGCGGGTCTGCTGGACGTACGCCTCGGTCTCGCTCCGCGTCTGCTTGACGTACGCCTGGGTCTCGCTCCGCGTCTGCTGGACGTATGCCTCGGTCTCGCTCCGCGTCTGCTTGACGTACGCCTCGACCTCGGCCCGGTTGCGCTTGCCGGCCTCCGTGGCCTCGGTGGTGAGTCGGCTCGCCTCGGTCCGGGCCCGGCCCCGGGTCGCCTTCGCCGCCTCCTCCGCGTCGTCGACGATCTTCTTGGCCTCGGCGTGGGCCTTGGCGTGGGTGGCCCGGCCGGCCTCGGTGGCGGCCTCGGTCAGGCGCTTGGCCTCCTGCTGGGCCTTCGCGTGCACCTCCTTGGCCGCCTCGCGGAGCTGAGTCGCCTCCTGCTGGGCCGTGGCCAGCGCCTCCTTGGCCGTCTCCCGCAGCCGGGTGGCCTCCTGCTGGGCGCGGGTGTGAATCTCCTTGGCGGTGTCCCGGAGTTGGGTGGCCTCCTGCGTGGCCTTGGTCAGCGCCTCATGGGCGTCTCGACGCAGCTTCTCGGCCTCGTCCTTGGCGGCCTTGAGGGCCTCGTCCGCCGCGGCCTTGCGGGCGGTCGTGTGCCGCTCTTCCTCGGCCCGGCGGGCCGCGAGGGCGATCTCGAAATCCTTGAGAGCCTGGGCGGACTGCTCCCGGGCCTCTTCGATGATGTGCTCGGCGGCCGCGCGGCGGGCCTCGATCTCCTCGTTGGCGGCGACGAGGATGTCGTCCGCCTGCTCCTCGGCCATGGTGAGGATCTGCTCGACCCGGGGACCGAGATGCCGGAACGAGGCCCGGTCCACCACGCCGATCTGCTTGCGCACCTGGGCGAGGTCGCGTTGCAGCACCTCCACCTGGCCGGCCAGCTTGTGGATCTGGGTGTACGCCTGCTCCCGCTCGGCGGCCAACGCCGCGATCTCGTGCTCCGCGCGAGCGACGTACCGGTCGACCTGTCGTTTCTCGTATCCCCGCAGAGCGGACTCGAAGCTTGGCTCCGTGGTCACATCCCCGCCGAGAGCGAACAGTTCCTCGCCGTGCGACATGCCCCCATCCTCACACGCATCCGGCTCTCCTGGGGCGATACGGACGCCCCTGATGGGACCGGCTTCACTCAGGGGTTGAAATGGGGCGGGAAAGCCTGACGGCGCGGGGTGCACCGATCACCCGGTGTCACCCCGCGCCGTGGCTTATGCCCCATCGCGGGTGTTTTTTACTTCGCCGACTCGGCGGTGACCTTTCCCTCGTCGCCGTCGGCCTTGGCCGCCTCCGGCTTGTTGCCGCCCGCCGGCACACCGGGCACGATGCCGGCGAGACCGGAGAGCATCTGCCCGAGCTGGGAGGTGACGGCTTCCTTCTGCCGGGTGAGGTCCTCGACCTCGCGGCGGGCCGCCTGGGTGGTCAGCTCCGCCTCGGTGCGGGCCTCGTTGAGCAGGCGCTGCGCCTCGGACTTCGCCTCGTTCATCGTCTTGTCGGCCAGCGCCTTGGCCTTGTCGACGGTCTCGTTGGCGGTGCGCTCGGACTCGACCCGGCGCGCCTCGGCCCGCTGCTCGATCTCCTTGGCCCGCTCGTGGGCCGTCCGCGCCCGCAGCTCGGCCTCGCTGACCAGCTTCTGGGTCTGCGCGACCTGGGCGGCGTGCCGCTCCGACTCCTCGCGCTCGGCCTTCTCCCGCCGCTCGGCGAGCTGAAGCTCCAGGGCCTGGAGGTCCTTGTCGCGCTTGTCACGGGCGTCGGTGAGCAGCTTGGTCGCCTCGGCGCGCTTCTCCTCGGCCTCCCGGGCCGCCTTCGCCCGCTGCTGGGTGATCTCCCGCTCGGCGGTGGCCCGGAGCGTGGCGACCTCCCGCTCGACGGTGGACTTCAGCTCGGCCACCTCGTGCGCGGTGACCGTACGCAGCTGCTTGGTCTCCCGGTCGGCGTCGGCGCGCAGGGTGTCCGCCTCACGGCGGGCCTGCACCCGGACCTCGGCGGCCTCCCGCTCGGCGGCGGTACGGACGCTGCCGGCCTCCCGCTCGGCGGTGGCCTTCATCGCGGCCGCCTCGGCACGCGCCTTGTCGGTGATCTCCCGCGCCTCCAGCCGGGCGGCGGAGAGGATGCCTTCCGACTCGCGCTTGGCCTCGTTGCGGTGGTCGTTGGCCTGTTCCTCGGCCAGCCGGAGGATCTGCTCGACGCGGGTGCCCAGGCCGGAGAGGGTCGGCCGGCTGTTCTCCTCGAGCTGCTTGTTGGTGTCGGTGAGCTTCTGCTCCAGCGCGCCCTGGCGCTGCTCGGCCTGGCGGAGGCGACGCTGGGCGTCGTTCATCCGCTGTTCGGCCTCGGCCCGAGCCTGCTCGGACTGGCTCAGCGCGGCGCTCAGCCGGCCGATGAAGTCGTCGACCTGATTGGTGTTGTATCCGCGTAGGCCGACGGTGAAATCTGGCTGGGAGTTCGCGTTATCGAAGAACGCGAGAGGGGAGGACTGCTGCTGGGGCATTGGGACATACTGGCAGACGCCCCAGGGTGCTTCGCAAGAGCCGGTACGGAGCTTTCGCGTCCTCTTTACATGGTCATCTTCCGGCTCGGGGCGGTAGCCGGACCGGATGGCGATCTTGGCAGGTCGCGGGCGCGTCGGGCCGGACGCGGAACGGCCGGGAAATGCCGTGGGCGGCCACCCCGCGATCCGTTCTCAGGAATCGAGCCAGATCAGTGGCCGCGGAAGCGGTTGATCGCGGTCTCGTGCCGGGCGCGCAGCTCGGTGTCCCGGACGCCGAGACCGTCGGTCGGAGCGAGACAGCGCACCCCGACCTTGCCCTGGTGCGCGTTGCGGTGCACCTCGTACGCGGCCTGGCCGGTCTGCTCCAGGGGGTAGGTCCTCGACACGGTCGGGTGGACCTTGCCGAGCGCGATGAGTCGGTTGGCCTGCCAGGCCTCGTGGTAGTTGGCGAAGTGGCTGCCGACGATGCGCTTGAGGTGCATCCAGAGATAGCGGTTGTCGTACTGGTGCTGGTAGCCGCTGGTGGAGGCGCAGGTGACGATGGTGCCGCCACGCTTGGCGACGTAGACGCTGGCGCCGAAGGTCTCCCGGCCGGGGTGCTCGAAGACGATGTCCGGGTCCTCGCCGCCGGTCAGCTCGCGGATCCGTTCGCCGAAGCGGCGCCACTCGTCCGGGTTCTGGGTCTCCTCGTCACGCCAGAACTCGTAGCCTTCGCCGGTGGCCTTGGACCGGTCGATGACCAGCTCGGCGCCCATCCTCCGGCACAGCTCGGCCTTCTCCGGCGAGGAGACCACACAGACCGGGGTCGCGCCGCCGTTGATCGCCAGCTGGGTGGCGTAGCTGCCCAGGCCGCCGGAGGCGCCCCAGATCAACACCACGTCACCCTGCTTCATGTTCGCCCCGTGGTGGGACACGAGCTGCCGGTACGCGGTGGAGTTGACCAGCCCCGGGCTGGCCGCCTCCTCCCAGGTCAGGTGGCGCGGCTTCGGCATGAGCTGGTTGGCCTTGACCACGGCCAGCTCGGCCAGGCCGCCGAAGTTGGTCTCGAAGCCCCAGATCCGCTGCTGCGGGTCGAGCATGGTGTCGTCGTGGCCCGCGGCGTCCTCCAGCTCCACCGAGAGGCAGTGCGCGACCACCTCATCGCCGGCCTTCCACCGGGTCACGCCGGGCCCGGACCGCAGCACCACGCCGGCCGCGTCCGAGCCCACCACGTGGTACGGCAGGTCGTGCCGGCGGGCCAGCTCGGAGACCCGGCCGTAGCGCTGGAGGAACTTGAAGGTGGGCAGCGGCTCGAAGATGCTGGTCCAGACCGTGTTGTAGTTGATCGCGCTGGCCAGCACCGCGATCAGCGCCTCACCCGGGCCGAGTTCGGGGGTGGGCACCTCCTGCAGGTGCAGCGCCCTGCGCGGGTCCCTGTCCCGGGTGGCCGTGCCGTCGAACATCCGGGTGTCCTCGGCGCGGACGACCACGCCCCGGTAGCTCGGTGGCACCGGCAGGCCGGCGAGGCCGGCGAGTTCCCGCTCCGGCCGTGCGGAGCCCTCGGCCGCCATGATCGCTTCGAGAATGTCCTGCACGGTGACCTCCCGTTCATCGCCACCCGCACCCGCCCGGGCAGGGGTGGCTGACATCGCCCCGCCTTACCTGTCGGCGGGTTCGACCAGCTCGACCAGGACGCCGCCAGCGTCCTTCGGGTGCACGAAGTTGATCCGGGAGCCGGCGGTGCCTCGCTTCGGGGCCTCGTAGAGCAGCCGTACGCCCCGTTCACGCAGCGCCGCGCAGGCCGCGTCGATGTCGGCCACCGTGTACGCGACCTGCTGCAGCCCCGGCCCCTTGCGGTCCAGGAACTTCGCGATCGTCGACTCCGGCGAGATCGGGGCGAGCAACTGCAGGCAGCCGCCGTCGGTGGTCGGCCCGACGGCCAGCATCGCCTCGCGTACCCCCTGCTCGTCGTTGGTCTCGGTGTGCACGCAGCGCATCCCGAAGGTGCGCTGGTAGAAGTCGATCGCGGCGTCCAGGTCGGCCACGGCGATCCCGACGTGGTCGATGCGGAGCAGGCCGATTTCTGTGACGTAGTCGGCAGCGGGCTCGACGGAGTGGTTCTCAGCCATGGCGCTAGTCTGACCGAACATTCGTTAAGGCGTACAGGTCGGCACCCCCCCCTCGGAGGCAGGCATGGCTTCGGTGATCGTCAGCGGCGCGCGGACCCCGATGGGGCGCCTGCTGGGCAACCTCAAGGATCTCCCGGCGACCAAGCTCGGCGGCATCGCGATCAAGGCGGCGCTGGAGCGCGCCGGCGTCACTCCGGATCAGGTGCAATACGTGATCATGGGCCAGGTGCTCCAGGCCGGCGCCGGGCAGATCCCGGCCCGCCAGGCGGCCGTCGAGGCGGGCATTCCGATGTCCACCCCGGCGCTGACCATCAACAAGGTCTGCCTCTCCGGCCTGGACGCGATCGCCCTGGCCGACCAGCTCATCCGGGCCGGCGAGTTCGACATCGTGGTGGCCGGCGGCATGGAGTCGATGACCAACGCGCCGCACCTGCTGCTCGGCCAGCGCTCCGGCTACAAGTACGGCGACGTCACGATCAAGGACCACATGGCCCTGGACGGCCTCACCGATGCCTGGGACTGCTGTTCGATGGGCGAGTCGACCGAGCGGCACGGGGCGAAGCACGGCATCACCCGCGTGGAGCAGGACGCCTTCGCGGCCGCCAGCCACCAGCGGGCCGCCGCCGCGCAGAAGAACGGCCACTTCGCCGACGAGATCACCCCCGTGATCATCCCGCAGCGCAAGGGCGACCCGCTGACGATCAGCGAGGACGAGGGCATCCGCCCGGACACCACGGTCGAGTCGCTGGCCAAGCTGCGCCCGTCTTTCGCCAAGGACGGCACCATCACCGCCGGCAGCGCCTCGCCGATCTCCGACGGCGCCGCCGCCGTGGTGGTCATGAGCAAGGCCAAGGCCAAGGAGCTGGGGCTGACCTGGCTGGCCGAGATCGGCGCGCACGGCAACGTGGCCGGGCCGGACAACTCCCTGCACTCGCAGCCGTCCAACGCCATCAACCACGCGCTGAAGAAGGCCGGCCTGGGCGTCGCCGACCTCGACCTCATCGAGATCAACGAGGCGTTCGCGGCGGTCGGCATCCAGTCCACCCGCGATCTGGGCGTCAGCCCGGACAAGGTCAACGTCAACGGCGGCGCCATCGCGCTCGGCCACCCGATCGGCATGTCCGGCGCACGGCTGGTGCTCACCCTGGCGCTGGAGCTGAAGCGGCGGGGCGGCGGCACCGGCGCGGCCGCCCTCTGCGGCGGCGGCGGTCAGGGCGACGCGTTGATCATCCACGTCCCCACCGGTGGCGAGAGCTGACCGTGTGGGTGAGCGCGAGGAGTGAGCCGGGTTTGCGAGCCCCGCAGTCGCGAACGAAAATGGCGCAGTGACCATCGAGCACGGCCCGGCCACGACCACCGGATCGGTGCGCCGCAGCCGGGACGTACCGATGCTGGTGGAGCGCGCCCGCGCGGGCGACCCCCGGGCGGTGGCCCGGCTGATCACCCTGGTCGAGTCCGGCGACGAGGTGCTGCCGCAGGTCGCGGCGGCCCTCGCGCCGTACGCCGGGCACGCCCAGGTGGTCGGGCTGACCGGCTCGCCCGGGGTGGGCAAGTCGACCACCACCAACGAGCTGGTCCGGGCGCTGCGGGCCGGCGGCCGTCGGGTCGGCGTGCTGGCGATCGACCCGTCCAGCCCGTTCACCGGCGGGGCGATCCTCGGCGACCGGGTCCGGATGCAGGACCACGCCGTCGACCCCGGCGTCTACATCCGCTCGATGTCCAGCCGTGGGCACCTCGGCGGGCTTTCCGCCGCGACGCCGCAGGCGGTACGGGTGCTGGAGGGCGCCGGCTGTGACGTGGTGCTGGTGGAGACCGTCGGCGTCGGGCAGGCCGAGGTCGAGGTGGCCTCGCTGGCCGATACCACGCTGGTGCTGCTCGCCCCGGGCATGGGCGACGCCATCCAGGCGGTCAAGGCCGGCATTCTGGAGATCGCCGACGTGTTCGTGGTCAACAAGGCCGACCGGGACGGCGCCGACGCCACGATCCGGGACATCCAGGGCATGATCGCGTTGGGCGAGCGCGGGCCGGGGGAGTGGCGGCCGCAGGTGGTCCGGGCCGTCGCCGCGCGCGGCGAAGGGATCGACGACATCGCCGCCGCGATCGACAAGCACCGGGACTGGCTGGAGCGGCGCGGCGAGCTGCGCCGCCGCCGGGAGGCGCGGGCCGCCGCCGAGATCGAGGCGATCGCGCTCGGCGTCCTCCGAAACCGGATCGGCTCGCTGCGCGACGGTACGCAACTGCCGGCGCTCGCCGCCAAGGTGGCCGAGGGCGCGATCGACCCGTACGCGGCCGCCGCCGAGCTGCTGGCCCAACTGGCTGGCTGACCAGTCCACTGCGGACCGTGGGCCGGTAACCGGACCCGTGGCGCCGAGGACGGCTGGGATCAGCACCTGGCGTGACAGGTGCAACTGTCGGCGTCGCGGCTGATCTGAGTTCCGTGCGACACGTGCGAGACTAGATAACCATGAGCGACCCACGGATCACCTCGTCGATCTTCACCCGCGGCGCGGTCGACCTCAGCGCGCTGCGCAGCCCCGCACCCACCCCTGCCCCGGCCAAGGCCGGTCCCCCCGCCGGTGCGCCCGGCGGCGCGGTCGGCGCGATCAGCGTCATCGACGTGACTGAGGCCACCTTCCAGTCCGAGGTCCTCGAACGCTCGCTGACCACCCCGGTGATCGTGGACTTCTGGGCCGAGTGGTGCGAGCCCTGCAAGCAGCTCTCCCCGGTGCTGGAACGGCTGGCGGTGGAGGGCGGCGGCGCATGGGTGCTCGCCAAGGTGGACGTCGACGCCAACCCGCGGATCGCCCAGATGTTCCGGGTGCAGGGCATTCCGATGGTCTACGCGGTCGTCGGCGGGCAGCCGATCGACGCCTTCTCCGGGGTGGTGCCGGAGGCCCAGCTGCGCCAGTGGATCCAGGCCGTGCTGAAGGCCGGCGGGGTCAGTGTCGCCGCGCCCGAGGACCCGCGCCTCGACGAGGCCGACGACGCCCTGATGAGCGGCGACCTGGACGCGGCCGAGCGGGCGTACCGGAAGATCCTCGCCGAGTCGCCGACGGACGCGGCGGCGGAGGCGGGGCTGGCCCAGGTCGGGCTGGCCCGCCGGGTGGCCGGCGCCGACCCGCAGGCGGCGCTGACCGCCGCGGCGACCGCACCCGACGACGTCGACGCGCAGTTGCTGGCCGCCGACATCGAGGTGCTCAGCGGCATGGCCGAGCAGGCCTACCAGCGTCTGGTCGGGCTGGTCCGCCGGACCGCCGGCGACGACCGGGACAAGGTACGCCAGCACCTGGTCGGCCTCTTCGCCATCGCCGGGCCGGAGGACCCCGCTGTGGCGGCGGCCCGCCGGGCCCTGGCCAGCGCCCTGTTCTAAGTACGTAGCACGCCAGCGCGGGCCGGCGTACCGGCCGGCCCGCCCGACCAACGAGGACGGGAGCCCATGATGCGCCGGATCGCCGTCCTCGACGCGCCGACCAACCTCGGCCTGCGCCCGCCCACCGCCACCTCGGTCCCGGGCTGCGCCAAGGCACCCGGCGCGCTACGCGACCAGGGCCTGCTGGCCCGGTTGCGGGCCCGCGACGCCGGCTGCCTCACCCCGCCCCGGTACGACCCCGGCGACTGGCGCCCCGGCGACGGGGTCTGCCACGCCCGGGAGATCTCCGCGTACTCGTTGGCGCTGGCCGACCGGATCGGCGCGATCATCGACCGGGGCGAGTTTCCGCTGGTGCTCGGCGGGGACTGCTCGGTGCTGCTCGGCTCGGCGCTGGCCATGCACCGGCTCGGCGAGGCGATCGACGGCCGGATCGGGCTGGTCTTCGTCGACGGCCACTCCGACTTCCGGCACCCCGGCAACGCCTCCTACGTGGGCGCGGCGGCAGGGGAGGACCTGGCCCTGGTCACGGGCCGGGGGCAGGCGGACCTGGCGGCCATCGAGGGGCGGCGCCCCTACTTCCGGGACATCGACGTGGTGGTGCTCGGCATCCGGGCGCAGGACGAGTACCGGCTCGACCTGCAGGCTGCGGGGATCATCAACCGGCCGGTGCCGGCCCTGCGTGCCGAGGGCGCGGCCCGCACCGCCCAGTGGGCGCACGAGCAGTTGGCGGACTGCGCCGGCTACTGGGTGCACGTTGACGTGGACGTGCTCGACCCGGCGGTGATGCCCGCGGTGGACGCGCCCGACCCGGGCGGGATCGCCTTCGCCGAGATGGAGATCCTGCTCGCCGGTCTGGTGGACACCCCGCACTGTCTCGGTGTGGAGTTGACCGTCTTCGACCCCGACTACGACTCGGACGGGACGTACGCCGCCGAGATCGTGAACACCGTGGTGTCCGGCCTGGCCCCGGTCACGGCACCGAGCGCGCCGCCGCCCCGGCTGCGGTCCGCCACGCCGGCACCCCGGCGTGGCAGCGGCCGCCCCGCGAGGCGTCCGGCCCCGCCGCCCCCGGCGGCTCCCCCAGCTCCGCCCGGGCCCGCCGTCGCCGTGGAGCCCCTCGGGCCCGCGCCGACCGGGCCAACCGGATGATCGTTGGCCTCCGGGTCAGCGGGGGGTGAGGGCGCGCAGGAAACGGTCGGCGATCGGCACCGCGCTGGCCGTGCTCGACCCGCCCTGCTCCACGAAGACCGCGAACGCCACGTCGCCCTGCCAGCCGACGAACCAGGCGTGGGTGTGCGCCGGGTTGTTGTCGTACTCGGCGGTGCCGGTCTTGCCGTACACCGGCTCGCCGGGGACGCCCTTCAACGCGCTGGCCGTGCCGCTGGTGACCACGGCCCGCATCATCGTCTTCAGCGCCGCCACGGACTCGGGCTTCAGCGCCGGGCCGGCCGGGGCCGGCTGCTGCGGAGCCGGGTCGAGCAGCAACTTCGGCTGCTCCCAGCGGCCCCGGGCCACGGCGGCGGTGGCCCCGGCCATGGCCAGCGGGCTGACCACGGTGGTGCCCTGGCCGATCGCGGCGGCGGCCTGCTCGGTGGCCGAGCCGTTGGCGGAGACCGAGCCGGGGAAGGCCTCCGCGCCCACGTCCCACTTCGCCTCCAGGCCGAGGGTACGGCCGGTGGCGGCGAGGCCGTCCGGCCCGAGCTTCGGTGCCAGCGCGACGAAGGCGGTGTTGCAGGACTTCGCGAAGTCGGTGGTGAACGGGACCGACCCCAGCTCGAAGTCGTTGGAGTTCTTGAACGAGCGGCCGTCCACCTCAGCGGTCTTCGGGCAGTCGACCGTCGCGTCCGGGGTGACCGCCCCGGCGTCGAGCAGGGCGAGCGCGCTGACCATCTTGAACGTCGAGCCGGGCGGCACCTGGGCGGTGAAGGCGAGGTTCTCGCCGGCCGGGCCGGGGCCGTTGGCGGCGGCCAGCACCGCGCCGTCGCTGATCCGTACGGCCACCAGGGCGGACCGCCGGGCCTGGCCGCGCAGCGCCGCGTCGGCGGCGTTCTGGGTGGCCACGTCGAGGGTGGTCTTCACCGGCTGGCCGGCCTTGGGCTCGTGGCGGAACACCTCCGTGCCGGTGGGCTCGCTGGTGCCGTCCGGCCCGACGCGTTCGACGATCACCGTCAGGCCGGGGGCCCCACGCAGCCGGTCGTCGTACCGGCCCTGTAGGCCGCCGTGGCCGACCAGGTCACCGGCGACGTACGTGTCGGGGTGGTTCTTGAGGTCGTCGGCCTGGGCGGGGTCGACCGAGCCGAGCAGGGCCCGAGCGAACTCCCGGGTCGGCGCCAGGTCCAGCTTGTCGGCCTGGAACCGGGTGCCGGGCAGGTCGTAGATCCGGGGCTTGATCTGGCGGTACGCCTCGTCGCGCAGCGTCACCACCTCGACGAACGCGCCCGGGTCGGCCTCGGCGACGCGCTTGGGCAGGTCGCCGACGTCGACCGGCGGCACGAGGGCGGGCCGGATCGCCTTGAACGCGGCGTCGAGCTGCCGGACCAGCACCTTGACGTCGGTGACCTCGCTGGGTTGCACACCCACCCGGACCACCGGGCGGGGCGCGACGATCGGGTCGCCCGCGCCGTCCAGCACGGTGGCTCGCGGCGCGGTATCGCGGCGCAGCGCGAGGCGGTCGCCCTTCTCCAGGTTCTCCTGCACCACGGCGGGCTCCCAGATCACCTGCCACTGGTCGTCGTCGCCGCCGCGCTTGAGGCGTACCGACAGGTCGTAGACCCAGTGGGTCTGGCCCGGCAGCGTCCAATCCACCGCGACCAGGGCGGTCGCGGTGTCGGCGGTGATCGTCGGGTCGCCCTTCTTGCGGTGCAGCTCCGGCGGGGTGGCGGCCAGCTCGCCGGAAAGCGACTTGATCTCCTTCGCCACCTCGGCGGCCGGGATGCGGGTGCCGGCCGGGTCGATGAAGCCGACCGCGTGCAGGTCGCCGGAGCGCCAACCGGCAAGGAACGCGTCCACGGTGCGTGCCGGCCCGTCCTCGGCGGAGCAGCCGGTCAACGCGCCCGCCGCCAACGCGGTGGCGGCCAGCGCCGCGAGGAGCGGGCGAGGAAAGCGGCGGCGGCGAACGGGGTACGACCCAGGCATGAAGCAGTCCCTCCGGTACGAACTGCCCCGCACCCTAGTGGTCCGGGCGCGTTCCCATTGCCCCGCCAGCGCCCTGAGGTGCGGAAAGCCGGGCCGAGGCAGTGTGATGAACATCGCGAGCCGGGGTACTCGGCAACCGGTTGACCACGGATCCGCAACGGGTGAAAGGACAGAGTCCCGAACCGGACGTCCGGCCAGTGATCCGCCGACGAACGGTCAGAACGGCAGGGCCTAGGCTGGGCGGGAGAGTGACCCACAACGCGGTGGGTCGAGGGGAGTGGCACCGATGGACCGGCGTCCGGCGACTAAACCGGGACCCGACCTCCGGCAGGTTCACACCGGCCGGGAAAATGACAGCTTCGACACGGCGACCGACGGGGACGGTTTCGGCCGTCTCGACACAGGAGTGACCGGGATGACCGGTTCCAGCATCGACACGCTGCACGAGCTGGGCCTGCCCGCGCAGGCACTGGCCGACGAATCGGAGGATGCCGAGCTGGACGAGCCGGTACCCAACGCGGAGCGCCTGGTGGCCCAGGCCGTCGCGTTGGCCGGGGAAGACCAGGACGCGGCCACCCTGGTGGGCCGATTCTGGCGGTTCGCGCCGGATGAGGAGCTGATCGGCTTCACCGCCGAGGAGATGCTCGACGCCGCCCGGGCGCACCGGGACCTGGCCCAGCAGCGCGTACCCGGTGAGTTGAAGCTGCGGATCCACGAGCCGGACGCGGACCAGCACCACACGGTCATCGAGATCGTGACGGACGACATGCCGTTCCTGGTCGACTCGGTGACCGCGCTGCTCAACACCTATCACCTCGACGTGCACCTGCTGGTGCACCCGCTGGTGGTGGTGCGGCGGGAGCCGCTGGGCCGGCTGACCGAGGTCTCCGCCGACGTGGAGCCGGACGACGCGGTTGCCGGTGACCTGGTCGAGAGCTGGATGCACATCGAGATCGACCCGGTGCGTGACCCGGCCGAGCGGGAGAAGCTTCGCAAGGAGCTGCAGCGGGTGCTCACCGACGTCCGGGAGGCCGTCGAGGACTGGCCGAAGATGCGCCAGCGGGCCCTTGCCCTGGCCGACGAGCTGGCCGCCGCGCGGACCTCGGACAGCCGGCCGCCGGTGCCGGAGAAGGACATCACCGACTCGGTGGAGCTGCTGCGCTGGTTGGCGCACGACCACTTCACCTTCCTCGGCTACCGCGAGTACCGCCTCGTCGACACCGACGGCGCGGACGGCGGCCAGGCCCTCGAAGCCGTGCTCGGCACCGGGCTGGGCATTCTGCGCTCGGACTCGCCGGAGTCCCGGGCGCTCTCCTCGATGACCCCCGAGGCGCACGAGAAGGTGCTGGAGAAGCGCCTGCTGATCATCACCAAGGCCAACTCGCGGGCCACCGTGCACCGCTCGGCCTACCTCGACTACATCGGCTTCAAGATCTTCAATGAGGCCGGCGAGGTGGTCGGTGAGCGGCGCTTCCTGGGCCTGTTCTCCACCGCGGCCTATCGGACCAGCGTGCAGGAGCTGCCGGTGGTCCGCCGCAAGGTCGCCGAGGTGCTGGACCGCTCCGGGCTGAGCCTGCGCAGCCACTCCGGCAAGGACCTGCTGCAGATCCTGGAGACCTACCCGCGCGACGAGCTGTTCCAGATCAAGACCGACGACCTCTACCACGCGGCGGTCGGCGTGCTGCGGATGGCCGGCCGTCGGCAGCTGCGGGTGTTCCTGCGCCGGGACGGGTACGGGCGGTTCATCTCCTGCCTGATCTACCTGCCCCGGGACCGGTTCACCACACAGAACCGGCTGCGCATGCAGGACATCCTGCTACGCGAGCTGAACGGCGTCGGGGTCGACTACACCACCCGGGTCACCGAGTCGATGCTCGCCCGGGTGCACTTCACCGTTCGGACCGACCCGACCAACCCGCCCGGGGAGATCGACGCCGACCTGCTCGCCGAGGAGCTGGCCGACGCCACCCGGCTCTGGGACGACGACTACCGGCTGGTGCTTGAGCGCAAGCTCGGCGACGAGCAGGCCAAGCACCTGTTCGTCCGCTACGCCGACGCGTTCCCGGAGGGCTACAAGGACGGGCACACGCCGTACGAGGCGATGAAGGACCTGGCCAAGCTGGAGCTGCTGGAGGAGCCCGGCCAGCTGGAGATGCACCTGTTCCGCAAGCAGCTGGCGCCGCGACTGGCCGGCGACCGGGACGCCGACGAGGCCATGGACGTCCGGTTCAAGGTCTACCGGTACGGCGAGCCGATGATGCTCTCCGCGGTGCTGCCGGTGCTGCACTCGCTCGGCGTGAAGGTCGTCGACGAGCACCCGTACGAGGTGGAGCGGGTCGACGGCCGGATCTGGCTGTACGACTTCGGGCTGCAGCTGCCCGAGGCGCACCAGGACCTGGCCGAGGTCCGCCCGCACGCGGAGAACGCCTTCGCCGCCGCCTGGCGGGGCGAGGCCGAGGTGGACGGCTTCAACGAGCTGGTGCTGCGGGCCGGGCTCACCTGGCGGCAGGTGGTGGTGCTCCGGGCGTACGCGAAGTACCTGCGGCAGGCGGGCACCGTCTTCTCCCAGGAGTACATGGAGCAGACGTTCATCGCGTACCCGAAGATCGCGTCGCTGCTGGTGGAGCTCTTCGAGACCCGGTTCGCCCCGGGCGAGACCACCATGGACGAGCGGCAGCAGCGCAGCGGTGAGCTGGTCACCACGATCGGCGCGGCGCTGGACGAGGTGGCCAGCCTCGACCAGGATCGCATCCTGCGGTGGTTCCTGACGCTGATTCAGGCCACCCTGCGTACCAGCTTCTACCAGAAGCCGGTCGGCGGGCGACCCAAGTCGTTCGTGGCGTTCAAGCTGGACCCGCAGGCGATCCCGGATCTGCCGGCGCCGCGGCCCAAGTTCGAGATCTTCGTCTACTCGCCGCGGTTCGAGGGCGTGCACCTGCGGTACGGGCCGGTGGCCCGGGGCGGCCTGCGCTGGTCCGACCGGCGGGAGGACTTCCGCACCGAGGTGCTCGGCCTGGTCAAGGCGCAGATGGTGAAGAACGCCGTGATCGTGCCGGTGGGCGCCAAGGGCGGCTTCGTGCTCAAGCAGAAGCCGGGCGACCGGGACGAGGCGGTGGCCTGCTACCAGGAGTTCGTCGGCGCGCTGCTGGACGTCACCGACAACATTGCCAGCGGGGAGATCGTGCCGCCGGAGGACGTGGTCCGGCACGACGGCGACGACCCGTACATGGTGGTGGCGGCGGACAAGGGCACCGCGACGTTCTCCGACATCGCCAACGAGATCTCGGCCGGGCACGACTTCTGGCTCGGCGACGCGTTCGCCTCCGGCGGTTCGGCCGGCTACGACCACAAGAAGATGGGCATCACCGCCCGGGGCGCCTGGGAGTCGGTGAAGCGGCACTTCCGGGAGCTGGGGCACGACACCCAGACCGAGGACTTCAGCGTGGTCGGTGTCGGCGACATGTCCGGCGACGTGTTCGGCAACGGGATGCTGCTGTCGAAGCACATCCGGCTGGTGGCCGCGTTCGACCACCGGCACATCTTCCTGGACCCGGACCCGGACGCGGCCACCGGCTGGGAGGAGCGCAAGCGGCTGTTCGATCTGCCTCGCTCGTCCTGGGAGGACTACAACCCGGAGCTGATCTCCGAAGGCGGCGGGGTGTATTCGCGTACCGCCAAGTCGATCTCGATCAGCCCGCAGGTGCGGGCCGCGATCGGCCTGGACGACGACGTCGAGCAGATCTCCCCGCAGGAGCTGATGAAGGCGATCCTCACCGCTCCGGTGGACCTGTTCTGGAACGGCGGCATCGGCACCTACGTGAAGGGGGCGACGCAGACCAACGCCGAGGTCGGGGACAAGTCCAACGACGCCATCCGGGTGGACGGCAAGAGCCTGCGCTGCCGGGTGGCGGGCGAGGGCGGCAACCTGGGCTGGACCCAGCTCGGCCGGATCGAGTACGCGCAGAACGGTGGCCGGATCTTCACCGACTTCATCGACAACGCGGCCGGGGTGGACTGCTCCGACCACGAGGTGAACATCAAGATCCTGCTCAACACCGCGGTCGCCGATGGCGAGCTGGACCGGCCGGAGCGTGACGAGCTGCTGGCCCAGATGACCGACGAGGTCGCTCAGCTGGTGCTGCGGAGCAACTACGAGCAGGCCCGGGCGCTCATCAACGCCCAGGCGCAGGCCGCCTCACTGCTTCCGGTGCACCGCCGGATGATCAGTGAGCTGGAGCGCTCCGGGGCGCTCAATCGGGCCCTGGAGGCGCTCCCGGCGGACGAGGAGCTCGCGGTCCGGACCGAGACCGGGCTGACCGCGCCGGAGTTCGCGGTGCTGCTGGCGTACGTGAAGATCGTGCTGGAGCGGGAGGTCGTCAGCGAGGGGCTGGCTGACGAGAAGTGGACGACCGACATCCTGGTCAACTACTTCCCCACCCCGCTGCGTGAGCGGTTCGCCGACCGGATGGGCCGCCACCGGCTGCGCCGGGACATCGTCACGACCGTGCTGGTCAACGAGGCGATCAACCGGGGCGGAATCTCGTTCATCTTCCGGACCGTCGAGGAGACGGCCGCGTCGGCGGCGGACGTGCTGCGGGCGTACGTGGTGGTGCGCGAGGTGTTCGGGCTGCGCGACCTCTGGCAGGCGATTGAGGCGCTGGACAACAAGGTCTCGCCCGAGCTGCAGACGAGCCTCTTCCTGGACACCCGGCGGCTGCTCGACCGGGCCGTGCGCTGGCTGGTCACCAACCGGCGTTCGCCGATCGACGTGCCGGGCGAGATCGAACGGCTGCGGGACGGCGTGGCCCGGCTCCTGCCGGACCTCGAAAATCTCTTCTTCGGCAGCGAGCGGGAGGCGATCGTCGCCCACATCGAGTCGCTGACCGAGAAGGGGCTGCCCCGCGAGCTGGCCGAGCAGTCGACCCGGCTGATGTACAGCTTCGGCCTGCTGGACGTGGTGGAGACCGCCCAGTCGACCGGGCGGGACGTGAACGAGGTGGCGGCGGTCTACTTCGTCCTCTCCGACCGGTTCCGGGTGGACGCCCTGCTGTCGAAGATCTCCCTGCTGCCGCGGGAGGACCGCTGGCAGACGTTGGCCCGGATGGCGCTGCGCTACGACCTGTACGCCGCGTTGGCCGCGCTCACCGCGGAGGTCCTCGGCTCCACCCCGGATAGCGTGCCGCCGGTGGACCGGGTGCAGGAGTGGGAGCAGGCGAACGCCACCTCGATCCACCGGGCAAACCGGGCGATGGGTGAGTTCGACGAGTCCCGGGCCGACCTCTCCGCTCTGTCGGTGCTGCTGCGGCAGATCCGTACCCTGGTGCGGACCTCGGCGGCGGCCTGACCGGCGACGGACACCGGCGCGGCCCGGTGGTCGGGTGACCGACCACCGGGCCGCGCCCGTTCGCGCCGTCTCACGGGGTCATGGTGGCGAACGCGATGACGTTGTTGAGGTAGCTGTTGGAGCTCTCGTCGAAGTCCCCGCCGCAGGTGACCACCCGCAGGCCGGGCTTGTCGCTGGAGCCGTAGACCAGGTCGGTGGGGAAGTCCGTCTTCGGGTATGACTTCACCTCGTTGACGGTGAAGGTGGCGGTCGAGCTGTCATCCCGGGCGACGCTGATGGTGTCGCCCGGCTTGAGCGTGCCGAGGTTGAAGAAGACCGCCGGACCGAGCTTGGCAGAGTCGACGTGGCCGACGATGACCGCGTTGCCGGTTTCCCCGGGGCTGGCCCCGAGGGAGTACCAGCCCGCCTTCATCGCCTGTGCCAGCGGAGGCATTTCGATGCTGCCGTCCGTGTTCAGGCCCAGGCTCATGATCTCGGCGTGTACGCCGATCGCGGGGATCGAAATGGTGGTCGGGGTCGACCGGGACAGCGCGGCGGGGGCCGTGTCCGGATTCGGCGCCGCGTCGTCGGCGGGTGCCTGGTCGGCGGTCACCGGGCCGTCGGCGGGGGTCGTGGCCGGGTCGGCCGATCCGGCCTGGGCTTGCGGTTGGGGCGGGCGGGGCGGCGGCACGGTCTGGAAGGACGCGCCGATCAGGCCGACGCCCACCAGGGCGAGGAGGACGATGACGGTCGCGCCGGCGGCGCGCCACGGTCTCCCGTGACGGCCGCCGGCCCGTGTCGCCGTCCGGTCAGACGAGCTCATTGGCCCGCCGCCGGCGCAGCAGGACCATCCCGCCCAGAGCGGCGGCGCCGACCACGCCCACCCCGCTGGCGGCCATGCTGCCGTTCATGCTGGTGGTGCTCATGCCACCGTCGCCACCGTCGACGTGGCCACGCGGGAAGCAGCGGTCACGGTCACGGTCGCGGTCACGGTCGCGGTCGCGGTCCTTGCCGTCACGACCCCGGTCGTCCCGGAAGTCGTCCCGGCGGCCGTCCCGGTGGTCGTCCCGGCACTCGTCCCGGCGGCCGTCCCGGTGGTCGTCCCGGCACTCGTCCCGGCGGCCGTCGCGGTGGTCGTCCCGGCGGTCGTCCCGGAAGTCGTCCCGGCACTCCTCCCGGCCGTCCCGGCGGCCGTCCCGGTAGCCGTTGTCGTCGCGGTCCCAGCGGTCCTCGCACCGCTTCTCGCAGTCCCGCCGCTCCTCGTGCCGGAACTCGTGGTCCCGGCACCGCTCGCGGTCGCGCTCCTTGCCGTCACGGTCCCGGTTGTCCCGGTCGTTGCGCTCCTCCTCGCGGCCGCGCTCCTTGCCGTCGCGGTCCCGGTTGTCGAAGTCGTTGCGTTCCTCCTCCTTGCGCTCCTTGCCGTCCTTGCCGTCGTGGTCCTTGCCGTCCTTGCCGTCCTTGCCGTCCATGTCCGACCCATCGTCGGTCATGCCGCCGCCCTGCCCCCAGTCCCCGTGGTCCTGGCAGTTGTCAAGAAGGCCGATCTGCGGCTGAACCGTGACGCTGTCCACATACGCACTGTGCGCGGCCGCGTTCGCCGCCCCGGGCGAGAACAGCAGCAGGGACGCGCCGCCGAGAGCGGCGCCCGCAACGACCTTCCCGAGCATCTTCTTTCCCATGACCTGCGTCACTCCATCCCTGTTTGTCCTGAGCCCGACGACGGTCGAGCTACGGCCAACGTTAGACCGTTTCGTGACTTATCCGAGCAAAGATTCGTGTTTAGGAGTTTGTTGACTCCTGAGGGCATAGGGGTGCTACACGGCTTATGGCGCACTGGGCAGGCTGCTTCACCTGCCTCGACCCGTCTGCCGGTAACCGGCCGCACTGGTGCCGCCTGGGGTGTTCGCCCCCGGGGCAGGCTGCGCCTCCATCGAGGCATTGCCATGGAAGCGCTCCCATGCAAGAATCGCTGCACGCGGTTCGGGGAGCCACACCGCGAGCTTCAGACGTCGAGGGCACCCGGGTCACCGGGCGACGTCCGACTCCTCGACCGGCCGACGCCGGCCGGTCGTGTTTCACCACCACCAAGCCCGTCCGGGTCGGGCACCCCCCGAAGACACCCGTGGCACCGAAGGCCGTCCGTGGCGGACGTCCCGAGGGCCCATTTTCGCCGGGCCGTACGCGACCCGGTCTCGCCCAAGGAGATCAGTGTCATGAATCTGTGGAGAAGGCTGTCCGGCCGGAGCCGGGCGCTCGCACTGACCAGTGCGGGCGTCCTGGTCGCCGGCGGACTGGTGACCCTTCCGGTCACCGCAGCGCAGGCCGCGACCCAGTGCAGCGTGGACTACACCACCAACGACTGGCCGGGTGGCTTCACCGCCAACATTACGATCAACAACCTCGGTGACCCGCTCACCTCCTGGACGCTCGGCTTCACCTTCCCGAACACCACCCAGCAGGTGCAGCAGGGTTGGTCGGCGATCTGGTCGCAGAGCGGCCGGAACGTCACCGCGAAGAACGAGTCCTACAACGGCTCGCTGGCCAAGAACTCCAGCACCAGCATCGGGTTCAACGGCGCCTGGAGCGGCACCAACCCGAAGCCGACCCAGTTCACCCTGAACGGCACGGTCTGCAGCGGCGGCACCCCGGGGACCACGGCGCCGCCGACCACCGCGCCGCCGACCACGGCGCCGCCGACCACCGCGCCGCCGACCACGGCCCCGCCGACCACCGCGCCGCCCACCACGACCCCGCCGGGCACGCGGGTGGACAACCCGTACGCCGGGGTCAAGGGGTACGTGAACCCGGAGTGGAAGGCCAAGGCAAACGCCGAGACGGGCGGCAGCCGGGTCTCCAACAACCCGACCGCGGTCTGGCTGGACCGGATCGCCGCCATCAACGGCACCCCGAACAGCAGCTCCAACGGCTCGATGGGCGTCCGTAACCACCTGGACGAGGCGCTTGCCCAGGGGGCCGGCTACATCCAGTTCGTCATCTACGACCTGCCCGGCCGCGACTGCGCCGCGCTGGCCTCGAACGGTGAGCTGGGCCCGAACGACCTGCCCCGCTACAAGTCCGAGTACATCGACGCGATCGCCGCGATCCAGAGCGACGCGAAGTACAAGAACCTGCGGATCGTCAACATCATCGAGATCGACTCGCTGCCCAACCTGGTGACCAACACCTCGGGCAACGCGGGCGGCACGGCGATGTGCGACACGGTCAAGGCCAACGGCGCGTACGTCAACGGCGTCGGCTACGCCCTGGCCAAGCTGGGCGCGATCGGCAACGTCTACAACTACGTCGACGCCGCGCACCACGGCTGGATCGGCTGGGACACCAACCTCAACCCGACCGTTCAGATGCTGAAGCAGGCCGCCACCGCCTCCGGCAGCACGGTGCACAACGTTCGCGGCTTCATCGTCAACACGGCGAACTACTCGGCTCTCAAGGAGCCGTACGTCAAGATCACGGATAACGTGAACGGCCAGTCCGTGCGCCAGTCGAAGTGGATCGACTGGAACCAGTACGTCGACGAGTTCACCTTTGCCCAGGGCTTCCTGGCGCAGGCGAAGTCGGCCGGCTTCGACAGCAACATCGGCATGCTGATCGACACCTCCCGCAACGGCTGGGGCGGCACCGCCCGGCCCGCCGGCGCGGGCCCAACGACCAGCGTCGACGCCTACGTCGACGGCGGCCGGATCGACCGGCGGATCCACGCCGGCAACTGGTGCAACCAGGCCGGTGCGGGCCTCGGCGAGCGTCCCCGGGCCAACCCGGAGCCGACCGCCTTCCCGGGCCTCCACGCCTACGTCTGGGTGAAGCCTCCGGGCGAGTCGGACGGCTCCAGCAAGGCGATCCCGAACAACGAGGGCAAGGGCTTCGACCAGATGTGCGACCCGAGCTACACCGGTAACGCCCGCAACGGCAACAGCAAGAGCGGTGCCCTGGCGAACGCGCCGATCTCGGGCGCCTGGTTCTCCGCGCAGTTCCAGGAGCTCATGAAGAACGCCTACCCGCCGCTCTCCTGAGCCGACGGCCGGCCCACCCGCCGCCGCGGGAGTGAGGCACCGCCGCGCGGGTTCCCACGGGCCCCCGGTCGACCGATGAGGTCGGCCGGGGGCCCCCGGCCGTGCGGCGTGCGACCGTCAGGGGACGGTCTTCTCGATCGCCGCCCGGCCCAGCTCGGCCAGGTCGCGGCGGGCCCGCTCGATGTTCTCCGGGGTGAGGTCCTGGCCCCGGGCCGCCACCAGGTCCTCGGGATCCCACGGCTGCTCGCCGCCGGTGCGCCGGTTGGCAGCGGCCCCCTCCGTGCCGGTGCCGGTCGCCCCGGTCCCGGTGCCGGTCGGCCCGAACCCGGCCGCGTACGGGTCACCGAGGATGTCCGGTGACCCGGTGTCGGGCACCGCGCCGTCGGGCTCGGTGAAGACGGGATTGTCCCGGTCGGCGCCGCCGCCCGTACGCAGCTGCGGCACCGTGCTGTCGTCGTCCACCGCCGCGGCCGCCTCGGGGGTCTCCTCCAACGGCCGCTCGCCACCGCGGTCACGATCCGTCATGCTGCTGCCTCCTGTCCCGTTCCGTGATCCCCCTGGCGTACCCGGCAACGGCCGGGCCATGCCGCCGGGACGCCGGTCAGCGCTCGGCGCCACGGGTGCCGGCGTCCGGGTCGACCATGGCCGGCTCGGCGCCGCCGTAGCCGGCCGTGTCGACGGCCGACCCTTCCTCGGGTGACGAGCCGGAACGCTCGGCCGCGGCGCCCTCCGGGCTGTGCAGCCAATCGCCGGCCGTCGGATCGGCTCGCGCGTCGTCGAACGGGTCGGTCCGTCCCGGGGCCCCGTCGCCCGGCTCGGCGGTGTCCTCGTCGCGCTGGTCCCGCTCGTCCTCGGGCCGCCCGCTGGCCAGTGCCGAGGCGGCCACCGCGTCGGCCACCGTGGTTGCCCCGACGAACGCCGTCTGCACCGGCGCTGGGTCGTGGTACTCCGGCCGGCCATCGGCGTCGGCGGCCTCCGCCTCCCGCGGCTCGCGCGGGTCCTGCTCTTCCTGGCGCATGGTCGGCGACCTCCTCAGCGGCTCGTGACCTCGTGCTCGTGTGCTGGTATTCCTCCACCTCGGGATCGCCAATCCCGATCCGAGGCACTTTCCTGGCTGATTCTCGGACGGTAGCGACGGGCGAGACGGCCGGTAGTGCAACCGCCGGTGATTACGTATCCTGCCCAGGGCGCCCGAGCCGGGGCAGGGCGTCGTGGCCGGGTAACCTCCGGCCGGCGCCACCCCTGCGACACCTTCCGGGGCGAGGTCTGATGAACACCCGCGACTGGCCGATCCGCGCCAAGCTGACCGCGCTGGTCATCGGTCCGGTGACCGCGTTGCTGGCACTCTGGATCTTCGCCACCTCGCTGACCTTCGGGCCCGCCCTCAACCTGCTCGCCGCGCGTACCCTCCTCTACGACCTGGGCCGGCCCGGCGAAGCGGTCGTGGCCGAGCTGCAACGGGAACGCCGGCTCTCGGTGGTCCAACTCGCCGGAGACGCCACCCTGCCCGCCCTGGCCGAGCAGCGCACGCGCACCGACCAGGCCGTCGCCGAACTGCGCCGCCGGGTCGACGGGCCGGATCTGCGCGACGCGGCCGACGACCTGCTCAACGCCCGGCTCGACCAGTTGCTCTCCGCGCTCGACGCGCTGCCGGCCGGCCGGGGCTTCATCGACGCCCGGAAGGTCGACCGGGCCGGGGCGATGGGGCTCTACAGCGGCATGGTCAATTCCGCCTTCCAAGCGTTCTCCGCGATGGCCGCCCTGCCCGACAACCAGCTCAACCGGGAGGCGCTCGCCCTGACCGCGCTCGGCCGGTCCCGAGAGCTGCTCGGTCAGACGGACGCGCTGCTCGCCGGCGCACTCGTCGCCGGCCGGTACGCCGAGGGCGAGCACGTGCAACTGGTACGCACCGTCGACAACCAGCGCTTCCTGATGGAAACCGCGGTGGCCGACCTGCCCGACGCGGCCCGCGCGGAACACCGGCGGTTCATCGAGGGGGAGGCGTACGTTCGGCTGCACGCCCTCCAGGACGCCCTGATCCGTAGCCGGGACCTGCCCGTCGACCTCGACGTACGGGCCTGGGAGTCCAGCCAGGCGGCGGTCTGGCAGGAGCTGCGGGACTTCGAGCTGCGCGGCGCCGACGACCTGGCCGAGCGGTCCGTGCCGATGGCGGTGGGCATCCTGGTCCGGCTCGGCGCAGCCGGGGTGCTCGGCCTGCTCGCGATCGTCTTCTGCCTGCTGGTGGCCCTGCGGGTCGGCCGGTCGCTGGTCCGCCGGCTGACCGGGGTCCGCACCGCCGCGCTGGACATGGCCGAGCACCGGCTGCCCGACGTGGTCGCCCGGCTGCGGCGCGGCGAGGACGTGGACGTCGCCCGGGAGGCGCCGGAGCTGGACCACGGCAGCGACGAGATCGGCCAGGTGGCGCGGGCCTTCAACGACGTACGCCGCACTGCCGTGCAGGCCGCCGTCGACGAGGTCACCCTGCGCCGCGGCCTCAACGAGGTCTTCCTCAACATCGCCCGGCGCAGCCAGGGGCTGGTGCACCGGCAGTTGGCACTGCTGGACCGGCTGGAGCGGCGGACCGAGGACCCGGACGAGCTGGCCGGGCTGTTCCAGGTCGACCACCTCGCCACCCGGCTCCGGCGGCACGCCGAGGACCTGGTCATTCTCGCCGGCGCGGCCCCCGGCAGGGGCTGGCGCAGCCCGGTCGCCGCGGTCGACGTGGTGCGCGGCGCGATCTCCGAGGTGGAGTCGTACGACCGGGTCGACGTGGGGCAGATACAGCCGGCCGGGGTGCTCGGCCGGGCCGTCGGCGACGTGATCCACCTGCTCGCCGAGCTGATCGAGAACGCCACCGCTTTCTCCCCGCCCGGCACCCGGGTGGACGTGACCGGGCGCAGCGTGCCCGGCGGGTACGCCATCGAGATCACCGACCACGGGCTGGGCATGTCGCCCCAGACCCTGGCGGACGCCAACCGCCAGCTGTCCCGCGCCCCGGAGTTCGATCCGACCGAGAGCGCCCGGCTGGGCCTGTTCGTGGTCGCCCGGCTGGCCGCCCGGCACGGCGTCCGGGTCGAGTTGCGGTTGGCCACCCCGGCCGGTACGACGGCCACCGTGCTCCTGCCGGCCGACCTGGTGACGGAGGAGCCGCCGATCGGCCCGGGTGCCAATCCGAGCGGTCCCGACGAGCGACGGTTGGCCAAGGTGACCCGGCTGACCACGGCGCCCCGGCCGCGCACCACCCGGCCCACCCGGGAACGACCCGGGGCGGTGGTGCCGCTGCCCGCCGGCCGCACCTCCTCGGTCGAGCCGCCCGCCGACGGCGACGGCCTGCCCCGCCGGATCCGCCGGCGCGGACCGGCGAATCGCGCCCGTCCGGTCGTCGCCGACACCCCGGCGCACCGGCCGCCCGAGGAGGCCCGGCGGGCCATGTCCGCCCTTCAGGCCGGCACCGCCCTGGGCCGCCGGGACGGTGCCCGCGCCACCGGCGACCGGCTCCCGGAGGCCACAGAGCCCGGGCCGCCGGCGCCGGCTTCGGAACCCCCGACCGCAACTGAGAGGGACGCCTAGTGGTGCACACGACGCGGCAGAATGCCGATCTCGACTGGTTGCTCGACGACCTGGTGGAGCGGGTACCGGCCGCCCGCGAGGCGGTGGTGCTCTCGGCCGACGGCCTCCTCCTCGGCGCCTCCGCCGAGCTGGACCGTAGCGACGCGGAGCACCTCTGCGCCCTGGCCTCCGGCTTCTCGGGTCTGGCCAAGGGCGCCACCCGGCACCTGGGCGGCGGTGCGGTCCGCCAGACCGTGGTGGAGATGGAATCCGCGTACCTGTTCGTCACGGCGGCCGGACAGGGCGCCTGCCTGGCGGTGGTGAGCGACGCCGACGCCGACATCGGTCTGGTGGCGTACGAGATGGCGATGCTGGTGATCCGGGTCGGGGAGTACCTGATCGGCCCGGCCCGCGCCGTGTCGGGTGGCGCCGATGCGGACTGAGTCGCCGGGCCCGCAGCACGAGTGGCTGGACGCCGCCGCCGGCCCGGTCGTCCGTCCGTACACCCTCACCGGCGGGCGGGTGCGGCCGCCGGTCGACGGCTTCGACCTGGTGGCGTTCGTGCTGGCCACCCCGGCGACCGACGCGGCCGGCCTGCCGGGTCTCCAGCCGGAACACCGGCGCCTGGTGGAGTTGGCCCGCACGCCCGCCGTCCTGGCCGACCTCGCCGCCGGCTTGGACCTCGCCGTCGGCGTGGTCCGCGTGCTCCTCGGCGACCTGATCGCACGCGGGCTCGTAACGGTGCACCAACCGCCGGCCGCCGTGCACCTGCCCGACGACAACATCCTCAAGGCGGTGGTCAGTGGACTCCGTGCGCTTTGACCGGCAGGCGGCCCCGGCGCCGGTCCCGTTGGCTCTGAAGATCCTCATCGCGGGCGGCTTCGGGGCCGGCAAGACGACGCTGGTGAGCGCGTTGAGCGAGGTCCGGCCGTTGCAGACCGAGGAGGTGCTGACCGGGGCCGGCGTCGGGACCGACGACCTCTTCGGGGTGGAGGGGAAGTCCACCACCACGGTCGCGATGGACTTCGGCCGGATCACCATCAACGAGGATCTGCAGGTCTACCTCTTCGGCACCCCCGGCCAGGACCGGTTCTGGTTCCTCTGGGACGAGTTGGCCTTCGGCGCCCTCGGCGCGGTGGTGCTCGCCGACACCCGTCGGCTGGCCGACAGCTTCCCCTCGATCGACTACTTCGAGCAGCGCGGCATCCCGTTCGTGGTGGGGGTGAACTGTTTCGACGGGGCCCGGTGGTTCAGCCTGGCCGCGGTACGCGACGCGTTGGACCTGGACCCGGACGTGCCGCTGGTGCTCTGCGACGCCCGGGACCGGCAGTCCGGCAAGCTGGTGCTGATCGAGCTGGTCGAGCACGTCGCCCGGCAGCGCGGTGAGCCGGTGCCGGTGGGCTGACCCGTTCGGGTGCGGCGGGCCCGTCCGCGACAGCCGATCCCGCGGAAAGCCGGCCAACCGGCCGGCGGCCAGGGGCGGCTCTGATTGGATCGACGGAGGACTCGGCGAAAGGGGGGACCGGTGCGCGCACCGGACACGATCGTCCACATCGGTGGCTACACGGCGGAGGCGGGCGGGCGGGCCGAGGGCATCGTCGCGGCCCGCCGCGATCCGGCGTCGGGGGAGTTGATCCCGCTCGGCACGGTGGCGGTCACCCCGTCGCCGTCGTTCCTGGTCCGGCACCCGGGCGCGCCCGTGCTGTACGCGGTCAACGAGCTGCCCGAGGGGCAGGTCAGCGCGTTCCGGGTGGCCCCGGACGGCGGTCTCGACCCGCTCGGCGTCCGCCCGACCGGCGGGGCCGAGCCCTGCCACCTGGCGGTCGCCCCGGACGGGCGGCACCTCGTCGTGGCGAACTACGGCGGCGGCAGCGTGGCCGTGTTCCCGCTCGACGGCGACGGCGTGCCGGGAGAGCGCAGCGACCTGGTCCGGCACGAGGGGCACGGTGCCGACCCGCAGCGGCAGGACCGGCCGCACTGCCACATGGTCTCGCCCGATCCGGACGGCGGGCCGTTGCTCGCCGTCGACCTGGGCACCGACTCGGTCTACCGGTACGACCTCGACGCGGCCTCCGGCCGGCTGGTGCCGCGTGCCCCTCGGCTGCGTACGCCGGCCGGCGCCGGGCCCCGGCACCTGGCCCGCCATCCCGACGGCCGCCGCTGCTGGCTGGTCGGCGAGCTGGACGGGACGGTCACCGGGTACGACCTGACCGCCAACGGGCTCCGCCAGCGGATCCGGGTGGACACGAGCGGGCGGGTCGGGCACGTCCAGCCCTCCGAGGTCGCGGTCGGGCCGGACGGCCGCTTTCTCTACGTGGCCAACCGTGGGGTGGGCACGGTGGCCGTCTTCGTGCTGGCCGGCGCGGTGCCCGAGCTGGTGGCCGAGGTCGACACCGGTGGTGAGTGGCCGCGACACTTCGCCCTGGTGGGCGGTCACCTCTACGTGGCCGACGAGCGGGCCGACATGATCAGGGTCTTCCGGGTGGACCCCGACACCGGAATGCCGGAGCCGGCGGGTGAGCCGGTGGCGGTGGCGAGCCCGACCTGCGTACGGCCGTGAGGCGGGGCGGCGAGCCCCCATGGAGAGATATCACCCCGCAACTACCTGGCGCTCACTCAGCGTAAGAGTTTGCTGGTCACGGGTTGCCGCCACGTAACTTTCGTCCGAACGGTTGTGGCAGTAACCCCACCGGATCCGCAGGATGGTCACCGTGTCTGGCCGCCATCGCATGCGTTCACGCCTTCGAGGAGCAGGTGCCGCAGCGGCGGCCACCGCGCTCGTGCTCGTCGTAGCCGGCTCCTGGGTCGGTTACCGAAAGTTGGCGGGGTCGTCCTGCTCCGGGCGGATCGAGCTGTCCGTCACGGCCGCCCCGGAGATTCAGCCAGCCATCAAGGCGACGGCCGACAAGTGGGTCGCCGACGGGGCAGCGGTTGACAAGACCTGCGTCGCGGTGACCGTCACCGCCGCCGAGCCGGTCGACGTGGCGGCCGCGGTGGCGAGCAAGCATGGTGTCACCCTCTCCGGCGTCGGGCAGGCCAGCGGCACCACGGTGACGCCGGACGTCTGGGTGCCGGACTCGTCCACCTGGCTGCTGCGGCTCAAGAGTGGCGGCGCCACCGCCTTCGCCCCGGCCAACAGTGCCTCGATCGCCCGTAGCCCGGTGGTGCTCGCCATGCCCGAGCCGGTGGCCACCCGGTTCGGCTGGCCAGACAAGAAACTGACCTGGACCGACCTGCTGCGGCAGGTCACCAGCAGCAAGCCGCTGCGCGCGGGCATCGTCGAGCCGACCCAGGACGCGGCCGGCCTGTCCGGGCTGCTCGCGCTGAGCGCCGCGGCCAGCGGCACCGGCCGTGCCGGGTCGCCGCAGGCGCAGGAGGCGACGATCGGGGCGCTGCGGCAGTTGGCGACGAACCGTTCCTCGCTGCGGCAGGACCTCCTGGCGCGCTTCCCGCGCTCGTCCGACCCGTCGGCCATCGCCGCCGGGTTGAGTGCCGCGGCGCTGTCCGAAGAGGACGTGCTGGCGTACAACAGCACCAAGCCGCCGGTCCCGCTGGCCGCGCTCTACCTGGACCCGGCGCCGATGCCGCTCGACTACCCGTTCGCGGTCCTGCCGGGGATCGAGCCGGTCAAGGCGTCGGCCGCGAAGGTGCTCTTCGAGGCGCTGAGCACCGCGCACTTCCGCAACCGGCTCGCCACGCAGTCGTTGCGCGGGCCCGACGGCAGCTGGGGTGAGGGTTTCCAGGCCCCGCACGGGGCGCCGAGCCCGGCGAGCGGCGGAACGTCGGCGCCGGTCGGCCAGGGCGGCACGGCCGGCCTGGACCCGGCCACCATCGAGAAGGCCACCAGCACCTGGTCGGTCGTCACCCAGTCCGGCCGGATGCTCGCCGTCATCGACGTCTCCGGCTCGATGAGGAGCAAGGTGGCGGCCGCCAACGGCGCCACCCGGTTGCAGGTCACCGTCGCGGCGGCGAACCAGGGCCTCCAACTCTTCGATGACTCCTGGTCGATCGGGTTGTGGACCTTCTCCACCAACCTGGACGGACCGCTGGACTACCGGCAGATCGTGCCGATCAAGCCGCTGTCGAGCAACCGCAACGCGTTGCGGCAGGGCCTCGCCTCAGTCAAGCCGTCGAACGGCAACACCGGCCTCTACGACACGATGCTGGCGGCCTACAAGAAGGTCCAGGAGGACTGGGAACCGGGCAAGGTCAACTCGATCGTGCTCTTCACCGACGGCAAGAACGAGGACGACAACGGCATCACCCACAAGGAACTGCTCGCCCAACTGAAGAAGCTGCGCGACCCGGAGCAGCCAATTCAGGTGATCATCATTGGTATCGGGAACGACGTGAGCAAGGCGGAGCTCGAGCCGATCACGGCGATCACCGGCGGTCGACCGTTCGTCACCGCCGACCCGACCAAGATCGGTGAGATCTTCCTGCAGGCGATCGCGCTGCGGCCGCCGGCGTCCCGCTGACTCGCCACCCAGCGAACACGTACCGCCGTGCCCGGGGGATCCGTTGCGGCGGAACGCCTCCCGGCGCCGCGCCTGAACCGGGAATGTGACGACAATGCGTCGGAAGCTGTCGGTGTCCATGACTGTCAAGGCATGATGTCCGGGAGCTCCGGGCCGTCGGCCCCCGATCGGGGGCGTGCGGTGCGGGGGCGGCCTGAGCAAAGTGGGGAGAGCCGGTGACCTCGGCGACGCTGTTGACTCCCAGCCGGGCGGCGACGCCGCCGGGCGGCGACCGTTCCGGGCCGACGCGCGCCGCCGAACGGGCGTACATCCGAGCCCTGGTGGTGCTGGACACCGCTGTGCTGGCGGTCGCCATCCTGGTCGGCTACATCGCCCGCTTCGGCGACGAACAGCCGAGCGGCTCGGCGATCCCGTACGTGGTGGTCGCACCCGCGCTGCTGCTCGCCTGGCTGATCTCGCTGCGGGTGTTGCGTTGCTACGACGACCGGGTGCTCGGCTACGGCGCCGACGAATATCGGCGGGTCAGCGCGGCGAGCCTGCGGCTGGCCGGCGCTATCGCCATCGCCGGGTACATCGCCGAGGTAGGGGTCTCCCGGGGTTTCCTGGCCATCTCCTTCGCGGTCGGCACGGTGGGCCTGGAGGTGGCCCGGTTCGCCGCCCGCAAGTGGCTGCACCGGGCCCGCAACCGAGGCGCCGGCTGGTCCCGCAAGGTGCTGGTGGTCGGTGACACCGCGCACGTCCTGGAGCTGGTGCACACCCTGCGCCGCGAGCCGTACGCCGGCTACCAGGTGGTTGGCGCCTGCATTCCGGACGCGCTGCTCGCGCCGGTGCCGCAGCGGCTGGGCGACGTGCCGGTGGTCGGCTCGTTCCGGGGCATCCCGGAGGCGGCCACCGCGATCGGCGCGGACACCGTGGCGGTCACCGCCTCCGGCGAGCTGACCGCGACCCGGCTGCGGCGGCTCGGCTGGCAACTGGAGGGCACCGGAATCGACCTGGTGGTGGCCCCCACGTTGACCGACGTCGCCGGTCCGCGCATCCACACCCGACCGGTCGCCGGCCTGCCGCTGATCCACGTGGAGGCGCCCGAGTTCCGGGGCGCGCGGAAGCTGGTCAAGGGCCTGGTCGACCGTTCGCTGTCGCTGGTGGCGCTGCTCCTGCTGCTGCCCCTGCTCGTGGTGATCGCGCTCGCCATCAAGCTGGACAGCCGGGGGCCGGTGCTGTTCCGGCAGGTCCGGGTCGGCCAGGGTGGCGAGGAGTTCGGGGTCTTCAAGTTCCGCACCATGGTGGTCAACGCGGACGCCCTGCTTGCCGAGCTGGCCTCGCGCAACGAGACCGACGGCCTGATGTTCAAGATGCGCGACGACCCTCGGGTGACCCGGGTCGGCAAGCTGCTGCGCAAGTGGTCCCTGGACGAGCTGCCCCAGCTCGCCAACGTGCTGCTCGGCCAGATGAGCCTGGTCGGTCCCCGTCCGCCGCTCCCCTCCGAGGTGGCCCGGTACGACGGGGACGTGGCCCGCCGCCTGCTGGTGAAGCCCGGCATGACCGGCCTCTGGCAGATCAGCGGCCGATCCGACCTGAGCTGGGAGGACGGCATCCGGCTCGACCTCTACTACGTGGAGAACTGGTCGCTCGCCGCCGACCTGACCATCCTCTGGAAGACCTTCGGCGCGGTGATCCGCAGCCGCGGCGCGTACTGAGCCCCGGTAATCTCGGGCGCACCATGGCCGAAGAACGCGGTCCGCACGGACCTGATGCGAGTATGGCCGCCGCACTGGACGAGGCGGCGGGAACCCTGCTGGCTGTCTGGGAGGCGGCCCGGGAGCGGACGACGAGCCGGCTCTCCAGCGCTCAGCTGCGTGCGGTCATGGTCGTCGAGCAGTACGACGGGATCAACCTCCGCCGCCTCGCCACGCTGACCGACATGCTGCTCTCCTCGGCCAGCCGGCTCTGCGACCGGCTTGTGGCGGCGGGGATGCTGGAGCGGGAGCCGGGCCGGTACGACCGGCGGGAGATCTCCCTGCACCTCACCCCGGCGGCGACCCGGCTCCTCAGTGAGCTGCGGGCGGACCGCCGGCACCGGCTGGACCAGATCTTGACCGGGATGAGCACGGAGGGCCGGGCCGCGCTGCTGCACGGGATGTGCGAGTTCGACGAGGTCGCGCGCGGTGCTGCCGCCGCCGCGGAGCGCCTGTCGGTGCTCCAGCCTGCGGGCGGCCTGATCGGCGACCCGCCGGCCGAGCCAGGGAGGATCCCGCCGACCGACGAGCCCCCGGTAGCGCGTACCGCCTGACCTCGGCCGCGCCGCCGCCGCGTGATCGGTGACGCCCAGGCTGGACTCTCCCCGGCGTGTCGACCAGCTGGGCTGCCACCCATCGCTACCCATGTCGGAACGGATCAGCCGGCTCGGGCCAGCCAGGCGACCGGTCGGTCGACGATGCGGCGGACCACCGAGGCGGCCCCGCCGACCGCTGCGGACCGCGCGCCGAGCGCCGCCGGGCGTACCGTAACCGAGGCCCAGGCCGCGGTGAGCACCCGCCGGGAGACCTCGGCGAGCACCGGCGGGGAGAGCCACGGGGCGAGCGGTGCGTATCCGCCGCCGAGCACGACAGTGTCCAGGTCCAGCAGGTTCACCACCCCTGCCACGGCCACTCCGAGGGCGGTGCCGGCGTCCGCCAGGGCGGCCAGGGTGGCCGGGTCGCCGGCCTCGGCGAGGTCCGCCAGCCGGGCGGCTGCGGTGTCGGCGGGCAGATCCGCGTCGGCCAGCCCGGCGGCGGCCAGGATGGCCTCCTGGCCCGCGTACTGCTCAAGGCAGCCCTGGCCGCCGCAGCGGCAGGGCCGTCCCTGCGGCTGCACCGGGAGGTGGCCGATCTCGCCGCTCCAGCCACGGGTGCCCCGGTAGAGCGTGCCGTCCAGCACGATCCCGGCGCCGATGCCGATCTCGCCGGAGATGTGCAGGAAGCTGGCGGTGCCCGGGGGGCCGGCGTGCAGCTCGCCGAGGGCGGCCAGGTTCGCCTCGTTGTCGACCACCAGCGGGGGAATCCCGTCGACCGGTTCGGCGAGCGGGTGCCCGGCCAGCAGCCGGGGGACGTCCACGTCCCGCCAGCCCAGGTTGGGGGCGAGCCGGACCAGGCCGCCGTCGCCGACCAGGCCCGGCACGGCGAGCGCCGTGCCGGCGAGGGTCAGCCCGTCGCGTACGGCTGCGGCGCGGGCCTCGGCGGCGAGCCCGGCGAGCCGGTCCAGGGCGGCAGCGGGGGAGAGCGGGCGCAGGTCGGCGCGGCGCACCAGGTGGTGACGGACCGCGCCGCTCAGGTCGACCACGCAGGCGGCCAGGTAGTCGACGTTGACCTCGAGGCCGAGCCCGGCCGGGCCGTCGGTGGCCAGTACCAGGCCGCGGGCCGGCCGTCCGGCCCCGGTACGCGGCGCGGGCGCCGCCTCGGCGACCAGCCGGCCGGCGATCAGGTCGTCGACGACCGCGGAGACGGTGGCCCGGGTCAGCCCGGTGCCCGCGGCGAGATCGGCCCGGGAGGGCGGTCGGTCGGCGGCGGCGATCCGCCGGAGCACCACCGCGAGGTTGAGCTCGCGGAGGCTGCCCTGCCGGACCGCCCCGGTGGGGCTGGCACTGATCACCTCTTGACAATGCCACACCGCCCTCATTTAATTCAATCGCTGAACAAATTGCGGTCGACACCCTCGGAGGTTTGCCATGGCGCCCCGTCCCACCCCCGCCGACAAGTTCTCCTTCGGTCTATGGACGGTGGGCTGGCAGGCCCGTGACCCGTTCGGTGACGCCACCCGCCCCGAGCTGGACGCGGTGGAGGCGGTGCACCGGCTCGCCGAGCTCGGCGCGTACGGGATCACCTTCCACGACGACGACCTGATCCCCTTCGGCGCGGACGCCGCCACCCGGGACGCCCACGTGACCCGGTTCCGTAAGGCGCTCGACGAGACCGGCCTGGTCGTGCCGATGGTCACCACCAACCTCTTCACCCACCCGGTGTTCAAGGACGGCGGCTTCACCAGCAACGACCGGTCCGTGCGCCGGTACGCACTGCGCAAGGTGCTGCGCAACGTCGACCTCGCCGCCGAGTTGGGTGCCCGCACCTTCGTGATGTGGGGCGGCCGGGAGGGCGCCGAGTACGACGTGGCCAAGGACATCCGCGCCGCGCTGGACCGCTACCGGGAGGGCGTCGACCTGCTCTGCCAGTACGTCGTCGATCAGGGCTACGACCTGCGCTTCGCCATCGAGCCCAAGCCGAACGAGCCGCGCGGCGACATCCTGCTGCCCACCATCGGGCACGCGCTGGCGTTCATCTCCACCCTGGCCCACCCCGAGCTGGTCGGCCTCAACCCCGAGGTCGGCCACGAGCAGATGGCCGGGCTCAACTACGCCCACGGCATCGCCCAGGCGCTCTGGCAGGGCAAGCTGTTCCACCTCGACCTCAACGGCCAGCGCGGCATCAAGTACGACCAGGATCTGGTCTTCGGCCACGGCGACCTGCTCAACTCGTTCGCCCTGGTCGACCTGTTGGAGCACGGCGGCCCGAACGGTGGTCCCGCGTACGACGGGCCGCGGCACTTCGACTACAAGCCCTCCCGCACCGAGGACATCACCGGCGTGTGGGCGTCGGCGGAGGCGAACATGCGCACCTACCTCCTGCTCAAGGAGCGGGCCGCGGCGTTCCGGGCCGACCCGGAGGTGGCCGAGGCCCTCGCGGCCAGCCAGGTCGCCGAGCTGGGCACGCCGACGTTGAGCCCCGGCGAGAGCTACGCAGACCTGCTCGCCGACCGCGCCGCGTTCGAGGAGTTCGACCCGGAGGCGGCCGGGGCGAAGGGCTACGGCTTCGTACGGCTCAACCAGCTCGCCGTCGAGCACCTGCTCGGCGCGCGCTGAGGCGGGCCGCCATGCCGCTCGTCGCCGGGGTGGACTCGTCCACCCAGTCCTGCAAGGTGGTGGTCCGGGACGCGGAGACCGGCACGCTGGTCCGGCAGGGTCGCGCGCCGCATCCCGAGGGCACCGAGGTCGACCCGTACGCCTGGTGGAATGCCCTGCTGGCGGCCGTCGACGCGGCCGGCGGGCTGGCCGACGTCGCCGCCGTCACCGTGGGTGGCCAGCAGCACGGCATGGTCTGCCTGGACGAGGCGGGGCAGGTGGTTCGCCCGGCGCTGCTGTGGAACGACACCCGCTCCGCCGACGCCGCGCGGGACCTGATCGCCGAGGCGGGCGGTGGCGAGGCCGGCCGGCGCTTCTGGGCCGAGGCGACGGGCAGCGTGCCGGTGGCCAGCTTCACCGCGACCAAGCTGCGCTGGCTGGCCCGGCACGAGCCGGCGAACGCGGACCGGGTGGCGGCGGTCTGTCTGCCGCACGACTGGCTCACCTGGCGGCTGGCCGGTGCCCCCGGCCTGGACGCGCTGCGTACCGACCGGGGCGATGCCAGCGGCACCGGCTACTGGTCGCCGCGGACCGGCGAATACCGGTTCGACCTGCTGGAACGCGCCTTCGGGCGGCGGGTCCGGGTGCCCGTGGTGCTCGGCCCGGCGCAGCCGGCGGGGCTGCTGGATCCGGCGGCGCTCACCGGCGCGGCACCCGGCGCCGGGCCCGGCGCCGGGCCCGGTGCCGGGCCCGACGGCCGGGTGCTGCTCGGGCCCGGCACCGGGGACAACGCCGCCGCCGCGCTCGGGGTGGGGGCCGGTCCCGGCGACGTGGTCGTCTCGATCGGCACCTCCGGCACGGTCTTCGCGGTGGCCGACACTCCCGCCGCCGATGCCAGCGGCGCGGTGGCCGGCTTCGCGGACGCCACCGGCCGCTTCCTGCCGCTGGTCTGCACGCTCAACGCGGCCCGGGTGCTGGACGCCGCCGCAGCGCTGCTCCGGGTCGGCCTCGACGAGCTGAGCGAGCTGGCCCTGGCCGCCCCGCCCGGCGCGGACGGGCTGGTCATGGTCCCCTACCTGGAGGGGGAGCGGACCCCGGACCGGCCCACCGCCACCGGGTCGCTGCACGGCCTCACCCTGGGCAGCTCGACCCCGGCCCACCTGGCCCGAGCCGCCGTCGAGGGCATGCTCTGCGCGCTGGCCGACGGGCTCGACGCGCTGACCGCGCAGGGCGCCGCCGTACGCCGGATCATTTTGGTCGGCGGCGGCGCCCGCTCGGCGGCGGTGCGGCAGATCGCCCCGCAGGTCTTCGGCCGGCCGGTGGTCGTGCCGCCGCCCGGGGAGTACGTCGCCGACGGCGCCGCCCGCCAGGCCGCCTGGGTCGCCCTCGGTGGCGCGGCGCCACCGACATGGGCGGTCGGCGACACCGAGGAGTACGCGTCAGACGGCGTGCCGGCCATTCGGGGGCGCTATGCCCAGGCCCGGGAGCTGTTCGTCGACCGCCTCGACAAGGCCTCGGCGTAAAGGGCTGTACGGCCGGGGCGGACGCTGGCGATGATCCAGGGATGCGTACCGCCCCGGCTGACAGCCACCTGCCCTCGGTCCTCCAGTACGACGACGCCGACACCCCTTGCGACGTGGTCGACGCGCTGTCGCTGGCGGACTTCGTCACCGGTCGGCATCCCTGGGCGCGGACGGTCCGGCTGTCCCGGCTCCGCGCCGATGCCACGTTGACTCCCGCCGACGCGCGGGTCCTGCGCACCGCCGTCGAGCACCGGCGGCGGTACCGGCTGCTCGACGGCGAGGGCTGGACGGCCCGGGTGGTCACCTGGAACGGGCGGGACGCCGAGGTGACCGTGACCGCGGTGAACGACGAGGTCGGGCAGGCGGCCCTGGAGCGGATCATCGAGGGCGCCGCCGAGCCCGAGGATCCCGACACCGGACGGATCGGCTTCTGGCACCACGACCCGCGCCGGGGTGCGCGGCGGGACCTCCGGTCGATCGTCGCGCCGGAGTGGAGCGCGATCCGTCGCAACTACGCCACGGCGGCGCGTACCGCCCTGGACGCGCTGATGGCAGCCACCCCGGAGGCCGTCGCGGGGCGGCTGGTGCTGCTGCACGGCGCTCCCGGCACGGGCAAGACCACCGCGCTGCGTGCGCTGGCTCGTCAGTGGCGCGACTGGTGCCAGGTGGACGCCGTCCTCGATCCGGACGTCCTCTTCAACGACGCGGCCTATCTCTCCGACATCGCGGTGGGCGACGAGGACGACGAGGAGGGCGGTACGGGCCGCCGCTGGCGGCTGCTGATCCTGGAGGACTGCGACGAGTTGATCCGCGGCGAGGCCAAGCAGGCGGCCGGGCAGGCGCTGTCTCGGCTGCTGAACCTGACGGACGGGCTGCTCGGGCAGGGACGGGACGTGTTGGTGGCGATCACCACGAACGAGGACCTGTCCCGGCTGCATCCGGCGGTCGTCCGGCCGGGTCGCTGCCTGGCCCGGATCGAGGTCGGCCCACTGTCGTACGCGGAGGCGACCGAGTGGCTCGGTGCCTCGGCGGGTGTCCCGCCGCAGGGTGCCACGCTGGCGGAGCTGTACGCGCTGCGCGCCGGGACGGCTTCGGCCGGCGCCGTGCCGGTCGAAATCGGTGGTTACCTCTGACGATGGGGGGTTCGTCATCCGGTCGTGATCTGTGCCTGGTTGGCTGCGGGGAATGAGCGGCACGGCGATCTCCCGGCGCGGCAGCGCGGCCCACCGGTTCTACAGCGTGGTGGTGTTCGTGGTGCTCGCCTCGCTGGACAACGTGGCGATCGGGCTGGTGCCCCCGCTGTACGGGCCAATCTCCGGCGCGCTGGGCGTGCCGCAGCGCCTGCTCGGCCTGGTCACCGCGGTGAGCTTCCTGGTCAGCGCGGTCGCCGCGGTGGGCTGGGCGTACGTGGGCGACCGGACCAACCGCAAGCCGCTGCTCATGATCGGCACGCTGATCTGGGCGGCCGGTACCGGCGGCAGCGCCCTCGCCCAGCACTATTCGACGTTCCTGGTCGCCCAGCTGGTCGCCGCGATCGGGTTGGGCGCGGTCGGCTCGGTCGGCTTCTCGGTGGTCACCGACCTGATCTCGCCCCGCCGTCGGGGCCTCGTGATGAGCTTCTGGGGGCTGTCGCAGGGCGTGGGCACACTCGCCGGCACCCTCACCGGCGGCATCCTCGGCGCCACCGACTGGCGGCGGCCGTTCCTGCTGCTCACCGTGCTCGGCCTGGTCGCCACCGTGGCCTACCTGTTCACGTACGACATCCGGCGCGGGCAGAGCGAGCCGGAGCTGGCCGCAGCGTTCGACACCGGCGACGAGTACGACCACCGGATCAGTCGGGCCGACCTGCCCCGGATCCTGGCCCGACGGACCAACCGCTGGCTGATCCTGCAGGGGCTGACCGCGCAGGCGGCGTTCGGCTCGCTGGTCTGGCTGCCGGTGCTCTTCGCCCAGCGGGCCGAGGCGCAGGGCTACTCGCCGGCCACCGCCGTGGTGGTGGGCAGCGTGTTCGCCACGCTGTTCCAGCTCGGCGGGGTGTTCTCCATCTTCGGCGGGCTGGCCGGCGACGCGCTCCAGCGGCGTACGCCGAGCGGCCGGGCCCTGGTCGCGGCGGTGGGCATCCTCGCGGCCGTGCCGTTCTACCTGGTCCTGTTCCTGGTGCCGATCCGGATCGACGTGCCGGAGGGCGGCAGCTCTGGTGCGGTGATCGCCGCGGTGCTGGCCAGCGTGGTCACCGAGCCGACGGTCGGGCTGAGCCTGTTGACCGCCGTGCTGGCGCTCGCCCTCACCTCGGCCAACTCGCCGAACTGGTTCGCGCTGATCGCCGACGTCAACCCGCCCGAGCACCGGGGCACCGTCTACAGCCTTGGCAACCTGGTCAACGGGGTCGGCCGGGCGGCCGGCAACGGCCTGGTCGGGGTGGTCTTCCACGGGCTGCGGGCGGTCTTCCCGCCGCCGCTGAACTACGCCGTCGGGCTGGCCGTGTTCCAGCTCTTCTTCATCCCGACCGGCTTGATGTACTGGCTCGCCGCGCGTACCTCCCCTCGCGACATCGCGCAGGTCCACGACCTCCTGCACGCCCGCGCCAACCGGCTCTGACCGGCGCGGTCGCCGCCCCGGTCCACCCGGCCTTCCGCGGCGAGAACATGCTCGGCGCCGCCTTTGGAGCTGATGGCGCAGGCGATTCAAGCCCGGCAGGGCGCTCGCCCCGGTCGGGTGCGTTTCCTGCCGTTGGCGCGACCGGGAACGCACCCGGAGCAGGACGCCATCCCGCGGCTGCAGGGTGAGTCGTCTACGACGTCAGCTCCAAAGGGGCGAGAGACGACACTTGCCGGCCGGCCGGGTAGGTCGGCGTGGAACGGCGGTCCTGGCCGCGCCGGTGGACCCGGGGCCCGGCTCGATCGAGACAGGCGCGACCGGGATCCCCGGAGTATGCGGGCGTGCGAGGTCAGGCGCGGTACCAGACCGTGACGTCGGTGGGGACGGCACCGCCATCGTCGAGCGGGCCGCTGGCCACCAGCACCTCCGCGCCGGCCGGCAGGGGGACCGGGGCGGCGCCGAAGTTGGTCAGCACGGTCAGCCCGCCGTTGGTGAAGGTGAGCACCTCGTCGCCGGAGGAGAGCCAGCGCAGGCTCCCGGCGCCCAGCCCGTGCTCGCGGCGCAGCCGCAGCGCGGTCCGGTACAGCTCGTACGTCGAGCCGGGCACCCCGCGCTGCCGGTCGAGGGCGTACTCGGCCCAGATCGGGGGCTGGGGGAGCCAGCTCGCGTCGGTCGGCCCGAAGCCGTACGACGGGGTGCCGGCCTCCCACGGGATCGGCACCCGGCAGCCGTCCCGGCCCCGCTCGGTGTGCCCGCCGCGCTCCCAGGTCGGGTCCTGCCGGGCCTCGTCGGGCAGCGCGGTGTGCTCCGGCAGCCCCAGCTCCTCACCCTGGTAGAGGTAGGCGGAACCGGGCAGGGCCAGCATCAGCAGGGTGGCGGCCCGGGCTCGGCGTAGGCCGAGCGCCGCGTCGGGCTGCGGGTCGCCGATGCCGATGCCGTTGGGCCGGGGAGTGCCGACCGGAAATCCCAGCCGGGAGGCGTGTCGGACCACGTCGTGGTTGGAGAGCACCCAGGTGGTGGGGGCGCCGACCGCATCGGTGGCTTCCAGCGAGCGGGTGATCACCGCGTACTGGGCCGGGGCGGTCCACGAGGCGAGCAGGTATTCGAAGTTGAATGCCTGGTGCATCTCGTCGGGCCGGACGTAGCGGGCCAGCCGCTCGGCCGGCTCCACCCACGCCTCGGCGACCAGGATGCGCCCGCCCTGGTACGAGTCGAGCACCCGCCGCCAGTCCCGGTAGATCTCGTGCACGCCGTCCTGGTCCCACATCGGTGGGCGCGGCTTGTCGACCTCGTTGCCGGAGAGGATCTCCTGCGGCTCCTGCCAGTCGGCCAGGTCGGCCTGCTTGATCAGGCCGTGCGCCACGTCCACCCGGAAGCCGTCGACACCTCGGTCGAGCCAGAACCGGAGGATGTCCAGGAACTCGGCGCGTACCTCGGGGTTGTCCCAGTTCAGGTCTGGCTGGCCGGGGTCGAACAGGTGCAGGTACCACTGGCCGTCCGGCAGCCGGGTCCAGGCCGGGCCGCCGAAGACGCTCTGCCAGTCGTTCGGCGGCGCGGCGCCCTGCGGGCCGCGGCCGTCCCGGAAGACGTAGCGCTGCCGCTCGACGCTGCCCGGCTCGGCGGCGACGGCCGCCTGGAACCAGCGGTGCGCCGACGAGGTGTGGTTGGGCACCAGGTCGACGATCACCCGCAGCCCGCGCGCCTTCGCCTCGGCGATCATCGTGTCGGCGTCGGCGAGGGTGCCGAAGAGCGGGTCGACGCCCCGGTAGTCGGCCACGTCGTACCCGGCGTCGGCCTGCGGGGACGGGTAGAACGGCGACAGCCAGACCGCGTCGATCCCCAGCTCGGACAGGTGGTCGAGGCGGGCGGTGATGCCCGGGAGGTCGCCGATGCCGTCGCCGTTCGAGTCGGCGAACGAGCGCGGGTAGATCTGGTAGATGACGGCCTCGGTCCACCAGCCGGTGGCGGGGTGCGTCGCGTCGGTGTTCAGCGCCTTCTCCCTGTCGTGCGTACGGGACGAATTCGTTCAGTGTGCCCGCGGCGGGGCGGTCGATTCCCGTACCACCAGTCGAGTGGGCAGGATCACCGGCGTCGGCGGACCACCGCCGGTGTGGGCGCCGCCGGGCGGGGGCGCCGCGGCGGGGTACGGGTCGGCGCTGCGTACGCCGAGCGGGTCGAGCAGGATCCGGGCGGCGAGCCGCCCCTGCTCCGCCGCGGGTTGGGCGATGGTGGTCAACCCGATCACCCCGGCCAGGTCGTGGTCGTCGATGCCGATCACGCTGACGTCCTGCGGCACCCGGAGCCCGGCGTCGCGCAGCGCGGTGATCGCGCCCATCGCCATCTCGTCACAGGCGGCGAAGATTGCGGTCGGCGGCTCACCCCGGGTCAACAGTTCGACGGCGGCTTGGGTGCCGCCGTCCACGGTGAACCCGGACTCGACGTCCAGCCTCGGATCGGGGCTGATCCCGGCCGCGCGCAGCGCCTCCTGGTAGCCGCGGCGGCGGTCCAGGTGGGTGGTGAACGCCAGCTCGTCGTCCGGGTCACCGGAGATGTGCGCGATCCGGGTGTGCCCGAGGTCGAGCAGGTGCCGGGTGGCGGTCCGGGCCGCGGCCACGTCGTCGATGCGGACGCAGGGCCAGCCGGGCACCCCGGAACCGGAGCTGATGATCACACCCGGCAGCTCCAGCTTGGTCAGCGCTGTCACGTCCGGAGGGCGCAATGGGGTGGCGACCAGGATGATGGCATCCACCCGCTTGTGCAGGCTGGCGGTGCGTAACACCCGCTGCCGGGTCTGCTCCCGCCCGCCGAGGTTGTAGAGCAGCAGGTCGTAGCCGTTCTGGTGGAGGTAGTCCTCGACGGCTTCCACGACTGTGCCGAAGAACCAGCGGGTGATCCGGGGAACCACGATCGCCACCGTGCCGGTCTTGCCGCCGGCCAGCCGGGACGCGCTCGGTGAGACCGCGTACTGAAGCTGCTCGGCGGCGGCGAGGACCCGGTGGCGGGTAGCGGCCGAGACCGTGGGCAGGCCGCGCAGCGCACGGGAGACGGTGGCCGTGGAGACCCCGGCCAGGCGGGCGACATCGTCAATCTTCGTCATCGTTGTTCCCCGCTCCGGCCCGTGCCCGCCGCCGCCGACTCGGCCGACGGCGGCGGACAGCGGATCAACCCTTGACGCTACCGGCGAGCAGGCCCCGCACGAAGAAACGCTGTAGGGACAGGAACACGATCAGCGGTACGACGATCGACACGAAGGCTCCGGACGTCAGCCGCTGCCACTCGTTGCCCCGGGTGCCGGCCATCTCGGCGAGCCGAACGGTCAGCGGGGCGGTCTCGCTGCTGCCGCCCGCGAAGATCAGCGCGACCAGCAGGTCGTTCCAGACCCAGAGGAACTGGAAGATGCCGAACGCGGCCAGGGCGGGCGTGATCAGCGGCAGGACGATGGTGCGGAAGATCTTCGGGTGGGTGGCACCGTCGACCCGGGCCGCCTCCATCAGGTCTCCGGGCAGCTGCGAGATGAAGTTGTGCAGCAGGTAGACGGCGAACGGGAGCGCGAAGCAGGTGTGCGCGAACCATACCTGGGCGAACTTCTGCGCGCCGTCGAGTTCCCAGGCCGGGAGCAGCTGGATGCCGGCGACGGTGACGCCCGCGGAGAAGAACCTCAGCAGCGGCACCAGGGCCATCTGGAGCGGCACGATCTGCAACGCGAAGATCCCGATGTAGAGCCAGTCCCGGCCCTTGAAGTTGATCCAGGCCAACGCGTACGCGGCCAGCGCCGCGAACGCGATCGGGAAGAGCACCGACGGGATGGTGATCGCCAGCGAGTTGATGAAGTAGCTGGCGAGCTGGCCGGACGAGGCGGAACTGCCGAACAGCACGTCCTGGTAGTTCTTCATGGTGAACTGCGGGTCGCTGAAGAACGTCCACCAGCCGGTGGTCTTGATCTGATCCTCCGGCCGGAAGGAGGAGATGAAGAGGCCGAAGGTCGGGACCGTCCAGAGCAGTGCGATGACGATCGAGACCGTGGTGGCCCAGCGGCTGTTCAGCCGCTTGCGGACCCGGCCGGCCCGGGTGGTCGCCCCGGCCTGGGCGCCGGCTCCGACGGTGGGCGTGGCGGTGGTCATCTCAGCCCTCCCGCTGCTTGCGCAGGTTACGGATCTGGTAGATCACGATCGGGATGACCAGGATGAAGAGGAATACCGCCAGGGCGGAACCCTGCCCGTTCTGGCCGTACCGGAACGCCTGGTTGTACATCTCGTTCGCGATCACGCTGGTGTCGAAGTTGCCGTTGGTGGCGGTCCGGACGATGTCGAAGACCTTGAGCGTGGCGATGGAGAGCGTCACCACCACCACGATCAGCGCCGGCCGGATGCTCGGCATGGTGATCTGCCAGAACATCTGCCACGGGGAGACCCCGTCCAGGCGGGCCGCCTCGACGATGTCCGCCGGGATGGCCTTGATGGCGGCGGAGAGCACCACCATGGCGAAGCCGGCCTGGATCCACACCATGATCACGATGAGCAGGAAGGTGTTCAACGGTGAGTCGAGCAGCCACTGCCTCGGCTCGCCGCCAAGGCTGACCACGATCTGGTTGAGCAGGCCGATCTGGTCCTGATCCTCGCTGCGGTAGGCGTAGATGAACTTCCAGATGATGCTGGCGCCGACGAAGGAGATCGCCATCGGCAGGAAGATCAGAGACTTGGCCACCGCCTCGAACCGGGCCTTGTCCACCAGCACGGCGTAGATCAGGCCGAACGCGGTGGCGACCAGCGGCACCATGAGCACCCAGATCAGGGTGTTGATCAGCACCCGGAGGATCGAGTCCTCGGAGAACATCCAGCCGTAGTTGCTCAGCCCCACCCAGTGCTCGCTGCCGGAGTCCATGAAGGAGAGCAGCGTGGTGCGGATCGCCGGCACCACCAGTCCGACGAGCAGCAGCAGCAGCGTCGGCAGCAGGAAGAAGAACGCGAAGACCCCCTCCCGCGACTTTCGCCGCCGGGGCAGGGGAGCGCCGCCGGCTGCGGCGGCGACCAGTCGCACCTCCCGACGGCGGGCGAACCAGGCCGGCACCGCGTCGAGGAGCAGGAGCAGACCGCCCACCACCGCGACGAAGGCGATCAGCCCCCACATCAGCATGAGGAACTTGGGCTGTTCCTCCGCGAGGTCGAACCCCATCGACCCTCCCTCAGGGTTGGAGTGACCGCCGGTGGTCCGGTCCGCGCACGGACCGGACCACCGGCTCCGGTCACTTCTTCGGCCAGTTGCTCTCGATGGAGTTCACTACGGTCGCGGTGTCCTTGCCGTTGATCCAGTCGACCATGCCCCGCCAGAAGGTGCCCGCGCCGACCGCGGCCGGCATCAGGTCCGAGCCGTCGAAGCGGAAGACGGACTTGTCGTCCTGGAGGATCTGCACGGAGAGCTTGTCCACGGGGTTGGGGACGTTGTTCAGGTCGAGCTTCTTGTTCGCCGACACCCAGTCGCCGATCTTGGCGCGGCTGTTGGCGTACTCGCCGGAGGCCAGGTAGGTCTGCACCGCCTGGACCTCGGGACGGTCGGCGAAGGCCGCGACGAATTCGCCGCCACCCAGCACCGGCTTGCCCTTGTCCGGGTCGACCGCCGGGAAGTAGAACGCGAAGACGTCACCGTCCTCGGCCACCTTGGTGCCCTGCGGCCACTGGTTGGCGTAGAACGACGCCTGGCGGTGCATCGCGCACTTGCCGGCGGTGATCGGCGTGCCGGCCTCCTGGAAGGAGGTGGTGGTGATGCTCTTCACGCCGCCGAAGCCGCCGTTGACGTACTTGTCGTTCTTGAGGATGGTGCCGGCCTTGTCGAACGCCGCGGCGACCTGCGGGTCGTTGAACGGGATGCCGTGGGTCGTCCACTGGTCGTAGACCTCGGGCGTGACCGTCCGCAGCATCAGGTCCTCGATCCAGTCGGTGCCCGGCCAGCCGGTGGCGTCACCCGACTCGAAGCCGACACACCACGGCTTCATGCCGCTGGCCGCGATCGTGTCGCTCAGCTTGATCAGCTCGTCCCAGGAGGTCGGGATCGTCCAGCCCTTCTCCTGGAACATCTTCGGCGAATACCACACAAAGGACTTCACGTTGGAGCCGAGCGGGGCGCCGTAGAACTTGCCATCCACGGTGCTGTACTTCAGCCAGTCGGGGGAGTAGTTCTGCTCCGCCATGGCCTTGGTGTCGGCGCCGGCCGGCTTGAGCTTGCCCGCGTCGGCGAAGCGCTCGAGCAGACCCGGCTGCGGGATGAAGGCCAGATCGGGGGCGTTACCGCCGTCGACCCGGACGCCGAGCTGGGCCTCGAACTCGCCGGAACCCTCGTGGGCGATCGTGATGCCGGTGCAGTCCTCGAACTGCTTCCAGGACTGCGCCAGGCGGTCGGCCTCGATGTCCCGGATGGACGAATAGATCGCGACCTTCTTGCCGCTGTGGCCCTGGTACTTGTCGTATGGGGCGCACTCGGGAGAGCTCGCCTTGCTGTTGCTCTTCTTGTCGCTGCCGGTGCCGCAGGCGGTGACGCCGAACGCCAGGCCCAGAACGCCGGCGATCGCGAGAGCCTGGCGTGATCTGGCAAACGCCATGCCGATCTCCTTCCTTGCCGGCGCGTGGGGGAAGTCGATGCTGCGCCGGTCCGATGGTCGTCCACCACATGTAAGCGCTTGCATCCTGGTCGGTCCATCCCCTGCCGGACACGGCCCGGTAACAATCCGGAAACCCGGTTACCGATTGTGGACGCGCTCCCACGTTTGGGTGTCGGAGTCGATCGGCAAACCTTCTCGTCGATGTGGCCGTCCCTCATGCCGGCGGGCTGCATCGAATGTGCTCGACCTGGGCGATGGTGAGGCCGCACCGCGCTAATGGAAGACGCTGACTCCGCCCGGGCCGACCAGCAGGCCGACGATGATGAGGACGATGCCCCACAGGATCTGTCGGCGGAACAGCGCGAGGACGCCGGAAACAACCAGTACGACAGCGAGAATCCAGAGAATCAGCTCCATGGGCGCGCAGTACCCGACTGTCCGATCCGAGAAACCTGATGCTGGTCGAGGTGATCACCCAGGTGAAAGATGCTGTACGCCTGCTTGATCACCGGGTGGGCGACGTTACGGACGCGTACCCCGCCGGGCGTGGTGCCCCGCTCGGTGCCGTGGTGCGCGTGCCCGTGCAGCGCCAACGCGGTGGGCGCCGAGTCGATCGCCTGGCCGAGCTGGTAGCAGCCGAGGAACGGGTAGATCTCCAGCGGCTCGCCCGCGAGCGTGTCCGGCACCGGAGAGTAGTGGGTGAGCGCGACCAGCAGGTCGCAGTCCAGCCCGCGTAGGGCTCGGCCGAGCGCGTCGGCGCTGTCAGTGGTGGTCTTGACGAAGGACTTCATCTCCGGCTCGCCGAAGTCGGTGGCGCACCGGCCGGCGAACCCGCCGCCGAAGCCCTTCACCCCGGCCACCCCGAGCCGTCCGCCGGCACACCCCAGCACGATCCCGGCCCCCTCCAGCACGGTGATGCCGACGCTCTCCAGCACCTGCACCACCTGCGGCACCTGGTCGCACTGGTGCTCGTGGTTGCCGAGCACGGTGATCACCGGCACGCCGAGGTTTCCGAACTCCCGCGCGACGCACCGCGCCTCGGCCTCGGTCCCGTGCCGGGTCAGGTCACCGGCGAGCAGCAGCACGTCCGCGCAGTCGGGCAGCTCCTCCAACGCCGGCCGGAAGCGGCCGACCACGTCCTCGTCCATGTGCACGTCGCCCACGGCGGCGACCCGGATCACCATCGTGCCTCCCTCACGGCAGCTCCTCGACCTGGCTGGGCGCCTGCGTACGGATCACCCCGATGTCGCTGGTGATCGGCACGCCCGGGAAGCGTTCGGCGACCCGACGCAGGATCTCCTCGCGCCGGTGTGGGCTCTCCACCTCGCCGGAGAGCACCAGGCCCCGCTCGCGGTGGACCGCGGTGATGCCCTGTTCGGCGACGGAGGGGTCCTCGGCCAACAGGCGGTGGATCTCCGCCTCGAGGTACGCGTCCGGCGGCGCACCGCCCTGCTGCTCGGTCACGGTGTCTCCCTTCCTCCGGACGGGCCGCCGGGCAGCACGTCCAGCCGGTCGAGCAGCACCAGGAAGGCCTCGGCGTACGGCGAGTGCTGCGTCTCCTTCCGTACCCGTTCCCAGTCGATCTGTTCCCGCAGCGAGCGGGCGAGCGGCAGGGCACGGGCGAAGTCGCAGTAGTGCTGGGAGAAGCTGAGCAGCTTGTGCACCATCAGCTGGCTGGCCGAGAGCACCGGCATGTGGATCGCGTCGACCGGGCGCACGATGGTGTCGGCGAAGGTCTCCTCGGTCACCGGGGTCTCGATCGGCCGGTGGATCAGGTCCACCATCCGCCCCTCGTCGTAGACCTTGACCAGCCAGTCCTCGGGCGGGCGCTCGGCGGTGAAGCCGGCCTCGACCAGGGCCTCCAGGGCCCGATCGACGTCCTGCCCTCGGATCAGGAAGTCCACGTCGTGGTCGCTGGAGTGACCGCCGTGGGCGTACACGGCAAAGCTCCCACCGAGCGCGAAAGGAACCTCGGCCTGCTTGAGCACGGCGGCGACCCTCTTGAGCGTGTGCAGCAGGTCGTCCCCGCGCTCGGCCATCTGGTTCTCCCGTCGTCGTGGGTGGCGGTGGGATTGGAGTGGCGTACCCGGCGAACCGGTCGGCCACACCGTGTTGTTGACGCGCCCGGGGCGGAGACGGGATGAAACGGATGAAAGTCGTCAGGCCTGGCCGTATACCGGGATGCTCGCCCCGGTGGTCGGTGCGGATTCGTCGGAGGCCAGGAAGCGGATCACCGCGGCGATCTCGGCCGGCGGGACCCAGCGCCGGTGGTCGGCGTCCGGCTGCGCGGCCCGGTTGGCGGCGGTGTCGATGACGCTCGGCAGCACGGTGTTGCACCGGACCCCGCGCTGGCGGTATTCCACCGCGACCGCGTTGGCGAACGCGAGCACCGCCGCCTTGGCCGTGGCGTAGCCGGCCGCGCCCGGGAAGGGTGCCAGCGCGGCCCGTGCCGAGACGCAGACCACCGCGCCGTCGCCGGCCGCCACCAGGTGCGGCAGCGCCGCCTGGGTCACCAGGTACGTCGGGCGCAGGTTGAGCCGGAGCATCCGGTCGAACTCCTCGACCGGGGTCTCGTGGACCAGGCCGCCGCTGGCGTACCCGCCGACCAGGTTGACTACCGCGCGCAGCGGCGCCGCCGGCTCGGAGACGGCCGCCTCCACCGCGCGGGCGGCCCCGGACGGTTCCAGCAGGTCCGCAGCGACGTGGATCGACCCCGGCGGCGCCGTCCCACCGCTCTCCCGTGCCGGTACGACCACCCGCCAGCCAGCCTTCAGGAAGGCCGCGGTGACCGCACCGCCCAGCCCGCCCGTGCCCCCGGTCACCAGTGCCGTGCGCTCCGCCATGGGGACACGCTAACCGCACGACCCGTACCCCGAGCGCCGGGGGCGATTCGGCCACGTCGATGTCGGCGGTCCGCCGGACCATCCGTCCGGCGGCTCCGCGCGGTCCGTCCGGCCGGTCTGACCTGTACAACCGTGGCTGCGGCGGTCGGCCGGCGTGGGCGAGTCGACCGGTGCGGAGGAGGTGGCCGGGCTGCGGAAATGGGACCCTTGCCGCGGCCGGCGTGCGCGGATGGCGGTACTTTTCCCGATACGCGCGGTGATGGTTGACGGTCACGCCTCGTGAAAGTAAGTTTCATCCGTGGCGAAGAGTCCGAAGATTTCTGTGAGTCACGAGCCTGGTGGGCTGATCGTCCACATCAGTGGCCTGCTCCCGTCGCTGTCCCCGGCCGAGCAACGGGTCGCCCGGCTGGTGGTCGCCGACCCGGCGGACGCCGCCCGGCGCACCATCACCGACCTCGCCACCGCCGCCGAGACCTCGGAGGCCACCGTCATCCGGTTCTGCCGGTCGGTCGGCATGGACGGCTACCCGCAGCTGCGCATCCGGCTCGCCGCCGAGGCCGCCCGCCGGGTCGAGCCGCCCGACGCGCGGGTGGTCGGCGGGGACATCCCGCCCGGCGCCGATCTGGCGCAGATCATCGCGACCATAGCGTTCAACGACGCGCGGGCCGTCGAGGAGACGGCCGAGCAGCTCGACCCGGCCGTCTGCGAGCAGGTGGTCGAGGCGATCGGCGCGGCCGGCCGGATCGACGTCTACGGCGCCGGCGCCAGTGGCTTCGTCGCCTCCGACTTCCAGCAGAAGCTGCACCGCATCGGCCGGACCGCCTTCTACTTCCCCGACGTGCACACCGCGCTCACCTCGGCGGCCCTGCTCGGCCGGGGAGACGTCGCGGTCGGCATCTCGCACACCGGCACCACCTCCGACGTCATCGAGGTGCTGGAGCAGGCCCGGGTGCGGGGGGCCACCACCGTCGCGCTGACCAACTTCCCCCGCTCGCCGGTCACCGAGGTCGCCGACTTCGTGCTGACCACGGCCGCCCGGGAGACCACCTACCGCTCCGGCGCGACGGCCAGCCGGCTCGCCCAGCTCACCGTGGTCGACTGCCTCTTCGTCGGGGTGGCCGCGCGGAGCCGGGCCAGGACCAGGAAGGCTCTCGAGGCGACCGCCGAGGCCGTCCGGTCGCACCGGGTGGGCGCCGGGCGGAGGCGCGGATGACGGCCGGCCGGGTCGAGCGCGACGAGGCGGCCGCGCGGCCCGTGGTGCGGGTGGGCGCGCCCACCGAGCGGCGCAACCCGGACAGCGTCGACCTCGACCTGATGTCGACCCGGGAGGTGCTCACCGTCATCAACGAGGCGGATCGGCGGGTGCCCGCCGCGGTGGCCGCCGTCCTCGACGAGATCGCGGAGACCGTCGACCTGGCGGTCGGCGCGTTGCGGGGCGGGCACCGGGTGCACTACTTCGGGGCCGGCACCTCCGGCCGGCTCGGCGTGCTGGACGCCGCCGAGCTCGCGCCCACCTTCAACTCGCCGCGGCACTGGTTCTGCGCCCACCTCGCTGGCGGCCCGGACGCCATGTGGCGGGCCGTGGAGGACGCCGAGGACGACGACCGTACCGGCGCCGCCGAGGCCGCCGAGTGCGTACGCCCCGGCGACCTGGTGGTCGGGCTGGCCGCCAGCGGGCGCACCCCGTACGTCCTGGGGGCGCTCGGCGCGTCCCGGACGCGGGACGCCTCGACCGTGCTGCTGTGCGCCAATCCGGAGGCCGACGCGGCCTCGGCGGTGGATGTCTTCATCGGGGTGGACACCGGACCCGAGGTGGTCACCGGGTCGACCCGGATGAAGGCGGGCACCGCGCAGAAACTGGTGCTCAACACGTTTTCCACGGCCGTGATGGTGCGCCTCGGGCGGGTCTACTCGAACCTCATGATCGACATGGTCGCCACCAACGCCAAGCTGCGGGGCCGGATGATCTCGATCCTGATGGAGGCCACGGGACACGCCGAGGAGGTCTGCCAGGCCGCGCTGCAGGAGGCCGACGGCGACCTCAAGACGGCGCTGGTCTCCCTGGTCTCCGGCGCGGAGGTCGCCGCCGCCCGGGCCGCCCTGGCCCGCTCCGCCGACCAGGTGCGCGGCGCGCTGGCCCTGCTCGCCTCCTGAGCCGCTCCCGGCGCGGCGGCACCTGCCCCCGCGTCTGCCCCGCGCCCGCTCCGCCCCCGTTCCGCCCCCGCCCCGCCCAGTGCGACGCGCGTCACGCCGCCGGGGGGACGTCGTTCGCGCTGCGGATTGTTCAACCAGGCGTGGGGTAATCCTCACCCGTGGCTGAACCGGCCGGTCCGCCGTATCTCTCAGTGACCAGGATCGCAATGTCACGGTGACGCGGGTCGCTGTGTTCATGGATTTCGCAATGGTGCGATTTCCGAGGCGGCCGATGATTCCGCTGCTCCGACGGCCGCTGACCAGGCCGTACGCGAGCCGGCTGGGCAGGGACCCTGACAGGGAACATGGATCAGGTTCTCAGCTGACACTCAGGCATTCGTGACACTTTCGACTCACGGCATGGAATCCCAGACGCGTCTCATCTGTTGTGTAGGTGTCAACACCTACGGGCACAGCGGAGGTTACGGGGAGGGCTGATGGACGTGGGGATGGCAAGGAACCGGGCAACCGGCGCGAGCGAGGGGACCGTGGCAATCGTGGACAAGAACATCGGCATGCGTACCGACGAGGTCGCCGAGGAGCGGGACCTGGTCGGCGTCTACCTGCACGAGATTTCCCGGACGCCGCTGCTGGACGCCGCCAAGGAGGTCGACCTCTCCAAGGCCATCGAGGCCGGGCTCTACGCCGAGCACCTGCTCGGCGAGGACCGCGTCCCGGCCGGCGTCGACCGGGAGGACCTGGAGCGGCTGGTCGTCGAGGGTGAGCGCGCGAAGGATCTCTTCATCCGCGCCAACCTGCGGCTGGTCGTCTCGATCGCCCGTCGCTACGTGCGCTCCGGGATGCCCATGCTGGACCTCATCCAGGAGGGCAACACCGGCCTGGTCCGGGCGGTCGAGAAGTTCGACTACGAGCGCGGCTACAAGTTCTCCACCTACGCGACCTGGTGGATTCGTCAGGCCATCAGCCGGGCGATCGCCCAGCAGGAGCGGACCGTACGGCTGCCCGTGCACCTGGTGGAGGACGTCAACCGGATGCGGAACGTGACCCGGCAGCTCACCCGCGAGCTGGGCAGCGACCCGGAGCCGGAGCAGATCGCGGCGTCGCTCGGCGTCACCGTCGAGCGCGTCAACGAGCTGCGGCGCTGGTCGCAGGACACCGTCTCGCTGGACACCCCGGTGGGCGACGACGGCGACACCAACCTCGGTGACCTGGTCGCCGACAGCGACGCCCCGTCGCCGGAGGAGATCGTCCTCACCGCCCTGGAGCGGCAGCGGATCGAGGGTCTGCTCAACCACCTCGACGACCGCTCGGCCGGCATCATGCGGGCCCGTTACGGCCTGGAGGACGGCCGGGAGCACTCGCTGACCGAGGTCGCCTCGCGGTTCTCGCTCTCCCGGGAGCGGATCCGCCAGCTGGAGATCCAGGCCCTCGGCCGGCTCCGTGAGCTGGCCCGGGCCGAGGGGCTCCAGGCGGCCTGAGCTGGTAGTGACGACAGATGAACGGCCGGCGTCCGACAGACGGACGCCGGCCGTTTCGCCGCTTCGGGCGGCCGTAGCCGGTGCGTAAGCGCACCCGTGCCGTTGCCGGCGGTCAGCGCACCCGGCCGTAGCCGGCGATGGACATGACGTCCATGCCCCGCTTGTTGACGTTGCGCCCCGGGCTCGGCGCGTCGATGATCTGGCCGCTGCCCACGTAGAGGGCCACGTGGCCGAGCCCGGAGTAGAAGACGAGGTCACCGGGTTGCAGCGAGCCCCGGCTGATCCGGGTGGTGGCGTTCCACTGCATCGCCGCGTTGTGCGGCAACGACTTCCCGGCCGCCCGCCAGGCGGCCAGCGTGAGCCCTGAGCAGTCGTAGCCGCCGGGGCCTTCGGCGCCGTAGACGTACGGCTTGCCGATCGCCCCGTACGCGTACCGCACCGCCACTCCGGCCGAGCCGGACACGGCCGGGGCGCTGCCGGCGGAGCCGGTCTTCACCGGTGCCTCCGTGGCCCGCCCGTACGCCTGCCGGCGCAGCTCGTAGAGGCGGGCCAGGTCCGCCTCGATCTTCTTCTTGCCGGCGGCGAGCTGCTTGGCCTGCGCGGCCTGCCTGGCCAGCGTGGTGTCGAGCCGGGCCTTCTCGTCGATCAGCTTGCGGTGGCTCGCGGTGAATCCGTCGATGGCCTGCTGGCGCTGGCGGGTCAGTTGATCCAGAGTGCCCAGCCGTTCCGGCAGCGAGGTCTGCCCGCCTGGATCGAGTAGGGCGCGGGCGGTGCGTAGCCCGCCCGTCTTGTATGCGGTGGCGGCGAGGACGCCGACGTCGGCGCGGCTCTGCTCGACCTGCGCCTGCAACGGGCCGATCCTGGCCTGCAATTTGGCCGCGGTGGCCTTGTTGGCCTTGATCTCCTCGTTGAGCTTGTTGTAGGACTCGACGATTCGCTCCAGCTCAGTCGAGGACTTTTCGATCTGCTTCGTCAGCTCGGCGGGGGTGGGCTCGGCCCGAGCCACCGACGCCGGGGCGATCAGCACGGCCGAGAGGCCGGCGACCGCGAGCGCGCGCAGCAGGATCCGTAAGGACGACAAGAGCGGAAAGCTCCTCTCCGGCGCTCGCCGGGGAGCGCAGGGCACCCGGCGACACCGGGCCGGGGCCATCCGGGTGGACGGCGGTCGACCGGTCCGGCCTGCCCAACCTAACCCGTGACGGGAGTGGTGGGGAGTCGAAGCAGGGGCGGACGTTGGCAATGTGTCAGGAAGTGCCGCTGGTGCCGCTGACACACTGTGACCGATTTGCCGACCGAGGGTCGCGGCTGCTGTGTCGAATGAGCGGATCGCGCGGCTGGCCCGATTCGTCGTTCTGGGCGGATGTCGACAGGTAACGCGCCGCAAAATCGCGACAAAGGCCGAAATCAGGCCCGTCTTCCGGCGCGGTCCTCGCCTCGGGCCCCCGTCGAGGCCCGGCAAACGCTGGGTCGGGCTGGCGTGACCACCAGACAATGAAGCGCGAAGCGGGAATCCCACCAAATGGCATCGTCGCAGCTCGCCGCTTGCGCGGAGAAGCCGGCGGGCGATCCCCTGGAGGCGCCGTGCAGACCGATGGCTCCACCACCCGTCCACCCCGGTCGCCGCGGGCGACCGCCCCCACCCTGCTCTACGCCCGTCCGGGCATCGTCGTCACCAGCGAACGCTTCAACGTCGGCCGCAACAGTTGGCGGGTCGCCGAACTCACCCAGCTCTGGACCGCCCGCGGGCCGCACGACCGGCTCGCCCTCCGGGTGGTCGTGGTCACCGCCGCCCTGATCGGCACGGTCGGCGTGCTGCTCGGCTTCACCGGCGGGCTGCAACGGCTCACCGCGACCGCGTACCTGGCGCTGGGCGCGGTCGGTCTGCTGCCGCTGCTGCTGGTGGCGATCGGCGACCGGTGGCGACCCCCGGCGTACGAGCTGTGGGGGCGGCACCAGGGCGCCGAGGTGCTGCTGTTCAGCAGCGACGACCAGCGGCAGTTCGGCCAGGTCGCCCGGGCCCTCCGGCGGGCCCGGGAGGGCGCTCGCCAGGGCGGCTGGGCGGACCCCCAGGCCTCCGCCGATCCGTGGTGGCCGAGGCGCTGACCCGGCCGCCCCCGAAAGGCTGACTCAGCCGGCGATCGGCTCCGGGGTCCGGGACCGGTCGCCGTCGGCCAGCCAGTGGCTCACCCGGCGCTCGGCGTAGAAGGAGACGAACGGCACGGTGCCGGCCAGCATCACCAGCAGCATCCGCTTCAGCGGCCAGTCGACCCGGCGTGACAGGTCGAAGGTGAGGGCCAGGTAGAGCATGTAGAGCCAGCCGTGCGCGGTGCCGACCACGGCCACCACGCTTCCGTCGTCGAAAAGATATTTCAGCGGCATGCCGATCAGGACCAGCACCACCAGCGCCACGCCCACGATCCAGGCGATCACGCGGTACCGGGTAAAGGCTCCGCCCACCGTCGTCCGTCCTTCCGAGCCGGCCTTCAGCCGGGATAGTCGCCGGGCTTCGCGCCCGGGTTGGCGTTCAACCATGACAGGTAGCTGTTGTACTCGGCGAGGTCGCCGTCCTCGGCGCCCGCCGCCGGGGCCGCCGGCACGCGGCTGACCCGCACGGGGCGGCGTACCACCGGAGTGGCGGCGGCCGGCTCGGTCCTGGCGGCCGCCGGCGGCGCCGAGGTGGGGCGTTGCGCGGGCGCGCCGCGCAGCGTGTGCCGGACCTCACGCCACCATACGAAGACCACGAAGCCGGCGAAGACCGGCCACTCGATCGCGTACCCGAGGCTCAGCGCGTTGCCCTCGGCGGCCCGGGTGACCTGCCACCAGCCGAGCCCGAGGAAGCCCACGACCAGCACGACCATGGCCACGTGGCGGGCGATCCACGCCGGTGTCCAGAGCCGTCTCATGTCACCGAGCCTACCGGCGTCGGCCGTCCTCCTCCGACACGGTGTCGTAGCTGGCGGGGTTTGGTGGCATCCCGGGTGGGCATCCGTCCAGACGCCAACCCGAACGAGACGAGGGGGCGACGATGACCGAATCAGTACGCCGCACCGGTGAGGCCAGCCCGGAGCAGCGGATGCCCGAGTGGGACGACGACCGCGCCGAGACCGACCCCGGGCTCGGCGACGTCGACGGCGAGCCGCTCGGGGTGGACCCCACCGAGCTGGGCGACGAGGACCTGATCCGGGAGGTGCAGAGCCTGCACCGGACCCGACTCGACACCCTGCGACACGCCACCGATTCGGCGCTCGCCAACCACCTGCGCCGCACCGCCGAGCTGGAGACCGAGTACCTCGCCCGACACCCGGGGCGGGAGGTCGACCCGAGCCGGCTGCGGGGCGTCTGATGGCGGCGCACGCCGAGCGGGGGATGTCCGCGCCACCCGAGGTGGTGTTCAACACGGCCACCGACCCGGACCGGGCGGCGGCGTGGCTGCCCGAGCCGCTCCGGCAGGACGGCGGCCGCCGCCCGGAGCTGGTCAGCGGGAAGAAGATGTGCGCCCGGTGGTGCAGCGACTCGGCGCCCGGCTGGTCGGCCGAGATCCGGGTGGAGGCCGTCGACGCCGGTGGCGCCCAGGTGCGGCTGGACCTGGCCGGCGCGGACGCCGACGGACTGGCCGAGCAGACCCTGGCCAACCTCGCCCGCGAGGTGGCCGACAACCTGACCGCCGGCTGAGCCGGCGGTGCCACGAGGACCGAGGAGGCCGGGTGACCGGGAGTGGCCTGAAGCAGAGGGTGGCGCGACTGCGCCAGGCGTACGCGCCGCACGAGCATCGGCCGTTGGAGGGCTACCTGAAGGCGATGGGCACCTACGTGACGGTGACCGCGTCGCTGGTGGGCCTCGTGAAGGCGACCGGGCGGCCGGTGCCGGAGCGGCCTGCGCCCGGTGACGTGGTGCTGCTCGGCGTCGCGACCCACAAGCTCAGCCGGTTGCTGGCCAAGGACGCCATCACCAGTCCGTTGCGGGCACCGTTCACCCGCTACGACCGCCCGATCGGCAGCGGCGAGGTGATGGAGCAGGTGCGCGACGAGGGCAGCCCAACCCGCCACACCCTCGGTGAGCTGCTGAGCTGCCCGTTCTGCCTGGCGGTCTGGGTCGCGACCGGGCTCACCGGGGGGCTGGTGCTGGCGCCGCGGCTGACCCGGCTGGTTGCCACCGCGCTGACCGCGGTGGCCGCCTCCGACTTCCTGCAGATGGGGTACGCCGCCGCCCAGCGGGCGGCCGAGGGCGGACACCGCGGCTCGTGACCGGCGTCGCGGTCCTTGGCACAGGTGGCCCGGGTGCGCTCAGGTGGCCCGGGTGCCGTGGTTCTCGCCGGCCCAGCCGCGCGACGCCTCGGGCTCCCGCTCGCCCTCGTCCTCGCCGGTGATGATCTCGTCCGCGACCGCCGTCTCCTCGTGTTCCCTGGAGAAGTCCGGATCGGCGTTCGGGTCCGGCGCTGTCGGCGGCTGGCCGAGCGCCTCGATGTGCTGCTGCCCCTGGCCGCGCTTGGTCATCCCAGTTGTCCTCTCCGTCGTACGGCCCCGGCCGGTCCGCCCGCCGCGTGCTGCCCGGCCCGGATCAGCCCGCGGTTCCGCCCAGCAGGTCGGCCGCCTCGTCGACCGCGTACTCGCCCTGGGGGAGCGCGGCGATCCTGGCCAGCAGTTGCGCGGGGAGTTCGGCGGCGACCGCCCGGCGGTAGATGTCCACCTGGCTGATCCGCTCCTGGCCGTGGTAGATGTCGTCGAGCAGTTCGTCGAGCAACCGGCTGTCCGGCTGCTCGGTCACAGACGCATCCTCACTCACCCCGCCCACCTACCCGCGCCCGAATCGCCCAAACGCCGCAGCCTCCGCCCCGATCTCTTCGTTGATCATGAGGTTGGCGGCGATGTGGATCTCCGTGGACGCCGCCAACCCCACGATCAACAAGGCGGCTGTTCAGGCGGGGGTGGGGAGGGTGGCGCGGCGGGTGCGGACGGACTCCGCCAGACCGGTGAGGACCTCGACGGTGGTGTCCCAGCCGAGGCAGGCGTCGGTGATGGACTTTCCGTACTCAAGTTCCCGGGTGGGGTCCAGGTCCTGCCGGCCGGGCTGGAGGAAGCTCTCCAGCATGACGCCGACGATGCCGCGCTGGCCGGCGGCGAGCTGAGCGGCCACGTCGGCGGCGACCACCGGCTGGTTGCGGTGGTCCTTGCCGCTGTTGGCGTGGCTGGCGTCGATCACCACGCGCTCGGGCAGCCCGGCCGCGCGCAGCAGGTCGAGCGCGCCAGCTACCGACTCCGCGTCGTAGTTCGGCCGGCCGCCACCACCGCGCAGCACCAGGTGCCCGTCCGCGTTGCCGCGGGTGTGCATGATCGCCGGGGTGCCGGAGACGTCGATGCCGGGGAAGACGTGGGGCACGCCGGCCGCCCGGATCGCGTCCACCGCGGTGGAGATACTGCCGTCCGGGCGGTTCTTCATGCCGATCGGCATGGACAGGCCGGAGGCGAGCTGCCGGTGCACCTGGCTCTCCACCGTCCGGGCGCCGATCGCCCCCCACGCCACGGTGTCCGCGATGTACTGCGGGGTGATCGGGTCGAGGAACTCGCAGCCCACCGGCAGGCCGAGGCGCAGCACGTCGAGCAGGAGCGCCCGGGCGGTACGCAGGCCGGTGTTGACGTCGCCCGACCCGTCCAGCCCCGGGTCGTTGATCAGGCCCTTCCAGCCCACCGTCGAGCGGGGCTTCTCGAAGTAGACCCGCATCACCACCAGCAGGTCGTCGGCGAGCCGGTCGGCGGCCTCGCGCAGCCGGCCCGCGTACTCGAGGGCGGCGGCCGGGTCGTGCACCGAGCAGGGGCCGACCACGACCAGCAGCCGGTCGTCGGCGCGGTCCAGCACCCGGCCGACGGCGCGCCGGCCGGCCACCACGGCCTCGGCGAGCGGCGTGTCCAGCGGCAGGTGGTGGTGCAGCAGGGCCGGGGTGGTCAGCGGCACGACACGGTCGATCCGCTGGTCGATGACCCGATGGGGGTCCGGGGTCGTCACGGTGGGGTTCCTTCCGCCGACCGTGCCCCGGGGCCGGCGCCCGGGGGTCGAGCCGGCTGCTTGAATGCGAAAAGGCAGGGAATAATCCCTGCCCGGCCGGCTCGAAGAGGAGTGACGTCAGCTCATGGTGAGGTCACCGGCTCCTCCAGCCGGCTGCCTAAACCATCGATACGACCGCGTCACGCCGGCCAGCCTACCCGACGCGCGGCGTTCCGGTCACCGTCCGCAGGGGTATAGGACGGCATGAGCCAGGAGCAGAGTGACCAGGAGCGGATCGAGTCACGTGCCCACCTGCTGCCCGAGGAGGCCGCGGCGGGCAGCGAGGACCCGGAGGCCCAGGCCGACGCGATCCTCACCGAGTCGGACATCCGGGAGGACGTGAACGTCGCCCAGGACACCACGCTGGAGCACCGCACGTCGGATCAGACCGTGACCCCGAGCGAGCCACCGGACTGAGCGGCTCGGGTGGATGCCCCGGCACGGACCGGCGATGCTCGCACGTCACCTTTATGCCCGCGAGATCGGATAGCGTCGTGCCATGCCCGACAGCGGTTACCCCTGGCCCATCGAGACGACCCGACTTGACAACGGCCTGCGCGTGGTGGTGAGCGAGGACCGCACCGCCCCCGCCGTCGCCGTGAACCTCTGGTACGACGTGGGCTCCCGGCACGAACCGGACGGACAGACCGGCTTCGCCCACCTCTTCGAGCACCTCATGTTCGAGGGCTCGGTGAACGTGGCGAAGACCGAGCACATGCGGTTCATCCAGGGATCCGGCGGTTCGCTGAACGCGACCACCAACCCGGACCGGACCAACTACTTCGAGACCGTCCCCGCCGAACACCTCGAGCTGGCGCTCTGGCTGGAGGCCGACCGGATGGGCGGCCTGGTGCCGGCGCTGACCCAGGAGACGCTGGACAACCAGCGGGACGTGGTCAAGAACGAGCGCCGCCAGCGGTACGAGAACGTCCCGTACGGCGACGCCTGGCTGCGGCTGCTGCCGCTGCTCTACCCACCCGGCCACCCCTACCATCACGCGACGATCGGGTCGATGGCCGACCTGAACGCCGCCGGCCTGCCCACCTTCCAGGCGTTCCACGAGACGTACTACGCGCCGAACAACGCGGTGCTCACCGTGGTCGGCGACACCACGGCCGGCGAGGTGTTCGCGCTGGCCGACAAGTATTTCGGCGGGCTTCCGTCCCGCGTCGACATCCCCGCCGCGCCGGACGGGCGCACCGTGCCGGCGACCGGCCGCCCGGCGGCGGAGACCGTCACCGCCGACGTGCCCGCGCCCCGGGTGTACGTCGCGCACCGCACCCACCCGTTCGGCACTCCCGGGTACGACGTCACCACCGTGCTCGCCACCGTGCTGGGCAGTGGCCGGGGCAGCCGGCTCTACCAGCGGCTCGCCGACGGGGAGCGGATCGCCCAGCCGGACCTGGTCGGGGCGTACGGGGTGGACCTGGCGCACGGCCCGGCCCCGCTGATCGCCACCGTCACGGCCCGCCCCGGGGTGACCGCCGAGCGGCTGCGGGACGGGCTGGTCGAGGTGGTCGACGAGCTGGCCACCGTGCCGGTGACCGCGACCGAGCTGGACCGTGCCAAGGCGCTGCTGAGCACCCAGTGGTGGCGGCAGATGTCCACGGTCGACGGCCGGGCGGACACGCTGGGCCGGTACGCCACCCAGTTCGGTGACCCGGCGAAGGCCGGCGAGCGGCTGCCCGCCTGGCTCGCCGTCACCGCTGAGCAGATCGCCGAGCAGGCCGCCGAACTGCTCGGCGCCGCCGACCGGGTGACCCTGACCTATCAGCCCGAGGAGCAGTCATGACGCTGATCACCACCCGTCCCGGGCCGGGCCTGGCCCGTCCGTACCGCTTCCCGCAGGTGGTCCGCCGGTCCGTCGCCGGCGGGCAGGTCGTCGCCGCGCACCTGCCGGGGCAGAACCTCGCGGTCGCGCTGCTGCTCCTCGACGGGGGCGCGGGCCGGGAGCCGGTCGGCAAGGAGGGGCTGGGCGGGGTGCTCGCCAAGGCGCTGGAGGAGGGCACCGCGCAGCGCGACGCCACCGCGTACGCGCTGGCCATCGAGGCGCTCGGCACCGAGCTGGTGACCGGGCTGGACTGGGACTCCTTCCAGGTCAGCGTGCAGGTGCCGGCGGACCGGCTGAGCGCCGCCGTGGAGCTGCTCGCCGAGGCCGTCCGCACCCCGAAGCTCGCCCCGGCCGACGTGCTGCGGGTCCGCGACGACGAGGCGACCGCGCTGCGGATGGACTGGGCCAACCCCGGCCCCCGGGCGGACGCGGTGCTCCGCGGCGACATCTTCGGCACCGACAACCGCTGGGGCCGCCCGATGTACGGCGACCCGGACAGCGTGGCCGCCCTCGACGTGGACGACGTGACCGTCTTCCACTCGGAGTGGTTCATTCGCCCGGGGACGCTGGTCGTCGCCGGCGACCTGGACCGGCTCGACCTCGACGCGCTCGGCGCCGCGGCGTTCGCCGGCACCGCTGGCGGGCCGGTGGAGAAGGGCGGCCCGTTCGAGGTGCCGCGGCACGACCGGCGGCGGATCATCCTGGTCGACCGCCCCGGCTCGGTGCAGTCCACGCTCCGCCTCGGGCATCCGTCCCCGCACCGCGCCCACCCGGACCACGTGCCGATGGCGCTCGCCGGCACGGTGCTCGGCGGGGCGTTCACCTCCCGGCTCAACCACCTGATCCGCGAGGTGCACGGCTACACGTACGGCATCCGGGGCGACTTCGCCTCGTCCCGCCGGTTCGGCCGGTTCGCGATCAGCTCCGGCGTGCAGACCGCGGTGACCGCGCCGGCCCTGGTGGAGTCGGTCGGCGAGGTCTCGCGTACCCAGCTGACCGGGGTGACCGAGGACGAGCTGGCGGTGGCCCGCTCGTGGCGGGCCGGCCAGCTCTCGGTCGAGCTGCAGACCCCGCGCGCGATCGCGTCGGCGCTGACCACGCTGGTCGTGCACGACCTGCCGGACGACTACCACGCCCGGTTGCGCGAGTCGCTGCTCGCCGCCGACGTGGCCGAGGTCTCGGCCGCGGCCGCGGCGCACCTGCACCCGGAGTCGCTCACCCTGGTCGTCGAGGGCGACTCGGCGGTCATCCGGGACGAGCTGGTCGCCACCGGCCTGGGCGAGGTCGTCGATCACACCCCCTGACCAGCCTCGGGCTGCGGGGGTGTGATGTTGGTCGCGGACGGCCCCCGCCCGGCGTCGGGGCGGTGCGCGAATGCTCCGGCCGGGCGGGCCGCCGACGGGTGATCTTCCGGGACGAACCGTCCCGGGCCGCCGTCGTTGCGGCTGATGCGCCCGGCCGGCGGGAGGCGTGGTCGCCGGCCGGGCGGTCCGCGTGGCGGAAAGCCTTCCCGGCTCGGCCGGCCGGCTGGGTAGCCTCGCGGGCATGAGGATCGGCATTGTGGGAGCCACCGGCCAGGTCGGTGGCGTGATGCGGCAGGTGCTGGCGGAGCGCGAGTTCCCGGCGGAGCAGGTGCGGCTGTTCGCCTCGGCGCGGTCGGCCGGGCGGACCCTGCCCTGGCGGGACGGCGAGGTCACCGTCGAGGACGCGGCCACCGCGGACTACCGCGGGCTGGACATCGTGCTCTTCTCGGCCGGCAAGGGCAGTGCCCGGGAGCTGGCTTCCCGGGTCGTCGAGGCCGGCGCGGTGGTCATCGACAACTCGTCGGCGTTCCGGATGGACCCCGAGGTGCCACTGGTGGTCGCCGAGGTCAACCCGCACGCCATCGCCGACCGGCCGAAGGGCATCGTGGCCAACCCGAACTGCACCACCATGGCCGCGATGCCGGTGCTGCGTCCGCTGCACCGGGAGGCCGAGCTGGTCAGCCTGGTCATCGCCACCTACCAGGCGGTGTCCGGCGCCGGCCTGGCCGGCGTGGCCGAGCTCGACGAGCAGGTCCGCAAGGTCGCCGAACACGCCACCGGGCTCGCCTTCGACGGCGCGGCCGTCGAGTTCCCCGCGCCGCGCTCGTTCGCCCGCCCGATCGCCTTCAACGTGCTCCCGCTGGCCGGCTCGATCGTCGACGACGGCTCCCTGGAGACCGACGAGGAGCAGAAGCTGCGCAACGAGAGCCGCAAGATCCTGGAGATCCCCGGGCTGAAGGTCTCCGGCACCTGCGTCCGGGTGCCGGTCTTCACCGGCCACTCGCTCCAGATCAACGCCCGCTTCGCCCGCCCGATCACCCCGGCCCGCGCCCGCGAGCTGCTCGACGGCGCGCCGGGCGTGGCGCTCTCCGACGTGCCGACCCCGCTGGAGGCGGCCGGCCAGGACCCGACCTACGTCGGGCGGATCCGCGCCGACGAGACCGTCGAGCACGGCCTGGCCCTCTTCTGCGCCAACGACAACCTGCGCAAGGGTGCCGCGCTCAACGCCGTACAGCTCGCCGAGCTGGTCGCCGCCGAGCTGCGCTGACTCCCTCCGACGTGCCCGCCCGCGTCGGGTGGGCACGCCGGGCGCGGGAGTGCGGTGAAATGGGGGGCGACCACGATCAGCCGACACCGGAGGCCCCCATGACGGACGAACAGACCCGGCACGCCCTGACCGACCTCATTGCGAGCCGGTGGCTCGGCACGCTCGCCACCATCAAACGGGACGGCCGACCCCAGCTGTCCAACGTGGTCTACTCCTTCGACCGTGGGCCGGGCCTGATCCGCGTGTCGATCACCGACGGCCGGGCCAAGACCGCCAACCTGCGCCGCGACCCCCGGGCCAGCTTCCACGTCAGCAGCGAGGACGGCTGGGCGTACGCGGTGGCGGAGGCGCGGGCCGAGCTGACCCCGGTCGCCGAGCGGTCGGACGACCCGACCGTCGAGGAACTGGTCGGGCTCTACCGCGCGGTGCAGGGCGAACACCCGGACTGGGACGACTTCCGGCGGGCCATGGTCGCCGAGCGCCGGCTCGTGCTGCGGCTGCACGTCGAGCGCGTCTACGGCATGCCCCCGCGTCGCTGACCCGGGCGGGTTACCCCGGCGAGGCGGGCGGGTAGACGGCGGTGCCGAACCGAGAGGGGAGCACCATGACAACGGTCGGAGAGTTCATGACGACCCGGTTGGTGACGATGGACGGCAACGACACCCTCACCGCCGCGGCGCAGGAGATGCGGGACAGCGCCATCGGCGACGTGGTGGTGACCGACGGCGACAACGTGGTCGGCATCGTTACAGACCGGGACATCACGGTCCGCGGCGTGGCCGAGAACCTGGACCCCAACACGACCAGGCTCAACCAGATCACCAGCAAGGACGTGGTGACGGTGAGCCAGTACGACGACGCGGTGGCCGCCGCCGACCTGATGCGGACGTACGCGGTGCGTCGGCTGCCGGTCATCGACGACGGCCGCCTGGTCGGGCTGATCTCGATGGGTGACCTCGCTGTCGAGCGGGAGCCCCAGTCGGTGCTCGCCGACATCAGCGCCGACGACCCCAACAACTGACCCGTCCGCCGCGGTGAACGCCGGCCTCCCGTCCCGGGGGCCGGCGTTCGCGCGGTCCGGGCCCGTCCCGGGTCGTCCGCCGGACGCGCCATCGGCGGCCGGGTCACCCGATCCGGGCGAGGTTGACGGCGTACCCGGGCGGGGACCCCTCCTCGACGGACGTGGAACGCCGCGGATCGCGGGAGGAGTGGACCGGATGGTGGACGCGACCACGAGGTTCTTCAAGGAGTTGGACCGGCGGGGGTTCGAACCCCTGTTGGCGAAGAGTTCCGGAACGCTGCGCTTCGACCTGCAACAGGGGGCGCAGACGACACACTGGCTGCTGCAGATAGACCGGGGTGACCTCCAGGTCCGGCAGGAGAACCGGGAGGCCGACACGATCGTGGGCAGCGCGCCTCGGCTCTTCGACGAGCTGGTCACCGGCCGGGAGAACGCCATCGCGGCCCTGCTCCGCGGCGACATGACCGTCGCGGGCGACCTGCGGCTGCTGCTCCAGGTCGAACGGCTGCTGCCCGGCCCGGCGGACTCACACGGGCCGCGGCGCGTGTTCCGGAAGGAGGGGTCCTGATGGCGGGCACCAACACGGTCCGGATCCTCGACGGAAACACGTTCGTGGTCTCCGAGGACACGGGCGACATCGAGGCCACGCCGAGCGAGCCGACCGGTCTCTTCGCCATCGACACCCGATACCTGTCCAAGTGGGTGCTCACCGTCAACGGAGAACGGCTCAACTCGCTGTCGTACGACGACCTGCAGTACTTCGAGGCCCGGTTCTTCCTGGTGCCGGGGCTGGCGACGCACTACGTCGACGCCAAGTTGTCGATCATCCGGGAGCGGACGGTGGGTGGCAGCTTCCGGGAGACGCTGACCATCCTCAACCACGACGAGAAGGCCGTAGACCTGGAGATCCGGATCGACGCCGGCTCGGACTTCGCCGACCTGTTCCAGGTGAAGGACGAGATTTTGAACAAGAAGGGCGAGATCTACTCCGAGGCCGAGGAAGATCTGCTCCGGCTGGGCTACCGGCGGGGCAACTTCAAGCGGGAGACCGTCATCTCGACCACCGTCCCCGCCAGATACGACCCGCAGGGGCTCGCCTGGACCATCCACCTGGAACCCAACGAGCAGTGGAACACCGGCATCAACGTGCACACCACCGCGATCGGCCCGGGCGGCCGGGACCTGCGGATGGGGCTGCAGGCGCACGGCACGGAGCGGCTGGCCCTCCAGCGCGACCTGGAGGAGTGGATCGACCGGGCCCCGAAGGTCAACAGCGAGCACGGCGAACTGGCCTCGACGTACCGGCGCAGCCTGATCGACCTGGCGGCGCTGCGCTTCTCGCCGATCTCCCTCGGCGGGCAGACGCTGCCGGCCGCCGGCCTGCCCTGGTTCATGACCATGTTCGGCCGGGACAGCATCCTCACCTGCCTCCAGGTGCTGCCGTTCGCGCCGGACATGTCCAAGACCACGCTTCGGATCCTCGGCGCGTTGCAGGGCACCCGGTTCGACGACTTCCGGGACGAGGACCCGGGCCGGATCCTGCACGAGATGCGGTACGGCGAGACCGCCGCCTTCGAGGAACAACCGCACTCGCCGTACTACGGCTCGGTGGACGCGACACCGCTGTTCGTGGTGCTCCTCGACGAGTACGAGAAGTGGAGCGGCGACGTCGCGCTGGTCAAGGAGTTGGAGCAGGAGTGCCGGGCGGCGTTGAAGTGGGTCGACGCCTACGCCGACCTGGTCGGCAACGGCTACATCTGGTACGAGCGGCGCAACACCGACACCGGCCTGGAGAACCAGTGCTGGAAAGACTCCTGGGACTCCATCTCGTACGCCGACGGCAAGCTGCCGCCGTTCCCACGGGCCACCTGCGAGGTGCAGGGGTACGCGTACGACGCGAAGATGCGTGCCGCCCGGCTGGCCCGGGAGTTCTGGAACGACCCGGCGTACGCCGACCAGCTGGAACGCGAGGCGGCCACGCTCAAGGAGCGGTTCAACCGCGACTGGTGGGTGGCCGACGGCGAGTACTACGCCCTCGGGCTGGACCCCGACGGGCGGCAGTGCGACGTGCTCAGCTCCAACATCGGGCACCTGCTGTGGAGCGGCATCGTCGACGAGGACCGAGCGGCGAAGGTCGCCGAGCACCTGGTCGGGCCGCGGCTCTTCTCCGGCTGGGGGGTACGCACCCTGGCCGAGGGCGAGGTCCGCTACAACCCGATCGGCTACCACAACGGCACCATCTGGCCGTTCGACAACTCCTTCATCGCCTGGGGTCTGCGCCGGTACGGCTTCGCCGAGGAGGCCGCCTGCATCGCCAACGGCATCCTGGAGGCGGCGCGGTACTTCGACGGCCGGCTGCCGGAGGCGTTCGGCGGCTACCACCGGGAGCTGACCAAGTTCCCGGTGGAGTATCCGACGGCGTGCAGCCCGCAGGCCTGGTCGACGGGGGCACCGCTGCTGCTGCTCCGGACCATGCTCGGGCTGGAGCCGCACGAGGGGCACCTGTCGGTCGACCCGCGCCTGCCGGTCGGCATGGGGCGGATCGAGGTGCTGGACATTCCGGGCCGGTGGGGCAAGGTGGACGCCTTCGCCCGGGGCCGGCTGGACCTGGACAAACTCGCCGCCTGACCGGGCGTTCCGCGCGCCGCCGGCCCCGGGCTGGCGGCGTTGCGCTGCGCTACCGACTGCGCCGCGCTCAGTGGCCGGGCAGCAGCGCGTCGGCGTGCGACTCGCTGCGCGGCAGCAGGCAGAACTCGTTTCCCTCCGGGTCGGCCAGCACGGTCCACCGGGGCAACTCGCGGACCACCCGCGCGCCCGCCTCCAGCACGGCGGCCCGTTCCTCGGCGTCACCGACCAGGTCGAGGTGGATCCGTCCGGCGGCGGGCAGGTCGTCGGCGGGGCTGATCCAGACGTCCGGCCGGTGCCCGGCCGGGTCGCGCAGCAGGACCGCCTCGGTCGGCCCGAGCGACCGGTCGGCCAGCTTCACCAGGTCCTCCTCGACCACGGGCAATCCGGTGATCGCGCTCCAGAAGGGCGCGAGCAGGTACGGGTCACGGCAGTGGATGACGATCGCGGCCAGATCGGGCATATCCCCGACGGTAGCCGGGACAGGCGGCCGGCAGGACGGTGTCCAGGGTGACCCGGTCCGCTTCCACTCCTACTTGTGCGTAACCCACCCTGGGTAAAGTTGGCGCATGCCGGAGCTCGTGTACCCGCCCGTGATCGCCGCCGCCAAGACGATGTTCCGGGTCCTGGACCTGCGCCTGACGGTGAAGGGCAGCCACCATGTGCCCCGTACCGGTGGCGCGGTGCTGGCCAGCAACCACGTCAGCTACCTGGACTTCATCTTCTGCGGCTTCGGCGCGCTCGAGTCCCGCCGGCTGGTCCGGTTCATGGCCAAGGACTCCGTCTTCAGGCACAAGGTCTCCGGCCCGCTCATGCGGGGCATGAAGCACATCCCGGTGAACCGGGCGGCCGGCGCCGGCTCGTACCAGACCGCGGTGGACGCGCTGCGGCGTGGCGAGGTGGTCGGGGTCTTCCCCGAGGCGACGATCAGCCGCTCGTTCACCGTCAAGGAACTCAAGGGCGGCGCCGCCCGGATGGCGCGGGAGGCGTCCGTGCCGCTGCTGCCGGTCGCCCTCTGGGGCGGCCAGCGGCTCTGGACCAAGGGCCGGCCGCGCACCCTGACCCGGCATGTTCCGATCACCATCCTGGTGGGCGAGCCGATGGACCCGGCCGGCTACCCGGACGCCAACACGCTGACCGCCGAGCTGAAGAGCCGGCTCGGCGCCCTGGTCGACCGGGCCCAACGGGAGTACCCGGAGCAGCCCGCCGGCCCCGACGACGCCTGGTGGCTGCCGACCCACCTGGGCGGCACCGCCCCCACCCCGGCCGAGGCCGCCGAGCTGGACCGTCCGGGCCGCCACGCCCGTACCTCCTGACCCTGGCCGGTGGTTGACCGGATCGTTCCCCATCGGGGGACGATGGTGACTGCCACCCGGGCACCCGGCCGACCAGGATCGAGCGCCGGCGCGTTCGCGCTCGGCAGGCCTGACAGCGTGCTGCTACCGGCGAACAGTCGGGTCAGCAGGCGGAGCCGGGCCGGTTCTGCGCCGGGGACGCCAGCCGCGGCCAGGCCGGGAAGACGTCCCGTGCCGGGCGGTAGTAGTCGTCCCGGGACAGGAACTCCACCGGCAGTGACCCCGGCAGGGTCACCGCACCCCGGGCCGGTCCGGGCGCCGCGCTGGCCCGGATCAGCAGCGTGTCCCGCTCCGGCGGGGAAAGTTCCACCAGCTCGGGGTGGACCAGCCGGAACGCGGCCACCGCTCGGCGTACCTGTCGGGCCAGCGCGACGATCAGCGCGTCCGGGCCGGCGAGGGCGAGCGTCGGCTGCCGGATGGTCCGCAGGGCGTCGCAGACCACCCGCAGCTCCGGGTCGCCGTCTGGACCGTCGGCCAGCTCCAGCCGGGACGGCCACTGCCAACGGATCTGCCCGCTGACCAGGCGGGACAGCCGGACCGTACGCCGGTGCCGGGCGTGCGTCCGGCCGTCCTGCCCGGCCACCAGGGACAGCTCGGCGTCGGGGCAGACGTAGGCGAGCCGCCGGTCGGTCACGGAGACCGTCGCCGGGGCGGAAAGCTTCCAGGCGTAGACGCTCTCGGTGGGGCCGAGCAGTTGACCGGCCACGCCGAGCCGGTGCTGGGCGAGCACCTGCTCGCCCGGTTCGGGGACCAGCGCGTACCGCCGGTCGAGCGTGGGACGGGCGCGGTCGTCCGCGTCGAAGCGGTGCGGCCCGATGAAGAAGGGTGCGGCGTCCTCCTGCACGGTGACGACCTCCCCGGAGACAGTTGGCGACAATCCGAGCCTGGCCGACGGGACGCCGGCTGTCATGACACCCGTTAGGGGGTCGGCCGGTCGGTGGACGCCTGCGACCGGTAGATGCCGATCTCTTCCGGCCGGACGAGCCCGTCCTCGATCGCCCGGGCGAGCAGCGCCGCCTTGGTGGCGGCCGGTCGACCCGCCCGGGTGTACTTGATCCGCGCCCGGTCCACGTACTGCTTGACCGTGTGTTCGCTGATCCGCATTCGACGGGCCACCGACGCCTTCGACATCGACTGGAACCACAGCAGCAGCGCCTCTCGCTCCTTGTCCGACAGTGCCGGCCGGTCCGGCCGTGGGTCGCCGACCATCGCCCCGGCCAGCGCCGGCGGGACGTACGGGCGGTCGCTTGCTGCGGCGAGCACCGTAGCCACGCAGTGCTCGCGCCCCTCGTGCTTGGCGAGGAACGCCACCGCCCCCGCGTCCAACGCGGCGAGCATGGTGTCCGGGTCGGTGTGCTCGGAGTAGACCACCACCCGCCGCCCGGCGGCGCTCAGTTCGGCGAGCTTGTCGATCGCCATCCGCCCGTGCAGCCGCAGGTCGAGCAGGACCACCTCGGCCTCCGGGGCGGCCCGCAGCACCACATCCGGATCGTCCCCGGTGGCCAGTACGCGCAGTCGCGGCTCGCCGGCCAGCCAGGTGCGTACCCCGTCGATCACCACCGGGTGGTCGTCCACGATCGCCACACCGATTGGTGGGCCCTCCGTCACGTCCTGCGCCATCTGGTCTGCGTCCATCTGATCTCCCCGTCCCGCTCATGCTCGAGTTCCACCGGCCCGGTGCCATCGCCGTCCCCGCCTGGCGGGCCGGTCGCGTCCGCCCCGTCGTGGTCGGGGGTGACCAGGCTGACCACCACCTCGTCCGGGCCGGCGACCACGGTCAGCCGGGCCCACCCGTGGGCATCGGCGAGCGCCGCGGTGAGCGGTTCGGTCAGCCGCCGACGGACCTCGACCGGCAGCTCCGGTGGGACGCCGACGGCGACCAGCTCGATCGGCAGGCCGTTGCGTTCCGCCAGGTCGGCGGCGGCCCGCAGCTCGTGCAGCAGCGGATCGGGCACGTCGTCCGACTCGGCGATCAGCCGTCGCAGCCGCGCCGCGGCCAGTACGCAGCGGCGGCGCACCTCCGGATCGGTCGGGTCGGCGTCGCCGGCGGCGACGGCGGCCAGCACCTCCTCGGCGGTGCCGCTGACCAGGCCGAGCCGCGCCTGCCGCTCCGCCCGGGCCTGTTCCGCCGCCACCCGTTCCGCCTCGACCGCCGCCGTCGCCGCGGCCGTGCCGGCCCGGTCCCGAGCCAGGGCCGCGAGCGCGGCGCCACCGACGAAGACCGCGACGGGCAGCGAGGACGTGCCATAGACGTACATCGCGTAGCGGGTGAGGTCGGCCGGGACGGTCGCGTCGAACGCGAGCATCGCGGCCAGGGCGATCGCCGCGTGCGCGCCGAGCACCGCCAGCAGCCATCCGACCGGCCGCCGCCAGAGCACCAGCAGGAAGAACCAGACCAGGCCGCCCCACGCCCAGTTCGCCGTGGCGAACAGTTGCCCGCCGACCGCCGCGAAGACCGCCGCGTCGACCACCAGCAGCACCACGGTCAGCCGCCGGGCGGGCGGCAGGCCACCGCGCAGCAGACGTACGCCGGCCGCCCCGCCGACCACCGCGGTCACCAGCCAGGCCGTGGCGATCACCGCCGTGGCGGCGGGCGCGGTCTCGGCGCCGAGCAGCTCCGGCAGGTCGATCGCCAGGTGCCAGGCCAGCGCGATGGTGATCGCCCCGATCCGCGCAGCCCGGTCGGAGGCGTCCGCCACCGCGCTCGCCGCACCCAGGTCAGTCGACACCGGTCCACTCCAGCCGGATCCGGGTGCCGGCACCAGGGGCGGAAGTCACCTCTGCCCGGCCGCCCACCGTGGCCATCCGGCCGATGATCGACTCGCGTAGCCCGTACCGGTGGGCGGGAACGGTGGCCGGGTCGAAGCCGGGGCCGTCGTCGGCCACCTCGACCACGATGGTGCCCGCGTCCCGGGCCAGGCGAAGCATGGCGGTGGCACCCGGCGCGTGCCGGACCACATTGGCCAGCGCGGCAGCGGCGCTGTCGGCCAGCGCCCCGGCGGCCTCCGCCGGCACCACGCACGGCGCGAGCGTCGCGGCCACCGGCAGCTCGGGCAGCCGGGTCAGGGCCGCCCGCAGCCGGTCGTCCAGCGACACCGGGCCGGTCACCGGCGCCGACCGGGCATCGGCCAGGTCGGCGAGGGTACGCAGGTCCGCCGCGCACCGCTTACGCAGCATGGCCGAAGGCCCGGCCACCGCGCCGAGCCCGACCATGGTCAGCGTGCCGAGGACGGTGTCGTGCAGGTCGCGGTTCTGCCGCCGCTCGGCCTCGCGGGCGGCCCGCGCCATGACCGCCTCGCGTGCCAGCCGCTGGTAGTCGGTGAACGCGGCGTCGGCGCGGCCGATCCGGCGCCGAATCACCGCCGTCATCACCGCCGCGATGCCGGTCTGCGCCAGCAGCGTCATCGCGTGCGCCCGCGCCTCGGCCGGGTTGCCGGCGGCGGTAGCGCCGGTCGCGTAGCCCGCGGCGACCAGCAGCCCGGCCGGAACCGACCAGCGGGCCGGGGCGGTGGTCTGCGCGTTGATCACGGTCGTGCTGGCGAGCACCGCGATCCAGCTCACCTCGCCGGGCAGCACCTCCGGCGCGACCAGCCACGGGATCGCCAATCCGGCGGCCGTGGTGAGCGCGACGTCGCCGGCCACCAGCGGGCCGGTGGCCCCGTGCCGCAGCGCGCGGACGGCGTACCAGACGGACCAGGCGGTCAGCACGGCGACCGCCGGCACCAGCAACTCGACCCGAACCGGCGGGGTACGAACCGCCAGGGCCACCACGGCGCCGACCAGGCCACAGGTCAGCCGGAGCAGCGCCGGCACGGTGGTGAAAACGCGGGTGAACGCGCCGCCGGCCGGCCGTTCCAGTGAGGTCGGTGGCGAGGTCGTGGCGGCAACGACCGGCATCGGGGGAGGGTCCTTCCGGCAGCGACCCCATCGGGTCCGCGCGGCCTAGATCGACGCCGGAGAATACCATGCAAATCGCTACGGGTCACCCTCGGTGCGCGGCGCGTCGCTGCGCCGGGTGCTGTCCCGCCCGGTCGCCGTCAACTCCGGGTACGTCGCCCGTGCGCCGGCACCAGGTCGACCAGATGCACATGCCCATCCCGTTTCCGATTGCGTGTTCCTCCTACCCTGCCGGCATGACGTATGAGCCAGCGATGGTGCCACCGAAGAAGAACACGACCCGCACGGTGCTCATCGTCGTCGGTATCGTGCTCGCGATCTGTTGCATGGGCGGTGCGATCGGCGGCTTCTTCATCTATCGCGCGGTGGAGGAGGCCACCGGTCCGGCGAAGACCACCGTGGACACGTTTGCCGGCGCGCTGGTCAGCCACGACTACCCGACCGCGTACGGGCAGCTCTGCGGTGGGTTGCGCGACCGGTTCAGCCAGGACGACTTCGCTCGACAGCAGTCGAATGGGCCACTGGTGGACGGGTACGAGATCGTCGGCCTGAACGTCCAGAACAACAACGGCCGAGTGTTCGGGTCGGCAAGCGTGCGGTACACCGTGCGGCAGGGAATGCCCACCACGCAGACGTACGCCCTGACCAAGGAGAACGGGACCTGGCGGATCTGCCAGTGACAGTCGCTACCCCCGGTCGATGTCGGCGTCGACGTCGGCTCGCTCGCGCAGCCACTCCAGGGCCGACTCGGCGTGCCGGAGCACCGAGATGTGACCGTCCTCGGGGTAGCGGCGCAACTCGGCGGCGGGGCAGTGCCGGGCCAGCCACTCGCCATGGGCCGCCGGCACGATCCCGTCCCGGTCGCCGTGTAGGAGCAGGACCGGCGGCGTGACCTGCGCGGGGCGGAAGCCCCAGGGCGAGGCGTACGCCAGGTCGTCGTCGACCAGCCCGCCCTGCCCGGACTTCGTGGCCGGTCCGACCACGCTGTCGAACCAGGACCAGTCGCCGTGCAGCGAGGTCAGGTCGGCCGGGGTGAACTGGGGGTCGTACTCGATGCCCGAGGTCTCGTGTGCCACCATTGCCGCCCGGCCCGCTGCCGCAGCGCGCAGCGACGCCACCCCGGACGGCACCATGCCGGCGAACCAGTCCAGCCCCTCCGCGTCATACGGGGCAAGCCCGGCGCCGCTCACCACGGCGACCACCCGGTCGGGCAGCAGCGCGCCGCAGGCCAGGGCGTGCGGACCACCACCGGAGTGGCCCATCACCACGAACCGCGCGATGCCCAGCGCGTCGGCCACCGCGGCGACGTCCGTGGCGGCGGAGGCGATGTCCCGCCCGGGGACCGGCGTCGAGCCGCCGTAGCCGGGACGGTCGTACGAGACCCAGCGGAGCTGGAGCCGGTCGGCGGCCGTGAAAAGGGGCGCCGGCGGCGCGCCGATGTTCGGCGTGCCGTGGTGCCAGAAGACGGCGAGCCGGCCGGCGCCGCCGGTGTCGTAGACGTGCAGGGTGCGGCCGTCGCCGAGCCGGAGGTCCGTCTCGGTCACCATGACGGGATCAGCCGACCCGGTCGAGGAAATCCAGTGTGCGGCGCACGAGCAGCGTGGTCGCGGCCTCGTCGTACGCCTTCGTGGCGCGGTCGGTGAAGAGGTGGCCGCCGCCCGGGTAGAGGAAGAGCGCGGCGCCGTCGATCTGGCTGGCCACCTCCCGCATGACCGGCACCTCGGCCAGTTCGTCGTCGGCCATCGCGTGCAGTTGCGCCGGGACACCGGCCGGCCAGGGCCCGCCGAAGCTCTCCGGCGGCACCGCGCTCTCGAACAGCAGCGCGCCCCGCGCGCCGGGACGCCGCTGGGCGAGCGACTGCGCCGGCAACACCCCGAGCGAGATGCCCGCGTAGACGATCCGCTCCGGCAGAGACGCGGCGGCGGCCGTGCCCCGTCGGACGATCTCGTCGAAGCCGATCGCCTCGGCGTGCGCCACGCCCTCCTCGACGGACTCGAACGTGGCGCCGTCGTACAGGTCGGGGGTGTGCACGCTGTGGCCCGCCCCGCGCCACCGGTCGGCGAACTCGAGGAAGCCCGGGGTCTGCCCCAGGGCGTGGTGGAACAACACGATCTCGGTCACCCGGTCACCGTAGTGCCGCGGTGCGACAACCCGCGCGGTTTGGAAACAGCCTTAGGCTGACGCCCATGTCGGCGGAGCGCGAAGTGATCGACCTGGACGAGTACGATCGCCGGCCGGCGGAGCCGGGCCGCGCCACCCCCGGCCGACTCATGGCCAGACGGAAGATGGCGGTACGGGTCGTAACTGGCTTCGTGGTCGGCGTTGTGCTCGGCGGTGTCGGCGTCAACGAGCTGCGGGACTCGCGGGCGGAGCGGGAGCGGAACGCTTCCGTCTCCCTCGTGGCCTTCCCCGCGTCCGTCAGCAGCGGGGCTACGGACGACACGGGGATCCTCCAGCTGGACGCGCAACTCGCGGTGATCAGCGCTGGCCCCGCGCCGATCACGATTCAGGCGGTTACCGGTCAACGTTCCGGCATCCAGGTCCGTGACACCGGCCAGTCTCAGCTGCTACGCCCCGGCGGTACCGGCTGGATCAATGTCAAGCTGAGCATCGAATGCTCGACCGCGTTCGAGAGTGAGCCGTTGTCGATACGGTTCTCGGTCGAGACCGCCGACCGGCAGGTCAGAGAGGCCCGCAGCCCTGTCGCGGTGGTGGGAAGCCTCTGGCACCAGGCGGCCGAGCAGCCATGCGCGCACCGCGCTGACGTGGCGAAGTGAGGGGGCACCTTCGCCTTGCTCTCAAGGGCAAGCATTACCCTCGATATTCGATGGGGCTGATGCGGACGAGGCCGGCAGCGCGGGGCTGAAGACACCGGCGCGGAGGGCTGCGGCGGCGGCAGCAGCCGTACGTCGGGCGAACTCCTCGTCGATGGGCTCGTCGATGACGAGCATCCGCAGGAAGAAGGGCGCGCCCAGGACTTCGATCGCGGCCGGTGCGTCGGTGTCCTGGGGTAGTTCGCCGCGGGCGACCGCGTGGTCGACGACGGCCTTGGCCAGTCCGAACCGTTCGGCGAAGAAGCCACGGACGATCTGCGCGGCGCGCGGGTTGCGGGGGGCGGCCGCAGCCAGGGCCGTGATCAGCTCGCCGGGTTCGCCGGTCATGCCGCGCCGGACCAGCTGCGCCAGTTCCTCAAGGTCGGTGTCGAGGTTGCCGGTGTCCGGGATGGGTGCGACCGCGCTGGCGTACTCGCTGAGCAGGTCGCCGAGGACCCCTTCCAGGTCGGTCCACCGGCGGTAGATCGACGTCTTGTTGACGCCGGCCGCCTGGGCGATCCGTTCGACGGTCAGCTCGGCGTACCCGTCGGCGAGGAGGCCGCGGGTGGCCGTGAGGACCGCGGCCCGGACGCGGGCGCTGCGCCCGCCCGGTCGCTGGCTGACGGACATCGAACAACTCCTTATCGCACCGGCTGTTGCGTTACGTGCCCCATCATGCCAGACTGCAAAAAGCAACACGAGTTGCGATTGGGGAAGGCTCATGCAGACCAGTGTTTGTGTCGTCGGTGGCGGACCCGCGGGTCTCGTGCTCGGGCTGCTGCTCGCCCGTCAAGGAGTGGAGGTCACGGTGCTGGAGAAGCACGCGGACTTCCTCCGGGACTTCCGGGGTGACACCGTGCACCCCTCCACATTGGACATGCTCGACGAGATCGGGCTCGGCGAACGGATGGCGGCGCTGCCCGGGCGCAAGGTCGGCGGGTTGCGCGTCACCTTCGACGACGGCACCTACCCGGTCGCGGACTTCACGCGCCTGCCGGCGCCGCGCAACTATCTGTACTTCGTACCCCAGTGGGATTTCCTGGAAATGCTCGCGGCCGAGGCGGCGAAGTGCTCGGCCTTCACGCTGCTCCGCTCCACCGCCGTGACCGGCCTGCTCCGCGACGCGTCCGGCGCCGTCGCGGGCGTGCGGGCCGTGGGCCCGGAGGGCGAGGTGGAGATCCAAGCCTCGCTCACCGTCGCCTGCGACGGCCGCCATTCAGTGGTACGCCGGGAGCTCGGCCTGCGGCCGGTCGACTACAGCGCGCCCATGGACGTGCTGTGGTTCCGGATCTCGCGCCGGCCCACCGACGACGACGGCCTGGCGATGCGGGTCGGCTCCGGCGGGTTGATGCTCGCCAGCGACCGCGGCGACTACTACCAGTGCGCGTACCTCATCGCCAAGGGCGGCTACGACGAGATCCGCGCGGCCGGGCTGGACGCGCTGCGGGAGCAGGTGGCGCGGCGGCAGCCGATCTTCGCCGATCGGGTCGGCGAGCTCGCCACCTGGGACGACGTCAAGCTGCTGACGGTGAAGGTCGACCGGCTGAAGCGGTGGCACGCGCCCGGCGTGCTGCTCATCGGTGACGCCGCGCACGCCATGTCCCCGATCGGCGGCGTCGGCATCAACCTGGCGGTGCAGGATGCGGCGGCCACCGCCCGGATGCTGGGTCCGAAGCTCGCCGCCGGGCAGCCGGTGACCGACGCGGACCTCGCCGCGGTGCAGAAGCGTCGACGCTTCCCGACCGTGGTAACGCAGAACATCCAGCGCGCCGCGCAGCGGCGCGTCGTCGACCCGCTGCTGCACGCCACCGGCCGGATCGAGTCGCCGGTACCGATCCGCCTGCTGAAGCGGTTCCCAAGGCTGCAGGCCCTCCCCGCCCGGCTGGCCGGCATCGGCGTACGCCCCGAGCACGTGCGCTGACACCTCGTCCGCAACGAGTCACGACGGCGCGATGCGATGGGCGTCGATTATCACGAGCATGTCTCACGGTGGAATATTTGTTGATCTCTATTGCTCTGCGCTCGGAGCGAATGCTACCTATCTCAGAACGCATTGATCGTTAATCATCACCCGGCAGATATCGGTGAACCGGGCACGATCCCTTGCCCCTGAGAAAGGTAGACCAACGTATGGAACACGCGCATAACAATGGGCTGAGTCGGCGCCGCATCCTCGGCGGAGCAGCCGGACTGGCCGCTGGAGCCGTCGTAACCGCGGCGGGGTTGCCGGCCGACGCCGCGTTCGCCGCACCCGGCCCGCCCGACCACGCCCGCTGGAACCAGCAAGCGGCGCACGTGACGATCACCCGCGATGACTGGGGGATCGCCCACGTGGTGGGCAAGACCGACGCCCACGCGGTGTTCGGGATGATCTACGCCCAGGCCGAGGACGACTTCAACCGCATCGAGCGGAACTATCTGGTCAACCTTGGCCGCCTCGCCGAGGCCGAGGGTGAGAGCGCGATCTGGCAGGACCTGCGCCAGCGGCTGTTCATCGATCCCGAGGTGCTGAAGCTCCTCTACGCGAACAGCCCGGCCTGGCTGCGCAGCCTGATGGACGCCTGGGCCGACGGGCTGAACTACTTCCTCGCGACGCACCCCGAGGTGCGCCCGCGCGTGATCACCCGGTTCGAGCCGTGGATGGCGCTGAGCTTCAGCGAAGGCAGCATCGGCGGCGACATCGAGCGGGTGTCGCTCACCCAGCTCCGGGCCCTCTACGACACCAGTGCGCTGGCGATGGCCGAGATGGAGCCCGAAGCGCCGTACCGCCCGTCCCAGGCCTCGAACGGCATCGCGATCGCTGCGAGCCACACGCAAAACGGCAGGGCCCTGCTGCTGATCAACCCGCACACCAGCTTCTACTTCCGCTCCGAACTGCACATGACGAGCGACGAAGGGCTCAACGCCTATGGCGCGGCCACCTGGGGTCAGTTCTTCATCTACCAGGGCTTCAACGAGAACGTGGGCTGGATGCACACCTCGGCCGTGGTCGACAACGTCGATGAGTTCACCGAGACCATCGTGACCGGGGCGGATGGCAACCCCTCCTACCGCTACGGCGATCAGCTGCGGCCGGTGACGACGAAGACGATCACCCTGTCGTACCGCACCGCCGACGGAGGGCAGGCCCAGCGCAGCTTCACCACCTACGCCACGCATCACGGCCCGATCGTGCGCCAGGCGTCCGGCAAGTGGATCGCCTTCGCGCTGATGAACAAGCCCGTCGAGGCGCTGCAGCAGAGCTTCCTCCGCACCAAGGCGCGGGACTATGCGGACTACATGGAGGTGGCGAAGCTCAAGGCCAACAGCTCGAACAACACGTTGTTCGCGGACTCGAAGGGCAACGCCGCCTTCCTGCTGCCGCAGTTCATGCCGGTCCGCGACAATCGCTTCAACTACACCCAGCCGGTTGACGGCAGCGATCCGGCGACCGACTGGCAAGGGCTGCACAGCCTCGAGGACATGCCGCAGGTAGTGAATCCGAAGAACGGCTGGATGTTCAACACGAACAACTGGCCCTGGACCGCCGCCGGCGCGGACAGCCCCAACGTCGCTGATTTTCCCCGCTATTTCAACACGGGCAGCGAGAACGAGCGCGGGCGACATGTCATCCAGCTGATGTCCGGGCGAAACGACCTCACGCCGCAGGCGCTGCGCGATATTGCCTTCGACACCTACCTCGGCGCATTCGCCGACCTCATTCCACAGCTCGTCGCCGCATGGGACAAGCTGCCCGAGGGCGACCAGCAGAAGGTGAGACTCGCCGGCCCGATCGGCCTGCTTCGCGGCTGGAACTATCGGTGGAGCGCTGCTTCCACTGCCACGTCGCTCGCCATCTTCTGGGCTGCGGGTTCGCGCTCCACCGATGCGCAGCGACTCGCGTCGCTCGACGCCGCGGTGGATCGGCTGACCACCGATTTCGGCAGCTGGCAGGTGCCCTGGGGCGAGATCAACCGCTTCCAGCGCAACGACGGCGCGATCACCCAGACGTTCGACGACGCGAAGCCGAGCATCCCGGTGCCCTTCACCTCCGGGACCTGGGGCGCCCTCGCCACGTACCCGGGGGCTCGCCAGCCGGGCACGAAGCGCTTCTACGCCACCAGCGGCAACACCTTCGTGGCGGTCGTCGAGTTCGGGCCGAGGCTGCGTGCATGGGCGGTGAGGGAGGGCGGCAACAGCGGGAACCCCGCCTCGCCGCACTTCGCCGACCAGGCCGAACGCTACGCGAGCGGCAACCTCCGGTCCGTCTACTTCTACCCGGACGACCTCAAAGGCCACGTCGAGCGGCGCTACAAGCCCGGCAAGTGACCTGACAGCAAGAGGGCGAGGCGTTACGCCAACTTGAAGGCGGTGCCAGACAACCCTTCTTGGCGTGGGCCGAACTCGGCATCGGGGCCGCCTACCTGACCGGTGGGCGGCCCCGGATGCCGCGTGGATCGGCTGGCGCAAGGTCCAGCGCCGCCGTGCCCGGTCGCTTCGGCCGCCCCCTCCACCCTGGTCAGGGTCACCGCCGGCTCGGCGGCCGGGTGCAGGGGCTTCGACCAGGGACCCGGAGGCCGCTTCGGATGCGATACGGCTGCGATGTTGATGTGGATCGGGCGGGCCGCGTCTTTCGTTGTGGCGCTCACCTTGGCATCTGTCGGCGTGCTGTTCGTCTATGGCGCTTGGAGCGCTTGGGATGGGATGCCACCGGATGGGCGTCGCTCAGCGATGCTTCTCGGACGTACGAGATTGTCGTGGCCGTGTTCGGTCTGAGTCTTTTGGGCGACGGCATCTGGCTCGCTACCCGAGTCACCCGCCGCGTGCTTCAGCGCACAGCGTGACGCGACCCCAGCATGGCTGGGCGGCCCGGCTGATGCTGCCCAGAGGACGCCAGTAGCTCGCAGGTTGGGAGGTGGCTCTGCAGTTATTCGTTTGTCGCCTATGGCGGTCCCCCCTACGGTCCGACCATGTTTCTTCGGGTAGAACAGATTCGCGACCGTGAACCGATTGGGTCCATCCACCGGCGTGCCTTCGGCACCGGACACGGCGAGATCGTGGCGGAGCTGGTGGACGCCCTGCGCCGTGACGATCCCAACGCTCTGTCCTTCGTGTCCGAGGAAGCGGACGAGGTCGTGGGGCACGTGATGTTCAGCCAGTGTCTGCTGGACGCCGCGCGGCGAACCGTTGGCGTCGCGTCACTGAGCCCGCTCGCCGTCGCCCCAGAGTGGCAGCGCCGCGGCATCGGCTCCGCGCTCATCCGCCGAGGCCTCCAGGAACTTGATGAACGCGGGGTGCCGCTGGTGTTCCTAGAGGGTGACCCGCGGTATTACTCCCGTGCTGGCTTTGGTCCTGCGGTGGAACACGGCTTCCGTAAGCCGTCCTTGCGTATTCCTGACTGGGCCTTTCAGGTAGTCAAGCTGTCGGCATACGAGCCCTGGATGACCGGCACGTTCGTCTATTCGGAGACGTTCTGGAGGCACGACTGCGTCGGTGTGCGTGACAAGAACGCCTGAGCGTGGGGATCACGGACCCGTCCGAGCTGCCGGAGTCGGTTGCGAGGTGGCGGGCAACCGACTTCTTCTCTACGCGTATGTATGCCGGCTACTCCGGCTCCGCGACGAAGACGCCCTGCCCCTGCTGTCCGTACACGAGGTTTCTCTCATGTAGCTCCTTGACGGCGCGGTATGCGGCCGACCGAGCGATGTTGTAGATCTCGCCGATCTCGGAAACCGAGGGCAGCTGCTGCCCAGGCGCATATTCGCCAGAACGAATCTTGGCTTCGATGTCATCGGCTACACGTCGGTAGTGGGGTGGTCTGGTTGGCATGATCGGCTCTCCTGGACTTCAGCAAACCCGAGGTATCCGGTCCAGGGGAGCACGACGCATGGACGCTGCCCCCAGGGCGGGCCTACTTCTGACCAGGCGGAGGTGTGCCGACCATGCCGAGCGATACCGAACGGGGCCTTGACCGCTTGCAAGGGGCCGACGTATGAAATCTGTTCCTGTGCATCCCCAGTGGTGCGACTCGTGTTGCACCAAGCTGATCACCCGCGCGGCCTTCCGGCGGTGCTATGCGTGGAAGGGTTCGACGAGGACCCCGCCAAGGACCCGAATCCGCTGGCCTTGCTGGCGCTGAGCACCCGCCAGGCAACCATCACGGCGCAGGTGCTGCGACGTTTGGCGCGGTGTGCCCACGGCTGATGTGTTGGCCCCGGGGCGGTCGGGCTTCGGCCGAAGATCAGCAGCGGTCTAGCGCTGGCTACTGCTCCCGTTCGGTAGGGGCACGAGCAGGGCGGTGGCGTCGTTCAATCTGGCTTGGGGGCGAAGGGGTGGCGGCGGGGTTGCCGTAGCTCCCGGTCTGCCGAGCAGAGGTGGTTCCAAGCGGCTGCTGTCACCGATCCCAGACCGGGCAGCGCGTTGCCCCACTTCGGCGAGCGGTCGCCAACGTGCCGGAGGTAGCGCTGATAGACCGCCAACTCGCGGTACTGCGGGTCGTGCCGCCAGAGGGCGTACGGCTGCTCGCGCAGCCAGTCGCATGCCGCGTCACCCTCGGCGATTAGATCCCCGGTCGGCGGCAGCACCTGCAGCGGCTGGTCGCTTTGCGGGTCGCCGTACTGCTTGAGGTACGCCAGGTAGCCGTCCTCGTCTCGAGGGTGGGTGACGCGGACACCGAGCACGGCGACCGGTACGGCGAGCACGCCAGCCACGACCAGCGCCAGCATGACCCACAGGCGTTTCCCCATGCGGCAAGGTTAGATCGAGGCGCGCCTCTCTCTGTGGTCCTGCGTAACGGTGGTGCGCCCGGCAGGATTCGAACCTGCGACCTTGGGATTAGAAGAAGATCGCTGATGGCTGGTCGGGTGATTGTCCCTCTGCTCAGCCTGTCCGCCGGTGTCGGCTGGCGTCCGCGTCAGCGGATGGCCTTGGCTGTACGGATGGCTGTACAGCGCTTACGCCTCTGAGCCCGTCTTGGCGTGCCTGTCGCGCTCGCGAAGTCGCCGCAACCTCCGGAGGTACTGCCCCGCGTAGGAGCGCTGCGCACCGTCCAACGCCTGCGCATCTGGGTCTGCACACGCCTCGTAGTAGGACACCTCGGCCGGGTCCTGGTCGTGGTCGGTCAGCCGACCGAGCGCCTCGGCATCTTGCGCGAGCGGCCGGTTCTTCGCAGCCTCCTCGCGCCAGACGTGCCCGCTGATGTCGTCGTCCTGCACGCGGCGATGGTAGACCCAACCAGGGTCGGCACCCTCCGTTTGGAAGAGCGTCCTCAGACGGCCGTGCCCCAAACGCCTGCTCTCGGTGGCCGTTCCGTTGGCATCTCGTGCCGCTCGTGACCACTGGGCCTCGTGATTACTGGCCCGTCGATGGCCCGGCCGAAAACGCATTGCCTGATCCCGAGACCTGCGGCAGCCTTCAAAAGTGATCGAAACGCATCTGCTCGCCGAGGGCGATTGGAAGGTTTGGCGGGAACTGCGGCTCGCCGCGCTGGCGGAGGCGCCGTACGCCTTCGGTTCCCAGCTGGCGGACTGGCAGGGCGACGGCGACCGCGAGGAACGCTGGCGCGGTCGGCTGGCCATCCCCGGCTCGTACAACGTGGTGGCGATGCTCGACGGGCAGCCCGTCGGGATGGCCAGCGGAGTGCCGACTGATCAGGATGGCATCGTCGAGCTGATTTCGATGTACGTGGCACCGGTGGGACGTGGCCGAGGCGTGGGCGACCACCTCCTGCATGCGGTCGAGCAGTGGGCTCGGCAGGTGGGCGCAGGGAGGCTACGGCTGGCCGTAGTGGAGGGCAACAAGAACGCCTGGGCGCTCTACCAGCGGAACGACTTCCAGGACACGGGCGAGCTTGGCGATCTCATGCCCGACGGCATCCGTCGGGAGCACATCATGGTCAAGCGCCTCGCTGCTTAGCGCGTCGGCTGCCGATCGATGGTGGCATGGGAACAGCTCCAGTTGGGAAGGCTCGTAGCCCTTGTGGTGCCCGGCGAGGTGATCCGCCCCGCTGATCTCTGAGGAGGGCCGGGGTTCGGGGCGGAGCCCCGAGGTCTTCGAGGTCTTGTCGTCCGTCAGCGTGGCCGGCCGGCCCGGCCGATGTCGGCCGGAGGTCGCCAGCTGGCCGGGGCGTCGCCCCGGACGGTGATGAAGGTGCTCGGTCACAGCCAGATCGGACTGACCATGAACACCTACGCCCACGTCCTGCCAGAGATTCAGCGGGCCGCCGTGGATGAGGCCGCGAGGCACCTCTTCGGCTGACTTGGCTGTACGAATGGCTGTACGGGGGGCGTGGTGATCTACTGGACCGGGAATGACGAGCCGTTGACCTGGGGTGACGATGGTGCGCCCGGCAGGATTCGAACCTGCGGCCTTGGGATTAGAAGTCCCCTGCTCTATCCGCTGAGCTACGGGCGCGCGTGGAGTGTTGCGCCAAGAGGGTACCGCCGCCCCCGGGCGCGTCGGGGGAACGGGTGGTCGCGGCCATGTCGATGCCCAGGTTCGCACGAGATGCCCCTGGTCGGCAGCCCGGTTACGCCCCGCCTGCCGGCCGCTCGGCCCGGTTTGTACCCTCTGCGGGATGCTGCTCGATCAGGAAACCGAGAACGAGATCGCCTACGAGCTGTGTCAGCTGCTCGGGCGTGCCATTTTGCCGCTGAGCCGTTCCGACCGCCCTGGGGCGGGCGCCGACGGGTTCGGCACCGCCTTCTTCTACACCGAGCTGGTCGGCGCCACGGACGACGGGGACGTGGTGCACGAGTGGCTGCTGACCGCCGACGCGATTGCTGACGCCGCCTACGGGGAGATCGGGCTGCGGCCGAGTATCACCGAGCCGGCGGACGCGGCGTCGGAGCACATCGTGCTGCCCGACTTCGCCAACCGATGGCTGCACCTTCCGGAGGTCGGCGTGGCCGCCATGCCCACCGGCGGGCTGCACGGGTACGCCGAGGACCGGGGCTGGCGGTGGCGTACCCAGCAGGTGACCGACGCGGTGGCCGCGCGGGCCGACGCGATCGGCCGGGTCGGCGCGGACCCGAGCGCGGCGTTCGTGCTGGCGCTCGGCGTCGCCGACGGCGGGTCGCGGCCCCTCGAAGCGACGATCGAACGGGTGGTGCGGGACGGCGACGACCTGCGCGTCACCACCGAACTGCCTGGAGGGTACGTCGGCGCGCCGGTGTTCGGCGCCGAGACGCGCCCCGAGGGGGAGGTGGCGCTGCACTGCCTCGGCCTGGTGCTGCCCGCCGAGCGTGGTGGTCACCGAATCGCGACGTTCGACCGGATCAGGTCGGCGCTCGCGGCGGCTGTCGCGCCCTGACGGCCCCTGGAACGGCTCAGCCCTCGGCGGCGACGTCGGCTGGTTCCTCCACCGGCCGGCGAGCCACCGGCCGGCGAGCCGCCGGCGGGCTGGTCGGCGCAGGGCCGGTCGGCCTGGCGCCGACGAACGCCTCCGCCCACCGCCCGGCCTCGGCAAGGACCTTTTCCCGTACGGCGGGGCGGGAGAGCGTCAGGTCGTGCAGCCCGCCGTCGAAGCGGGCCAGGGTGACGTGCCGGCCGAGCCGGGGCGCCCAGCGCACCATGTGCTCCACGTCCAGCACCGCGTCGGCGAGGGCGGCGGAGTCGTGCCACCTCGTGCCCCGGTAGCTGCGGGTGGAGCAGGCGAGCAGCACCGGCACCGGGATGTCCAGGCCGGCCCGGAGCTGCCGCTGGCCGGTGCGGATCGCGTTGAGCCAGCCGGCTCGCACCGGGAAGCCGGCGAGCGGCTTCCAGGCCAGGTCGTACCGCCATTCGCCGCGGTGGTCGGCGTGCAGGCTCTCGCCGTACACCGAGTGCAGCCCGAGCGGGAGGACGCGGTGCGGCGCCCGGCGGCCCAGCCGGGCGACGGCGGCCGTGAGGGGTCGACGGACCAGCCACGGGGCGTTGATGTCGAAGAACGGGCTGTTGAGGAAGAGCCCGTCGACCAGGCCGGCGTCGCGGCGGGCGTGCGCCCAGAGTGAGATGAGCAGGCCGCCGGTGGAGTGGCCCATCGCAAGCACGGTGTCGTGCCCGTCGTCGGCGCGGATGATCTCGGCGGCGGCGTCCAGCTCCGGAAAGTAGTCGCGCAGGTCGTGGCAGAAGTTCGGGGTCTGGTGCGGCAGCAGGCTGCGGCCGTATTTGCGCAGGTCGAGGGCGTAGAAGTCCCAGCCCCGCGCGGCGAAGAAGTCGGCGACGTGGGTCTGGAAGAAGTAGTCGACGAAGCCGTGCACGTAGAGCACGGCCCGGCGGGTGGGGTCATCGGCCCGCCGGCGCACCAGGGTCGCGACCACCGGCCCCTCGTCGTCGACGCCGAGGTCGATCGTCTGCCGCTCGTACGGCGGTCCCAGCACATCGGGTTCCACGAACGCGACGGTACGCCGCGACGCTACCCGGCGGTAGGCCCTGCTCCCGGGCACAGCCCTTAGCAGACGGGACCCTTGATCAGGCGGTTGTCCACAGCCCGGTCCGTCGTCCACAGGCGCGGGCCGTGCGGGTGGTGACCGGCCCGCCGTCGGTCGAGGCTCGGCCCGACAAGCCGAGTGTCCCTGGGAGGGGCGATGTTCGATACGTACGTCACCGTCGTCGGCAACGTGCTGACCGCGCCGGAGTGGCGGCGCACCACGCAGAGCAACACCCTGGTGGCCAACTTCAAGGTCGCCTCCACCGCTCGCCGCCTCGACCGGGACAGCGGCCGCTGGGTCGACGGCAACAGCCTTCGCGTACGGGTGAACTGCTGGCGCAAGCTGGCCGAGGGGGTGGCCGCCTCGGTGATGGTCGGCGACCCGGTGGTCGTCGCCGGCCGGCTCTACACCCGCGACTGGACCGACGACGCCGGCAACCACCGCACCCTTTACGAGCTGGAGGCGGTCGCGGTCGGCCACGACCTGTCCCGGGGCCGGGGCCGGTTCCTCCGCAATCGGCCCGGCATGGCCACCAGCACTGTCGAGGACGCCGAGGCGGAGCGCCGGGTGCACGGCGAGGCGACCGAGCCGGTGCCGACCGCGCAGGCGCCGGCCTCCCTCGACGACCGGCCGTTCGACGACGAGTTCGAGCCGCCGGAGTTCACCGGCGCGCGCGCCGGGCACGGGCTGCCGGGCGCCCCGGACGGGCCGTCGGGTGATCCGGACGGGCCGGCCGGTGACTTCGACGGGCTGGTGGACCCGTTCGACGAGCCGGCCGGCGACGACGATGACGACGAGGGCGACGACGAGCCCGACGACGAGCCCGGCGAGGCGGCCACCGACGGCGGCGGCGGTGTCCCCCTGGCCGGTCCGGGTCGCCGGGGTCGGCGGCGGACGCCGGTGCCGGCCTGAGGCACCGGTTCGTGCTCAGGGGAGCGGGGTGGCGACGCCGACGTGGCCGCCCCGCCCGTACGACTAGGCTGGCCGGCCGGAGGTGGTGAGGGTGCGGCAGGCGACCGCCATGGCGAACGCTGCGGGACTGGTGACGGGTTACGCCCTGGATTCGCTCCTGGGCGATCCTCGCCGGTGGCACCCGGTGGCCGGCTTCGGTCGGGCGGCCGGGGCGCTGGAGCGACGGATCTACCGGCCGGATCGGTCGGCCGGAGCGGCGTTCACCGCGCTCGCCGTCGGTGCGCCGGTGCTGCTCGGCCTCGCCGCTACGCTCGCCACCCGGCGTCGGCCGCTGGCCCGCGCGGCGGTGGTGGCCGCCGGCACCTGGACCGTGCTGGGCGGTCGCACCCTGCGGCACGAGTCGACGGTGATGGCCCGGGCGCTGCGCGACGGTGACCTGCCCGCCGCCCGTCGCCGGCTCAACCATTTGTGTGGCCGGGACCCTTCGACGCTGGACGAGCCGGAACTGGCCCGCGCCACCGTCGAGTCGGTCGCCGAGAACACCTCCGACGCGGTCGTCGCACCGCTGGTCTGGGGTGCGGTCGCCGGGCTGCCCGGCCTGCTCGGCTACCGGGCGGCGAACACGCTCGACGCGATGGTCGGGCACCGTTCGCCCCGCTACGCCCGCTTCGGCACCCCGGCTGCCCGCCTGGACGACCTGCTCAACCTGGCACCGGCCCGGCTGACCGGGCTGCTCACCATCGCGGTCGCGCCGGCCGCGCCTGGCGACCGGAGCAGCGCCTGGCGGATCTGGCGCCGGGACCGCAACGACCACCCGAGCCCGAACGCCGGCCAGTGCGAGGCGGCGATGGCCGGCGCGCTCGGCGTACGGCTGGGCGGGCGCAACGTCTACTTCGGGCGTACCGAGACCCGGCCCTTCCTCGGCGACGGGCCCCGGCCCGAGGCACGGCACCTGCGGCGGGCGGCCCGGATCTCCGGCGCGGTCGGCCTGGCCGCGCTCGGTCTCGCCGTGGCCTACCCGCTGACCGCCGGTCGCCTGGTCAACGCCGCCGCCCGATCCGTGCTGCGGGGCGTGGGCAACGGCCTGGCGCGACGGGGGAGTGAGCGGTGAGCGGCGGGCTGCTGGTGGCCGGCACCACCTCCGACGCCGGCAAGAGCGTGCTCACCGCCGGCATCTGTCGCTGGCTGAGCCGCCGGGGCGTCCGGGTGGCGCCGTTCAAGGCGCAGAACATGTCCAACAACTCGGCCGTGGTGGTCGGCCCGGATGGGCGCGGCGGCGAGATCGGTCGGGCCCAGGCGATGCAGGCCGCCGCCTGCGGGATCGCCCCCGACCTGCGCTTCAACCCGGTGCTGCTCAAGCCGGGCAGCGATCACGCCAGCCAGGTGGTGCTGCTCGGCGAGGCCGTCGACACGGTCACCGCGGGCAACTACCGCCAACTGCGTCCCCGGCTCGCCGAGACCGCGTACGGGGCGTTGGCCGAGCTGCGGGCGGCGTACGACGTGGTGATCTGCGAGGGCGCCGGCAGCCCGGCCGAGATCAACCTGCGGGCCGGCGACTACGTGAACATGGGGCTGGCCCGGCATGCCGGGCTGCCCACCATCGTGGTCGGTGACATCGACCGGGGTGGCGTCTTCGCCTCGATGTTCGGCACCGTCGCCCTGCTCGACCCGGCCGATCAGGCCCTCGTCGCCGGCTTCGTGATCAACAAGTTCCGGGGCGACGTGGGGCTGCTCCAACCGGGGCTGGACATGCTGCACCGGGTGACCGGCCGGCCCACGTACGGGGTGCTGCCCTGGGAGCTGGATCTGTGGCTGGACGCCGAGGATTCGCTCGCGTACGGCCGGGTGCTCGGCCGGCCGGCGGCGCCCCGGGGCACCGACTGGCTCGACGTGGCCGTGGTCCGGCTGCCCCGGATCAGCAACGCCACCGACGTCGAGGCCTTGGCCACCGAGCCCGGGGTCCGGGTGCGGCTGACGATCGAGCCGGCCGAACTGGCCGCCGCCGACCTGGTGGTGCTGCCCGGCTCCAAGTCGACCGTGGCCGACCTGGCCTGGCTGCGGGAGACCGGCCTGGCCGACGCCGTCACGGCGCACGCCGCCGCCGGCCGGCCGCTGCTCGGCATCTGCGGCGGATTCCAGATGCTGGCCCGGGCCATCCACGACCCGGTGGAGAGCGGCCGGGGCAGCGTTCCCGGGCTGGGGCTGCTGCCCATCGAAATCACCTTCGACCCGCGTAAGACGGTCCGCCGCGCCACCGGCACCGCCGCCGGTGACGTCCCCGTCCAGGGCTACGAGATCCACCACGGGTACGTCTCCGCCGCCGACCCGGGCCTGTCGCCGCTGCTGCGGTACGCCGACGGCGTCGGCGAGGGAGCGCTGCTCGGTGCGGTGCACGGCACCCACTGGCACGGGGCCTTCGAGTCCGACGAGTTCCGCCGCCGGTTCCTCACCGAGGTTGCCCGACTGTCCGGGCGGACCGGCTTCAAGGTCGCCCCGGACACCGCGTTCGCCGCCGCCCGCGAGCGGACCCTGGACCTGCTGGGCGACCTGGTCGAGGAGCACCTGGACACCGAAGCCCTGTGGCGGCTGATCGAGTCCGGCCCACCGCCGGGCCTGCCGTTCATCCCGCCAGGCGCACCCTAGTAGCGGACGTCGGCGGGGCGGTCGGACATCGGCAGTCCCGACTCCCGCCAGCCCTGCACGCCCCCGATCATGTCGGTGGCTCGGCGCAGGCCGAGCGCCTGCAGGCCGGCCGCGGCCAGGCTGGAACTGTAGCCCTCGGCGCACACCAGCACGATCTGCCGGTCGTACCCGAGCGCCTCCGGAATGCGCCAGGCGCTGGCCGGGTCCAGCCGCCACTCCAGCACGTTCCGCTCGATGACGATTGCGCCGGGCAGTTCGCCCTGTGTGCGGCGCTGTGCCTCGGGACGCGTGTCGACCAGCAGGGCGCCCCCACGGACCGCCTCGACGGTCTCGTGCGGGGTGAGCCGGCGGAGCCCGGCCCTGGCCTGTTCCAGCAGGGCGTCGACGCCCGGACACATCACGTCATGGAGCACCACCCGATGATGCCGGTGTCGACGCCGGCCCACCCGCCGAACGGCCTGCTCAGCCGCAGGATCAAGCGGACGGGGGACCACCCACCAACCCCGCACCCGCCGGCACTAGCGTCTGGGCGGTGACAGTGGGGGTGGTTGAGGCGTACGTCGGGTTGGCCCGGCGGGTGCTCGCCGGTCCGGCGCGGTTGGGGCGTACCCGGCTGGTGGCGGTGGACGGGCCGAGCGGCGCGGGCAAGAGCCTCTTCGCGACGCGCCTCGCGGACGCCTTCGCCGGGTTGCCCGGCGGCGAGCGGCCACCGGTGGTCCGGACCGACGACCTGCTGGACGGCTGGGACGACCAGCTCACCTTCTGGCCCCGGCTGGAGCGGCAGGTGCTCGGGCCGGTACGCGCGGGCCGTCCCGGCGCGTACCGCCGGTACAGCTGGGTGCGGCGCTGCTTCCTGGACCGGGAGGTGCCGGTGCCGGCCGGGCCGGTGCTGATCATCGAGGGGATGAGCGCCGCGCGCGCCGCGATCCGGCCGGAGCTGACCCTGTCGGTCTTCGTCACCGCGCCGGCGGAGCTGCGGCTGGCCCGGGCACTCGCCCGCGACGGCGCGGAGATCCTGCCCGAGCTGCGCCGCTGGCACGCCGGCGAGCGGGCGCACTTCGCGGCCGACGACACCGAGGCCGTGGCGGATCTCGTGGTCGACGCCGCCCCCACCCTGCCGCACGCCCCCGACCACTACTACGTGCGCCGTCCCTGAGCTGGGCACGGACTCGGAAGGTGGGGCCCGGTAAGGCCGGCATACGATTCCGGTCATGACCACACCGATCATGTCCGAGTCCGAGGTGCGGGCCGCCGTCGAGCGTGAGCTGCCCGGAGTCCGCGCCGACCTGGAAAGCCTCGTCCGCATCCCGGGCATTGCCTTCGACGGCTTCGACCACTCGCACGTGGAGCGCTCCGCCGAGGCGGTGGCGGAGCTGCTGCGCGGCTGCGGCCTCGACACGAAGATCGTGCGCTCCGGCGGGCAGCCGGCGGTGATCGGAACGAAGCCAGCCCCGCCCGGCGCGCCCACCGTCCTGCTGTACGCCCACCACGACGTGCAACCGGTCGGCGACCTGACGCTGTGGGAGTCCGACCCGTTCGAGCCGGTGGAGCGGGACGGCCGCCTCTACGGCCGGGGTGCCGCCGACGACAAGGCCGGCATCATGGCGCACATCGCCGCGCTGCGCGCGTTCGGCGACCGGCTTCCGGTCGGTGTGGTCCTCTTCATCGAGGGCGAGGAGGAGTTCGGGTCGGACTCGCTGGAGCGGCTGCTCGCCGAGCACCGCGAGGAGTTGGCCTCGGACGTCATCGTGATCGCCGACTCGACCAACTGGGACGTCGGTGTGCCCGCGCTGACCACCTCGCTGCGCGGCGTTGTCAACTGCTTCGTGGAGGTGCGCACCCTCGACCACGCCGTGCACAGCGGCATGTTCGGCGGCGCCGTGCCGGACGCCCTCACCGCGCTGGTCAGGCTGCTCGCCACGCTGCACGACGACGCCGGTGACGTGACGGTCGAGGGGCTGATCGGCCGGGAGGGCGCGACCGTCGACTACCCCGAGGACCGGTTCCGCGCCGAGGCGGGGCTGGTCGAGGGTGGCGAGCTCTTCGGCACCGGCCGGATCACCGACCGGCTCTGGACCAAGCCGGCCCTCGCGGTGCTCGGCATCGACGCCCCGGCCACCGCCGAGGCGCCGAACGCGCTCGTCCCCTCGGCGAAGGCGAAGCTGAGCGTACGGCTGGCGCCGGGCGACGACCCGAAGAAGGCGTACGCCGCGCTCACCACCCACCTGGAGAAGCACGCTCCGTGGGGCGCGCAGGTGACGGTGACTTTCGAGCACGACGGCTTCCCCTGCGTCATCGACGCCACCGGGCCGATGTTCGCGGCGGCGCGGGCGGCCTTCCGGGGCGCCTGGGACGGCACCGACCCGGTCGACATCGGCGTGGGCGGCTCGATCCCGTTCATCGCCACCTTCCAGGAGATGTTCCCGGGGGCGGCGATCCTGGTGACCGGGGTGGAGGACCCGCACGCCCGGGCGCACGGGCCGAACGAGAGCCTGCACCTGGGCGAGTTCGCCCGGGTCTGCCTGGCCGAGGCGCTGCTGCTGGCCAAGGTCGCCGAGGCGGGCGCGAAGCCGGAGTGAGGTGGCGACACCGTAACTTCGGCACCAATGTCGGAGTTTGCGGTGTGTCGGGCGCCGGGCTGTTATAGCCTCTCGAACATGCGTACGAACAACGAGATGGCGCGGCTGCAGGCCGCCGTCAGTGCCCTGGGAGATGTTCACGTCTCCGCGTGGTCCGAGGACACGCTCAAGGATCAGCTCGGCGAGCTCTCGGCCACGCTGGTCACGCTCGACGCGCTGCTCAGCCGGGTTGCCGACGAGGTCCGCGCGCGCGGCCTGCGGATCGAGGAGCCGGTCTCGGCCTAGCCCCCGCCCCGCCCGCTCCCGCAGAACGCGGTTGATCAAGGAGTTCGCGTCTCGATGGAGATCGACTCCGACGCAAACTCCTTGATCAACGCTGTTGGGCCGGGGTGGGGCGGGGTGGGTGGGTGGTGGGAGGGGAGTGTGCGGTTCTTCGAGCTGGCGGTTACCTCCGCGGCGGTGGGGGCCACCAGCGGCCGGCGGGCCAAGGTGGAGTTGCTCGCCGCCGCGCTGCGGTCGCTCGACCCGGCCGAGGTTCCGGCGGGGGCCGGTTACCTCGCCGGTGAGCTGCGTCAGCGGCAGACCGGCGTGGGCTGGAACAGCCTGCGCGACCTGCCGCCGCCGGCCGTCGAGCCGACGCTGACCGTGGCCGGCGTCGACGCGGCCGTCACCGAGATTGCCGCCGTCGGCGGCGTCGGCTCGCAGGCCCGCCGCCGCGACCTGCTGCACCGGCTCTTCGCCGCGGCCACCGTCGAGGAGCAGCGGCTGCTGGTCGGCCTGTTCCGCGGCGAACTGCGCCAGGGTGCCCAGGCCGGCCTGCTCACCGACGCCGTGGCCCGGGCCGCCGAGGTGCCGGTGGCGGCGGTCCGGCGGGCCCTGCTGCTCGCCGGCGACCTGCGGGCGGTGGCGGTGGCGGCGCTCTCCGGCGGTGCGGCGGCGCTGGCCGGCTTCGGCCTCCAGGTGGGCCGTCCGCTGGCTCCGATGCTGGCGCAGAGCGCCCCGACGGTCGACGAGGCGCTCTCCGCCACCGGCGTCCCCGCGGTGGTCGACGTGAAGCTCGACGGCATCCGGATCCAGGTGCACCGGTCCGGCCAGGACATCGCGGTCTTCAGCCGCAGCCTCGACGACATCACCACCCGGCTGCCCGAGGTGGTGGCGGCCGTCCGCGCCCTGCCGGCCCGGGAACTGGTGCTCGACGGCGAAGCGATCGGGCTGGACGCCACCGGCCGCCCACTGCCCTTCCAGGAGACCGCCGGCCGGGCGGCCCGGCGCACCACCCCCAGCACCACCGGGGGTACGGCGGTGGCGCCCGCGGTGCTCGCCGCCGCCGAGCGCGCCGGCGGGACCGTGCTGACGCCGTACTTCTTCGACCTGCTGCACCTCGACGGCACGGATCTGATCGACCTGCCCGGCCGGGAGCGGTGGGCCGCGCTGGCCGGTGCGGTCGACCCGACGCTGCTGGTCGGCCGGATGGAGGTGGACGGCCCGGAGCAGGCCGGGGCCGCTTTCGCGGCGGCGATCGAAGCCGGCCAGGAGGGGGTGGTGGTGAAGGACCCGGCCGCCCCCTACGAGGCCGGCCGGCGCGGCGCGGCCTGGGTCAAGGTCAAGCCTCGGCACACCCTGGACCTGGTCGTGCTGGCCGTCGAGTGGGGTAGCGGCCGGCGGCAGGGCTGGCTCTCCAACCTGCACCTCGGTGCCCGCGATCCCGGTACGGGAGAGTTCGTCATGCTGGGCAAGACGTTCAAGGGGCTCAGCGACGAGGTGCTGCGCTGGCAGACCGAGCGGTTTCTCGACCTGGCCGTGGAAAGGGGCGACTGGGTGGTCCGGGTCCGCCCTGAGCAGGTGGTCGAGATCGCGTTCGACGGGGTGCAGACGAGCAGCCGCTACCCGGGCGGCATGGCGCTGCGCTTCGCCCGGGTGGTGCGCTACCGGGACGACAAGACCGCCGCCGAGGCCGACACCATCGACGCCGTACGCGCCATCCACGCCGGCCGCGCCGCGGGCTGAGTCCGTGCCGCCGGTTGAGTCCGGGGCGCTGGCTGATTCCGGGGCGCTGGAGGCGGACACGGGGACCGCCTCCGGCGCCCCGGGCGGTCAGCCGACCGACAGCGACCGGGCGTAGTTGACCTGATTGTTGATCTGCTGGACCTGGAACTGGTCGGCCACCGGGATCCGGGCCACGTACTGGTGGCCGCCGTTGGTCACCGTGATCTGCACGGTCCCGTGATGCCGGGTCTCCTTGATCAGCAGGAAGAGCAGACTGAACACGGTCAGGCAGAAGAAGCCGAGAATGGCGCAGACCAGCGCCCAGGTCGCCACCTTCTCCTCCTTCTGCCAGTAGTCGACCACGTGCCAGGAGGCGCCGGCGAGCGGCAGCATGCCGGCCGGCGTACGGATCACCGGCGGCGCCACCATGATCTCGCCGATCTGCACGGCCACCACGGACTGCGCGGGCGGCAGCGGGCCCGCCGGCGGGTACGGCCCGGGCCAGGTCACCGGCATGCCGGGCTGTGGTGCCGGTGGCACGGAGAACTGGGCGGTCACCGGCACGTCGGACTGTGGTGCCGGTGGCACCGAAAACCGCTCGGTGGGCGGCGCGTCGGCGGGCGGCAGGCCGGTCCACGGGTCGTACGCCGGGTGCGGCTGGGCCGGCGGCTCCGCGGGCGGCGGAGGCGGCGTGGGATCAGAGGTCACCGGGACCCCTCACGGTTGCTGACCATGGCCGGGACCCTACCCGCGATCACGGTGCCCCGGGTGCCCGCTGCACCCGCCCGCGGCTGGCCCGGGGGCCGGTCAGGCCGAGGCGCTGGGGGCCGGCTCGGCGGCCCGGTCGACGGGCGTGCGTGGCTTGTCCAGGCCGGCCGCCTGCCGCGCCTCCCGGCGCGCCACCCAGGCGTAGCCGACGAGGCTCATGCCGGCGAAGAGCCACCACTGGACCACGTAACCGAAGTTTTGCCAGTTGTTGGTGTGCCCGATCGCGACCGCCTGGAACGCCGGGTCGGCGGCGGGTGTCTGCTGGTCGAGCAGCAGATAGCCGCCGGCCACCGGGTACGGCAGCTCGCTGGCGATGCGGGGGATGTTGATCCGCCGGCTCTCCAGCTTGCCGTTGCGGCGCTCGACCGTGCCGCCGCCGCTCTCGCTGAACACCACCCGGCCGGTGACCGTCACGTCGCCGGTCGGCGCGGCGGGCACCGGCGGCTGGACGGTGGCGGCACCGCCCGGTACGGGCGGGATCCAGCCCCGGTCGACCAGCACGGCGGTGCCGTCGGCGAGGACCAGCGGGGTGAGCACCTCGTAGCCCACCTCGGTGTCGAGCGTCCGGCCACGGACCAGCACGAGGTTGGCGGTGTCGTACCGGCCGGTGGCGGTGGCCATGCTCCAGGTGACCCGCTCGGCCGGGGCCGGGCCGGTGCTGCCGGGGCCGCCGGTCGGGGCCGGCAGGGCGTCGCGCAGCGGTGCGGGGGTCATGGTGGCGCCGGCGTCGATCCGCTCATTGACCGCCGTACGGCCGCGGTAGCGGTCCAGCTGCCAGTTGCCGAGGAACACCATCACCGCGGCGGCGACCAAGGTCAGCGCGAGATAGCCCAGCCAGCGCGGGGTCAGCAGGAACCGATACACGTTTGCCAAGGCTACCCGTACGTGCGAGGGCACTGACCTGGGCCGGGCGGAATCGCCGATCGGCGGCCCGGGGCACCGACGAGATGCGATCAAGAGGTTCGCGGCGGGTGCCGCGAACCTCTTGATCCACTGGCCCGGGCGCAACCCCCGGGGGCCGGCCGCCGGTTCAGCCGACGATCTGGTCGGACGGCGGGGTGAACTGGCGGACCGGCTGGTTTTTCAGCGCGTCGCGCAGGGTCATCGCCACCGCGTCGACGGGCACCTGGGACAGCCCGTCACCCACCGCGTTGAACGGGTTGTCCGGGTCGGCGATGAAGCTCGCCGCGGCCAGCTCCGGCGTGTAGCCGGCGAACCAGGCGGATCGGGTGCTGTCGGTGGTACCCGTCTTGCCGGCGACGGGGCGGCCGACCGTACCCCGGACGCTGTCGGCGGTGGACCAGCCGCCACAGCTGCCCTTGGCCGGGGTGTCGCCGGTCGGGCAGCGGGCGGCGTCGGTGGCGGCCCGGGCCGCGTCCGCGCTGACCACCTGCCGGCAGCGCGGCTTGGCGACCTCCCGCTGCACCCCGCCGGCCGTGGTGTACATGGCCGGCGTGCCGTCCCGGTTCAGGATCGAGTTCACCGGGATGGCCTCGCAGTACCGGCCGTCCGCGGCCACGGCGGCGTACGCGTTCGCCACTTCCAGCGGGGTGGCGTCGGAGACGCCCAGGGTGAACGCGCCCCACTTGTTCGCCTGGTCCGGCGCGGCGTGCTCGCGGTCGACGTCGGTACGCCAGCGCAGCCCGAGCTGCTCGGCCAGGCGCACCCCCTTCTCCGCGCCGATCTTCTCCTCCAACTGCACGAAGAAGGTGTTCACCGACTTGCCGAAGCCGGACCACATGGTCTGCACACCGGTCATGGCGCCGCTGGCGTTGACCGGCGCCCACCCGTCGTAGATGGCCGACTGGTACTTGAACGGCGAGTTGATGGTGTCGGAGAGCTTCGTCCCGGAGTTGAGCGCGGCGAGCATCGTGAACATCTTGAACGTCGATCCGGCCTGGTAGCCGGGGAGTGTGCCCCCGCCGAGCAACGGCGCGACCGTGTTCGGATAGTTCGCCTTCACGTTCGGGTCGGCCTCCGGGTTGGAACTGTTCGGGTTCTCGGCCACGTCCAGTGAGTAGTTCCGGTTCACCGCCATCGCCTTGATCCGTCCGGTGCCCGGCTCGGCGACCACGATCCCGTTGGCGAACGGGCTGCCGGTGCCCTCCTTGGCGCCCACGTTCTTCTCCGCCGCCTCCTGGATCTTCGGGTCGAGGGCGAGCACGATCCGATAGCCGCCGCGGCGCAGCTTGTCCATCCGTTCCAGCCGGTTCTCCCCGAACGCGGGCTGGGAGCTCCACCAGTTCTTCAGGTAGTCGCAGTAGAAGCCCCAGGTCGCTTTGTACTTCTCCAGCATCGAGGCGCAGTCGTTCGGCGGGCTGGTCAACTTCAGCTGGATCGGCTCGGCCTTGGCCCCGGCGACGGCGTCCGGCGACATGTAGCCGAGGCGGGACATGTTGTCGAGCACGTAGTTGCGCCGGGCGGTGGCGTCCTTCTGGTCGGAGGTGATCGGGTCGTACTCCGACGGGGACTTGACCAGGCCGGCCAGGGTGGCCGCCTCGACCGGGGTGAGGGTGGCCGGGGTCTTGGAGAAGAAGATCTGCGCGGCCGCGTAGATCCCGTACGCCCGGTGGCCGAAGTAGGCCGAGTTCAGGTAGCGCTCCAGGATCTGTTCCTTGCTGAGCTGTTTCTCGATGTCCAGCGACATGCGCATCTCCTTGACCTTGCGCAGGCTGGTCTGCTGGGTGGCTTCCTGGACCTCCTTCGGTGTCTGCGCGCTGTCCCGTAGGGCCATCCGGACGTACTGCATGGTCAGCGTGGACGCGCCCTGGGACACGCCGCCGGAGCGGGAGTTGGCCACGAAGGCGCGGGCCACGCCCTTCGGGTCGACGCCGTGGTGCTGGTAGAAGCGGTTGTCCTCGGCGGCGACGATCGCCTGTTGGATGTTCGGCGACATGTCCTCGATCTTGGTGTACTGCCGGTACTCCTCGTAGAACATCGTCAGCACGGTCTTGCCGTCCGGCGCGTAGAGGTACGAGGTCTCGGCGGGTAGCGCGGTCTTCAGGATGTTCGTCTTCTGCTCCACTTCGTGCGCGGTGACCTTGGCCCCGAGGCCGGTGAGGGCGGCGAGTGGGTACGCCGCAGCGGCGACCACGATGCCGGCGATCAGCCCGGCGCGGAGGAGGGGAACGGCACGACCAGTGGAAGCAAGGGGTCGATTGCTCACGAGGCCAAGCTATGACATTTCCGATTCGGAAATGAGAAAAACTCGTAAACGGGCGATCAGAGCCTCGCCTGGTGACGCGACCCACGCCGGGATCCGCTGTCCCCGGCGGCGGCTTCCCGGCAGGATCGCGGACATGCGTGCACTGTCGACCGGAACGCCGGCCGCGACCGGGGTGCCGGCGGCGGCCGAACAGCCGACGTCGCGCAACCCACAACGGGAGCCCGACCTCGCGCACCACGGGGACGCCGAGGCGACCCCCGGGCTGGTCGACCTGGCGGTCAACGTCCGCCGCGCCCCGATGCCCGCCTGGCTGGCCGCGCCGCTGACGGCGGCCCTGGGCGAGCTGGCCGCGTACCCGGATCCCGGCCCGGCCCGGGCCGCCGTCGCCGCCCGGCACGGGCGTCCCCCGGAAGAGGTACTCCTCACCGCCGGCGCGGCCGAGGGCTTCGTCCTGATCGCCCGGGCGCTGCGCGACGCCCGGCGTCCGGTCGTGGTGCACCCGCAGTTCACCGAGCCCGAGGCCGCCCTGCGGGCCGCCGGGCACGCCGTCGACCGAGTGCTGCTCGACCCGGCCGACGACTTCCGGCTCGACCCGGCCCGGGTGCCCGCCGACGCCGACCTGGTGCTGGTCGGCAACCCGACCAACCCCACCTCCGTGCTGCACCCGGCCGGCGCGCTCGCCGCGCTGGCCCGCCCCGGTCGCGTGCTCGTGGTCGACGAGGCATTCGCCGACACCACCGGCGCTCCCGGCGTCGACGGCGAGCCCGAGTCCCTGGCGGCCCGCCGCGACCTGCCCGGCCTCGTGGTGGTCCGCAGCCTCACCAAGACCTGGGGGCTGGCCGGGCTGCGCATCGGCTACCTGCTCGGTGCGGCCCCGCTGCTCGCCCGGCTCGCCGCCGCCCAGCCGCTGTGGGCGGTCTCCACCCCGGCGCTCGCCGCCGCGACCGCCTGCGCGTCGCCGGTCGCCGTCGCCGCCGAGCGCGCCATCGCCGCCGAGCTCGCCGCCGACCGCGACCACCTGGTGGCCCGCCTGTCCGGCCTGCCCGGCGTACGCGTCGTCGGCCGCCCGGCGAGCGCGTTCGTGCTGGTTCACCGGCCCGGTGCCGCCGCCGTGCGGGAACGGCTGCGCGAGCGCGGTTGGGCGGTACGTCGGGGCGACACCTTCCCTGGGCTCGGCCCGGACTGGCTGCGGATCGCGGTGCGCGATCCGGCGACGACCGACGCGTTCGTCGGCGTGCTGGCGGAGATCCTGGAGGAAGAGGGATGAAGTTGGAGTCCACCGTGGCGGCGATCCGGCCGCTGGACGAGCCCGCGATGGCGGCGGCCCGCGACCTCCAGGGCCGGTTGACCAAGCCCGCCGGCTCCCTCGGCGCCCTGGAGCCCCTCTCCGTACGGCTCGCCGGGCTGGCCGGGGCCTGCCCCCCGCCGCTGCCCGAGTCGGCCGTGGTGGCCGTCTTCGCCGGTGACCACGGCGTGCACGCCCAGGGCGTCAGCCCCTGGCCGCAGGAGGTCACCGCCCAGATGATCGGCAACTTCCTGGCTGGCGGTGCGGTGGTCAACGCGTTCGCCCGGCAGGCCGGCGCCTCGGTCACCGTGGTCGACGTCGGGGTGGCCACCCCGCTCTCGGTCGACCCGGCGGCCGTCGTCGAACTCCCGGTCGACCCGGCGGCGTTCGTCAACGCGGCCGGCCCCCGCCTGGTCGCGGCGAACGTGCGGGCCGGCACGCGCGACATGACGGTCACCGCCGCGCTCACCCGGGACGAGGCCCGGGCGGCGGTGGAGACCGGCATCCGGGTCGCCGCCACGCTGGTCGACGGTGGGGCGGGCATCCTGCTGACCGGGGACATGGGCATCGGCAACACCACTCCGGCCGCCGCGCTGGTCGCCGCGTTCACCGGGGTCGACCCGGCCGAGGCGACCGGGCGGGGCACCGGGGTGGACGACGAGACGTACGCCCGGAAGGTCGGCGTCGTGCGGGCCGCGCTCGATCGGCACGCGCCCGACCCGGCCGATCCGCTCGGCGTGCTGGCCGCGGTCGGCGGGCTGGAGCACGCGGCGCTGGCCGGGCTGGTGCTGGGTGCCGCCGCCCGCCGGGTTCCGGTGCTGCTGGACGGGGTGATCGCGGTCAGCGGCGCGCTGGCCGCCGCCGCGTTCGCGCCGGACGCGGTCGGCGCGATGGTCGCCGGGCACCGCTCCGCCGAACCCGGGGCCACCGCCGCCCTCCGCCACCTCGGCCTCGATCCGCTGATCGACCTCGGGTTGTGCCTCGGTGAGGGGACCGGCGCGCTGCTCGCCCTGCCGGTCGTCACCGGCGCGGTCCGGGTGCTGCACGAGGTGGCCACCTTCGACTCGGCCGGGGTGGCCGAGAAGTGAGCGAGCGAACCATTCGGCTCAGCAGCGTGGCGGCGGCGTGAGCACCAACCCGTACCCGCTCGGGCTCCGGCTGGCCGGCCTGCGGGTGGTCGTGGTGGGCGGGGGAGCGGTGGCCACCCGACGGGTGCCGGCGCTGCTCGACGCCGGGGCGGACGTGCTGCTGGTCGCGCCGGAGCTGACTCCGGCGCTGCGGAGCCACGTCGACGCCGGCCGGCTGCGCTGGGAGCCGCGCCGGTTCGCACCAGCCGACCTTGACGGCGCCTGGCTGGTCCAGGTGGCCGTTGACGACCGGGCCGCCGCCGCCGAGGTCAGCGCCGCCGCCGCCGAGCGCCGGATCTTCTGCGTACGCGCCGACGACCGGGTGGCGGCCACCGCGTGGACCCCGGCCGTCACCCGGCACGGCCCGGTAACCGTCGCCGTGCTCGGTGGCGGCGACCCCCGCCGGTCGATGACCGTCCGCGACGCCATCCGCGCCCTGCTCGCAACGGAGGGCCCCCGGTTGACGTCTCCGACAGAGCAGGGGCGCCCTGTCAACACCGGCGGGCGCGTCGCGTTGGTCGGGGCGGGGCCAGGCGACCCGGAGCTGATCACCGTGAAGGGCTGGCGGCTGCTCACCGAGGCCGACGTGGTGGTCGCCGACCGTCTCGTCCCGGGGCTGCTCCTCGACGAGCTGCGCTCCGACGTCGAGCTGGTGGACGCCTCGAAGATCCCGTACGGGCCGTCTCGCGCCCAGGAGGAGATCAACCGGATCCTGGTGGAGCGGGCCCGGGCCGGCAAGGTCGTGGTCCGGCTCAAGGGCGGCGACCCGTACGTCTTCGGCCGCGGCGGCGAGGAGTTGCTGGCCTGCGCCGAGGCGGGCGTGCCGGTGACCGTGGTCCCCGGGGTGACCAGTGCGATCGCCGTGCCCGCGGTGGCCGGTGTCCCGGTCACCCATCGGGCGGTGGCGCACGAGTTCACGGTGGTCTCCGGGCACGTCGGGCCGGACTCGCCGGCCTCCCTCGTCCGTTGGGAGGCCCTCGCCGGCCTGCGCGGCACGCTGGTGATCCTGATGGGGCTGAAGAACCTCGCCGCGATCAGCGCGACCCTGGTCGCCCACGGCCGCCCGGCGGACACCTCGGCGGCGGTGGTCCAGGAGGGCACGACCAGCGGCCAGCGGGTGCTCCGCTCGACGCTGGGTGCGGTCGCCGCCGACGTGACGGCCGCGGGTCTCCGCCCGCCCGCGATCGTGGTGGTCGGCGACGTGGTTGGCGCCCTGGACAGCTGATCCGACGGCGGCCCGGGACCTGTTGTCGTCCCGGGCCGCCGTCGTTGCTGGTCAGGTCACTGCTTGAGCGCGTCGTCCAGCAGGAGGGCGCAGCGGATCAGCCCGAGGTGGCTGTACGCCTGCGGGTGGTTGCCCAGGCCGCGCTCGGCGAGCGGGTCGTACTGCTCCGGGAGCAGCCCGGTCGGGCCCGCCGTGTCGACCATCTGGGCGAACAGCTCCTCGGCGTCGGTACGCCGGCCGGTGCGCAGGTACGCCTCGATCAGCCACGACGTGCAGATGTGGAAGCCGCCCTCCCGGCCGGGCAGGCCGTCGTCCCAGTGGTACCGGTAGACGACCGGGCCGCTGCGCAGGTCCGCCTCGATCTTGAGCACGGTGGACAGGAAGCGCGGGTCGTCCCCTGGGAGCAGCCCGGACAGGCCGATCCAGAGGGACGAGGCGTCCATGTCCTCGTGCCCGTACGCGACGCTGTACGCCTCGGCCTCCTCGTGCCAGCCGTACTCCAGCACGTTGGCGCCGATCCGGTCGCGCAGCTCCACCCACTCCGGTCGGTCCTCACCGCCGTGCTGCCGTACCACGTGCAGCGCCCGGTCGACCGTCATCCACAGCATGACCTTGGAGAAGACGTGGTGCCGGGGTGGGAGGCGGGCCTCCCAGATGCCGTGGTCGGGCTCGTGCCAGCGGCGGCGGACCGCCTCGACCATGTTCTCCAGCACCCGCCACTCGTCCTCGCGGACCGAGCCGCGCGCGTCCGCCACGGCGGCGATCAGGTCCGCGACCGGGCCGAAGACGTCCAGCTGAAGCTGGTGGTTGGCGAGGTTGCCGACCCGGACCGGCCGGGAGCCGGCGTACCCGGGCAGGGTGTCGATGACCGCCTCGGCGCCCAGCTCGTACCCGTCGACGGTGTAGAGCGGGTGCAGTCGCTCCGGGTGCCCGCCGGTGCGCTCGACGACCCCGTCGATCCAGCGCAGCAGCCCCTCCGCCTCCTCGGTCGAGCCGAGGTCGACAAGCGCCCGCGCGGTCATCGCCGCGTCCCGCAGCCAGCAGTAGCGGTAGTCCCAGTTCCGGACGCCGCCCAGCTCCTCGGGGAGCGAGGTGGTCGCCGCGGCGAGGATCGAGCCGGTGGGCTCGTGGCAGAGCCCGCGCAGGGTGAGCGCGCTGCGGGTGACCAGGTCGCGGGCCGTGTCGGGCAGCCGGAGCCCGGCCACCCAGTCCTTCCAGGGCCGCTCGGCGGCGGCCTGCCGCTCGTGGACCGGCACCCGGTGGTGCTCCAGGCTCTGCGTACCGAAGCGCAGCTCCAGCACCACCTGCCCGCCCGCCGCGGTGAGGTCGACCACAGCCTTCGCCGTCTCGTTGACCCCGTCGTTGGTGACGTCCCACTCAACGCCCGGCGAGTAGAGCGCCATCGGCTCGTTGGAGCCGAGCACCAGCAGGCCGTCGTCGATCGGCTGGAGCTGCACCGCGACCTGACCGAACTCGGGACGCGGGGCGAAGTCGATCCGGGCCCGGCCGCGGCCGGTGAGCAGCCGGACCAGCGCCGAGTCGCCGGTGACGACCGCCGGGCCGTCCGGGGTGGTCTCCTTCGCCGGCAGGTCCAGCCAGTCGGTGACGGTCAGGCCCGACCAGCGGGTCTCCACGGTCATCGTGCCGCTGCGGTAGCGCTGGCCGAGCGGGATGCCGCCGCGCTCGGGGCCGACGGTGAAGTGCCCGGCGGGGCTGCCGCCGACCAGGTCGGCGAAGATCGCCGCCGCGTCCGGCTTCGGGTGGCAGAGCCAGGTGATCTTCGCTTCGGGGGTGACCAGCGCGACCGTCCGCCCGTTGGCCAGCATCGAGTGCCGCTCGATCGGCACCGCCCGCTCGCCGAAGAGCCAGTGTCGGCGGGTCTCCAGCAGCAGGCCCAGCGCCCGGGCCGCCTCGATCGGCTCGGCCACCCGGTAGTCGGCCTGGGTGTCCCCGGGGCCGATCTTGATGCCGACATCCGGGCCCTGGAGGTTTCCGAAGGCGTTCTCATCGGTGACGTCGTCGCCGATGAAGAGCACGGCGCTCGCCGCGAGCTGGGTCCGGAGCTGGTCGACCGCGGTGCCCTTGTGGGTGGCCACCACCGACAGCTCGATGACCTCCTTGCCCTGGGTGACGGTCACGTCCGCCCAGGTGGCGGGGCCGTTGCGGACCGCCTCGATGGCCGCGGCGGCGACCTGCGGGTCGACCCCGCGGGTGTGCATGGCGACGCTGGCCGGCTTGCGCTCCAGGCGTACGCCCGGGTGGGCCGCGGCGATCTCGCGCAGCGCGTCGCGCAGCCGGGTGCGCACCGCGATCAGCTCGGGGGTGAGCCGCTCGACGAAGCCGATGTCGAACTCGGAGCCGTGGCTGCCGACGAGGTGGACCTCGCTGGGCAGGCGGGAGAGCGCGGCCAGGTCGCGCAGCGCGCGGCCGGAGACGACCGCGACGGTGGTCTGCGGCAGCGAGGCCAGGGCGCGGACCGCGGCCACCGACTCGGGCAGCGGTACGGCCTTGCTCGGGTCCTCGACGATCGGCGCGAGAGTGCCGTCGTAGTCGCAGGCGACCAGGAGTTGCGGTACGCGGGCGATCCGGCCGATAGCGGCGCGCAGTTCGGGATCCAGCACCCCGGCGGGCAAGGTGGTGGTGGCGGTGGAGTTCACGCGGCCTCCGCATCGGGCACGCCGAGTTCGGTCAGGAAGGACGTGGCCCAGTGGCCGACGTCGTGGGTACGCAGATGGCGCTGCATTATCCGCATTCGCCTACGGGCCTCCGGTCGTTCGACGTGTACGGCGCGCAACAGCGCGTCCTTGACCGCGTCGGGGTCGTGCGGGTTACACAAAAACGCTTGGCGCAGCTCTGTCGCGGCGCCGGCAAACTCACTGAGCACGAGCGCGCCGCCCTGGTCGGCGCGCGATGCGACGTACTCCTTGGCCACCAGATTCATTCCGTCTCGCAGCGGGGTCACGATCATCACGTCCGCCGCGACGTACATCGCGGCGAGTTCGGAGCGACTGTACGACTGATGCAGATAGTGCACTGCCGGTAGGCCTACTCGGCCGAATTCGCCATTAATCCTGCCCACCTCGCGCTCGACCTTCACTCGAAGCGCCTGGTAGTGCTCGACCCGTTCACGGCTCGGGGTGGCGACCTGCACCATGACCGCGTCGGGAACTGTCAACTTTCCGTCAGCGAGGAGTTCGCGGAAGGCCTTCAGCCGGAGCTCGATGCCCTTGGTGTAGTCGAGCCGGTCGACCCCCAGGATGAGCGTCTTCGGGTTGCCCAGCTCTTCGCGGATCTGCTTGGCCCGGGCCTGGATCGCCGGGTCCTCGGCCAGCCGCTCCATCTCCCCGGTGTCGATGGAGATGGGGAACGCGCCGGCCTTGACCCTCCGGCCGTCGACCTGGATCATCTGCCCCTCATAGCGCAGGCCGAGCAGGTGCCGGGCGAGCCGTACGAAGTTCTGCGCCGCCAGCCGCTGCTGGAAGCCGACCAGATCGGCGCCGAGCAGGCCGCGCAGGATCTCGGTGCGGAACGGCATCTGCATGAACAGCTCGATCGGCGGGAACGGGATGTGCAGGAAGAACCCGATCCGCAGGTCCGGACGCAGCTCGCGGAGCATCGCCGGGACGAGCTGGAGCTGGTAGTCCTGCACCCAGACCGTCGCGCCCTCGGCTGCGACGTCCGCCGCGGCCTCCGCGAACCGGGCGTTGACCAGCCGGTACGCCTCCCGCCACCGGCGTTTGTACGTCGGCGTCTCGACGGCGTCGTGGTAGAGCGGCCAGATCGTCGCGTTGGACTGGCCCTCGTAGTAGCGCTCCAGTTCCTCGGCGCTCAGCGGCACCGGGTGCAGCCGGATCCCCTCCAGGTCGAAGGGCTCCGGCGCGGCGCCCGTGCCGCCGGCCCAGCCGACCCAGGTGCCCTGCTGCGCGGCCAGGACGGGATGCAGCGCGGTGACGAGCCCACCTGGGCTGCGCCGCCACTGCCGTCCCTCGGGTGTGCTCACCTCGTCGACCGGCAGGCGGTTCGCCACTACGACAAAGGAGCTACGGACGGTCACGATCGGCCACCTCCGGGTGCTGACGGGTCCACCGCGATGAGCGTAATGAGCGTAGCTGCGGCCTCTGTTCCCCCGTGCCGGAGTTACCTACCCGTCCCACGACCACCGAACCGCAGACGTGATCTTACTGACAACTGCTGGTCAAGGTCGGTGATCGGCGGGTCCGGTCATCGGCAAGGTGGCACCCGGCGTGACCGGGAAGGCGGGGTGATGTGGGCAGAGCGGGGCGTACCTGTCAGGATTGACGATGGCGTGCGTCCGGCCGGCTCCTGGCCGGCGGCGGCCGGGCGGAAGAGCAGCCCGCGCCCGCGCGCCGCAAGCTCGCGATCGCAACCGACGGAGGTAGCCCGCACCGTGGCCCAGTTCATCTACGTCCTGGAAAAGGCGCGCAAGGCGCACGGCGACAAGGTCGTGCTCGACAACGTGACGCTGAACTTCCTGCCGGGGGCCAAGATCGGTGTGGTCGGTCCGAACGGCGCCGGTAAGTCCAGCCTCCTCAAGATCATGGCAGGCTGGGACCAGCCGAGCAACGGCGAGGCTCGGCTGATGCCCGGCTACACCGTCGGCATGCTGGCGCAGGAGCCGCCGCTGAACGACGCCAAGACCGTCCTCGGCAACATCGAGGAGGCGGTCGCCGAGACCAAGGCCAAGCTGGAGCGGTTCAACAAGATCGCCGAGCAGATGGCCACCGACTACTCCGACGAGCTGATGGAGGAGATGGGCAAGCTCCAGGAGGAGTTGGACAACGCCGACGCGTGGGACATCGACTCCAAGCTCGAGCTGGCGATGGACGCGCTGCGCTGCCCGCCGCCGGACGCCGACGTCACCAAGCTCTCCGGTGGTGAGCGCCGCCGGGTGGCGCTGTGCAAGCTGCTGCTGGAGGCGCCCGACCTGCTGCTGCTCGACGAGCCCACCAACCACCTGGACGCGGAGAGCGTGCAGTGGCTGGAGCAGCACCTGGCGAAGTACGCCGGCACCGTGCTGGCGATCACCCACGACCGGTACTTCCTCGACAACGTGGCCGGCTGGATCCTGGAGCTGGACCGCGGCCGGGCCATCGGCTACGAGGGCAACTACTCCACCTACCTGGAGAAGAAGGCCGCCCGGCTGTCCGTCGAGGGCCGGCGCGACGCCAAGATGAAGAAGCGCCTCGACGAGGAGCTGCAGTGGGTCCGCTCCAACGCCAAGGCCCGGCAGACCAAGTCCAAGGCCCGGCTCGACCGGTACGAGGAGATGGCCACTGCGGCGGAGCAGACCCGCAAGCTGGACTTCGAGGAGATCCAGATCCCGCCGGGCCCGCGCCTGGGCAGCACGGTCATCGAGGTCAACAACCTCACCAAGGCCTTCGGCGAGCGGGTGCTGATCGACGGCCTCGGCTTCTCGCTGCCGCGTAACGGCATCGTCGGCGTGATCGGCCCGAACGGCGTCGGCAAGACCACCCTGTTCAAGACCATCGTCGGGCTGGAGGAGCCGACCTCGGGCTCGGTGAAGGTCGGCGAGACCGTCTCGCTGTCGTACGTCGACCAGAGCCGGGCCGGCCTGGCCGGCGACAACACGGTCTGGGAGACGGTCTCCGACGGGCTGGACCACCTGCTGGTCGGCAAGGTCGAGATGCCCTCCCGGGCGTACATCGCCGCCTTCGGCTTCAAGGGGCCGGACCAGCAGAAGCCGACCAAGGTCCTCTCCGGTGGCGAGCGGAACCGGCTCAACCTGGCGCTGACCCTGAAGATCGGCGGCAACGTCATCCTGCTCGACGAGCCGACCAACGACCTGGACGTGGAGACCCTCTCCAGCCTGGAGAACGCGCTGCTGGAGTTCCCCGGCTGCGCCGTGGTCATCTCCCACGACCGGATGTTCCTGGACCGGGTCGCCACGCACATCCTGGCCTGGGAGGGCGACGACCAGAACCCGGCGAAGTGGTTCTGGTTCGAGGGCAACTTCGAGGCGTACGAGAAGAACAAGATCGACCGGCTCGGCGCCGAGGCGGCCCGCCCGCACCGGGTGACCTACCGCAAGCTCACCCGTGACTGATCGGTGCTGACCCTTGTCTGACCGGTTTGTTTACCACTGCACGCTGCGCTGGTCCGACCTGGACGCGTACGGCCACGTCAACAACTCGCGCTTCCTCACCCTGTACGAGGAGGCGCGGGTGGCGCTGATGTTCGCCGGCGGCCGGGCGTGGGGGGTGGGCTCGTTCGCCGACGGGGTGGTCATCCGCCGGCACGAGGTCGACTACCTGCGCCCGGTCGACTACGCGCTGGGCCGGGCCAGTGCGGAGGCGGCCCCGACGGTCCGGATCGAACTGTGGGTGGAGGAGATCCGGGCGGCGTCGTTCAGCGTCGCCTACGAGCTGTACGACGGTGACGTGCTCGCCAGCCGGGCCCGTTCGGTGCTGGTGCCGTTCGACCTGGTCGCGCAGCGGCCCCGCCGGGTCACCCCGGAGGAGCACGCCTTCCTGCTCCGGTACGCGCCCGGGCTGCCGGCATGACCATCGGGCACGGGCTGGACGGGGTGACCGACGCCGGTGCCTTCCTGGCCCGGCTGGTCCGGCTGGACCCGGCCACCCTGGTCCGGCTCCGGCCGGTCCCGGGGGCGGGCCGTACCGCCCTCTGGGCCCGGCTGCCGTGGGACGTCCTCGTGGTCCGTACGGTCACCGGGACGGCCCCGGGTGACGTCACGATCGCCGCTGGGGAGCTGCTGGCCGAGTTGGCGGCCGGTGGGGCCGCGCTGCCCCGGCGCCGCGACGACGGATGGCGCTGGGCGCTGCCCCCGGTGGCGAGCCGGGCGGTGGAGACGCTGCCTGCCGAGGACGTACGCCGGATCGCCGCCGCGGCGGCCGGGACGCTGCGCGAGGCGGCCGTCCACGGCGTGGCGGGCCGGGCGGTGGGGCAGCGCGTGCTGCGGGACGCGTTGCTGGACCACGTCGCGGTCGTGGTCACCCCGGACGACGTGCCGGACGCGCCCGTGGAGGTGCCGCAGCGGTTGATCCAGGGTCTGGTCCGGATGGGCTTCCTCGGCGTCGGTGACGTTCAGGTACGCGTTGCCGGCCGATGGGTCGGGCTGGTTGGACCATACGGAGCGGCATGGTCGCGGAAGGTTGCAGAGCTCGCTCTAAAACCCGTTACGGTTCATCCAAACGGGTGACCCATTCTCATCCTTCCGGTCCGGGGCGACCGTTGGGGGGGTGCCTCAGCTCGGCTGTCCGGGTACCGTCCATCCTCGGATCCAACGCACCGTAGGCGAGTGGATCCGCTGGGGAGTGAGGTGCGCGAGCGATGCCGTGGTGGTCATGGCGCCCAGGTTCCGCCGCTGGCGGCGACCCGGAAACTCGAAGCGGGATCACAGTGGAGGAGACCGTCCGGGTCGGACCACCGGCCCCCCGTCAGCCAGAGGATGATCCGCCGGCCGCCGAACGGCCCGTGATCGCGGAAATGCCGGCCATCGTCGCTGCGGTCACCCTCCGCCGGGTGTGCGACGCGCTTGACCTGCTCGACGTGCGCTACCTGGCCGACGGCGACGGCAACCTGCTGGCCATGTGGGAGCGGCACGCGGTGCTGGTCACCCTGGAGGGCCCGGACGACGAGATCCTGGTGATGCGGGCTCGTCCACACGCGACGGTGCCGCCGGACTGGGCCGACCGGGCCTACCGGGTGGTCAACGAGTGGAACCACACCCGACGGTTCTGCAAGGCGTACGTCGGCGACCCGACCGAGCGGGGCCAACTGCCGATCTATGCGGAACTCCAGGTCCCGCTCGGTGCCGGCACCCACGACGCCCTGCTGGTCGAGATGCTCGATTGCGGCGCGGCGGTGGCCACCACCTTCGTTGACTGGCTGCACGACGAGGGTGCCCTGCTCTGACCGTGCCGGCCGAGGCTCCGAGCCGCGGCCGTGCCGGTGCGGCCGGTCGTCGTCAGGCCCCGGCGGCCGGGTCCTCCATGACGTTGACCATGAAGTACGCGGCCCGCTCCAGGTAGTCCCAGAGCGCGGTGGCGATCTCCGGCGGCAGGTCCAGCCGGTCCACGGCCCGGCGCATGTGGTGCAGCCAGGCGTCCCGTTCGGCCGCGCCGATCCGGAACGGGGCGTGCCGCATCCGCAGCCGGGGGTGGCCGCGCTGCTCGGAGTAGGTGTGCGGGCCGCCCCAGTACTGGATGAGAAAGAGGGTGAACCGGTCGGCCGCTGGGCCGAGGTCCTCCTCCGGGTACATCGGCCGAAGCAGCGGGTCGGTGGCGACGCCGGCGTAGAACTCGTCCACCAGCTTGCGGAAGGCGGGCTCGCCGCCGATCGCCTCGAAGAGGGTCATCGACTCGCCTGAGGAAGTCACCGTTCCATCCTGCCAGGTACGGCCGGTGCACTGCCGTCGGCCACCGCCCGCTGGGCGTCAGGTCACGGCCTGCCGGCTCCGCTCGCCGACCGTCGAGCGGGCCGCAGGGATGCCCGCCCGGGCCACGGGGGGCAGGTGGTGGCCGGCGGCGGCCGTCCCGGCCGAGGTGGCCTGGGCGGCTTCGACGGCCGCCTCCACCGTCTGCGGGCGTGGCCAGGCGAGCGCGGCAACGAGCATCAGGAGCACCCCGGCGGCGCTCCAGCCACCGACCACGACGGGGATGGTGAACCGTTCGGCGAGCGCCCCGGTGGCCAGCACGGCCGCACCCTGGATGACCTGCGTGCCGCTGGCCATCACGCCGAACGCCCGGGCGCGGTAGCCCTCCGGCAGAGCGCGGACGAAGAGACCGTTGGCCATCGGCATCAATCCGCCCACCGCGAAGCCGCAGGCGGCCGCGAGGAGGGCCACCATCAGCGGCGGCGGGTCGAGCAGCGCGGGGACCAGCACCACCGGGGCGAGGACCGCCAGCGGCCGGATCAGCGTCAGCCGGCGGGCCGGGGCGAAGAGTCGACCGATCAGCAGGCCGCCGAGGATGTAGCCGACCGGGTTGGCGGCCATGATGACCGCCTGGGCGACGCCGGTGTCCAGGTCGCCGCTCCGCTCGGCGGCCCACGCCGCGGCGAGCCCCTCCGGCACGATGGAGAAGAGAACCGCGCCGAACACCAGCACGGCGATGGCCCGCAGGACCGGCCGACCGAAGACGAGCCGGAAGCCCTGGGCGGTCTCCCGCAGCAGGTGGCTGCGGTGCGCGGCGGTCATTGTGGGCGGCCGGTCGCGGAGCCCGAACCGGACCAGCGCCGCCGACAGGGCGAAGGTGGCCGCGTTGATCAGCAGGGCGGCGGTGGGGCTGGCCGAGGCGATGGCCGCGCCGACCATGTAGCCGACGACCTGGGCGGCCTGGCCGGAGCTCGTGGAGATCGACAGGCCCACCATCAGCCGGTCGCCGGTGAGGATGTGTGGTATCAGCGCGGACCGAGCGGCCTGGCTCGGCGGGTTGGCCAGCGTGGCGGCGAAGATCAGGGCGAGGATGGCCCAGGGGGGCATCACCGGCAGGGCCACCAGCACCATCATCGCCATGCGGACCAGGTCACAGGCCATCATGACCTGCCGGTACCGGTACCGCTCGGCGAGCGCGGAGAGCAGTGGGCCGCCGAGCAGCCAGGGCAGATAGCTGGCGGCGAACGCGGCGGCGGAGAGCGCAACCGACTCGGTCTCCCGGTAGACCAGAATGGTGACCGCGGCCTTGGCGACGTAGTCGCCGATCCAGGACAGGACGTTGGCCGTGAAGAGGGCGCGGAACTCGGCCAGGCCGAAGACGTCACTGAAGGTGGCCGGGCCCTCCTGGGCGGGTCGCTCGTCGGACACCGTCGCCTCCATCGTCCTCGGAGCCGGCCACTCGTGATGGCCCTACCGGGGACCGTCGTCAGATGTACGGATCAGCGAGGACATGAATGTGCTTCCACTTTTACCGGAGCGCGCTCACCGGATTTTGCCCGATCGTCCGACAACTGGCTAGGGCGAACGGTTGATCGTCGCATCTCCGACTGAACGAACGGACGATACCCGAGGGGCCGGCCGGCGCGCGACCCCCGAAATCGTCTCCCCGTGACCGGACGTGTGGCGCGCCTCAGGTCGCTCCTCCGGCACCCGTCTCGCCCGGGGCGCTGGCGGGCATCCCGGGATACCGCCGGGCCGCCGCGATCTGCGCGGTGATGCCGGAGTTCTCCAGCGCCTCCGCCAGCCGGCGGCGCAGCTCGCGACCGACCGCGAACTGCCCGCTCGCGGTCGTCTTGACCACCGTACGGATCACCGCGCCGTCCACCGTGATCTGCTCGACGCCGAGGACCTCCGGCTCCTCGACGATCTGAGGCGCCATCTCGGGATCCATCGCCAGGGAGGCCGCGGCCGTACGCAGCACCGCGGTGGCCTCCTCGGTGGAGGCGAAGCCGATCGGCAGATCCACCATCACGCGGGCCCAGCCCTGGCTCTTGTTGCCGACCCGGACGATCTCGCCGTTGCGGATGTACCAGAGCACCCCGCGCCCGTCGCGGACGGTGGTGACCCGCAGCCCGACGGCCTCCACCGCACCGGTCGCCTCGCCCAGGTCGACGGTGTCGCCGACGCCGTACTGGTCCTCGATCAGCATGAACAGGCCGGCGATCAGGTCCTTGACCAGGCTCTGCGCGCCGAAGCCGAGCGCCACGCCGGCGATGCCGGCGCTGGCCAGCAGCGGGGCCAGGTCGAAGCTGAACTCCTTCAGCACCATCAGCAGTGCGATGCCGAAGATGAAGGCGCTGACCATGCTGCTCAACACCGACCCGATCGCCTCGGCGCGCTGCCGCCGGCGCTCCGGCACGAACTGCTCCGGGTTCGGTGCGGCGCTGGGGATCCGCTCGCGCAGCGGCTTGAGCAGGGTGGGCATCGCGCCCTCGCTCGTGGTCCGCACCAACCGGTCGATGGTCCGGTGCAGCGCCCAGCGGGCGGCGAAGGCCAGCAGCAGGATCATGATGATCCGCAGCGGCTTCAGCACGATCCAGTAGCTGCCCTCGGCGAACCAGGTCGAGCCGGTCAACTCCAACAGGTTCTTGCACAAGGCGTCGGCCCGGCAGTCGGCCGACGGTGTCGGACCGGGATCTGGCGCGGCGGTCAGGGCGTGGAGCATCAGGTTGGTGGCACTCACCCTGCTTTCGTACCGCACGGTCGCTGCGGGGTGGCTGTTGGCCCACCCCGGCGCGGCGGAGGACACCGGTCAGCGGGGCGGAAACGGTCATCTTGACACGCACCACCAAAGGCATATGAGGGTACCCCGGATTAGTGCGTGCAATCCGGGGCCCGATCAGGGACGATTGGCGCAGCGGACGTCGGTGATCCGGCCGGCGTCGGTGCGGCTCCCCGCTGCCTGCGGGGCTCGCCCGGCGCGACAGCGGCAGGAGCGGCTGGACCGGGAGGGTGAGCACGATGCCTGACATACGACCCACAGCAGGCTCCGGTGCCCTGGTGCTCAACGCCACCTACGAGCCGCTGTGTGTCGTATCGGTGCGTCGTGCCGCGATCCTCGTGCTGTCGGCCAAGGCCGTCTGTGTCGCCGACGGCGACGGCCTCCTGCACAGCGCGCGCAACGTGCTCCCGGTCCCCTCGGTGGTCCGGCTCACCCGCTACGTCCGGGTGCCCTACCGCACCCACATCGGGCTCTCCCGTCGGGCGGTGTTCGCCCGGGACGGCTGGCGTTGCGCCTACTGCCGCGGCCCGGCGGAGACCATCGACCACGTCTTCCCGCGCAGCCGGGGTGGCCGGCACGCCTGGGAGAACGTGGTCGCCGCGTGTGCCCGCTGCAACCACACCAAGGGCGACAAGACCCCGGCCGAGCTGGGCTGGCGGCTGCACTGCCTGCCGGCCGCCCCGAAGGGGACGGCGTGGCGGGTGCTCGGCCACCGCGCGCCGGATCCGCGCTGGGCGGACTGGCTGGACCTGCGCGAGCCGGAGCCGGAGGCCGCCTGAGCCCGGCTCACGGGCCGCGGGCCTGGACCAGGGACGCGTAGACCACGAGGTTGTCGGCATAGCCGGTGGCGCCGCCCACCCATCGCCCACCGCAGGTGATGAGGCGCAGGTTCGGCCGGCTGAAGTCGCCGAAGACCTCGTTGGCGGGCAGCTTCTCCTTGTCGTACCGCTGCACCGAGGTGACCTCGAAGACCGCCACCGAGTGGTCCTCCCGAGCCACCTCGACCCGGTCGCCGTCCTTCAGCTTCTTCAGGTCGTGGAAGACGGCCGGCCCGGTGGTGGTGTCGACGTGCCCGACGATCACCGCCGGGCCGTACTGCCCGGGGGTCGGCCCCTGGTCGTACCAGCCGGCCTCGCCGGCCTTCTCGAGCTCCGGTACGGCGATGCTGCCGTCCGGGGCGATGCCCACCCGGTGCACCGGCGCCCGCAGGCCGAGCTTGCTGATGGTGATGTCCGTCGGCGGGCTCGCCGGCAGCACCGGGAACTTCTTCGGGGACGGCCGAATCCCGGCGAAGAACCGGTCCGGCAGTACGGTGACGCCGGTCACCCGCTCGACGCCGAGCATCGCCACGATCAGCACCATCAGCGTGGCGATCACCAGCACGGGGGCACCGGGGCCGCGCCGGGCGGCGTACCGCCAGCGGGCAGCGGCCCTGGTGGGCCGCGCCGGCACCGGAGCCGGCGAGCCGGTGGTGGCGACGCTGGCCGTGGCGACGCTGGCCGTGGAGGCATGGCCGGCGGCGCGGACGAACCGGTGGGACACCCGGGCGGCCAGCCGGAGCGCTATCTGGAGCCCGCCGCGACCGCGCCCGGTCCCCGGCCCGCGCCGGGTCCTGCCGTCGCCACGGTTCGCGGTGGTCCGGTCGTCCAGTCGGCCGGGCCGGTGGCTGTCGCCGTGGATGCGGCCGGTGGGATCGCGGTGGATTGCGGCGGTCCGGTGGTTCAGTCGGCCGGGCCGGTGGGCGTCGCCGTGGATGCGGCCGGTGGGGTCGCCGTGGATCGTGGTCCGATGGTTCCGGCGGCCAGGTCGGTGACCATCGCCGTGGATGCGGCCGATGCGTCGATCGCCCTGCCCCCGTTGGCGGACGACTCGGGTCAGTGCGCAGGCCATGGGCCCCACCTCGTCAGGCGCGCGGCCCGGTCCTGCGCCGGGCGCCGACGCCGGCCACCACCGCCACCGCGACCAGGCCGCCGACCAGCAGCAGCGAGCCGACGCCCCGGCCGCCCGCGGTGCCGCCACCACCGGTGGCCGGTCCCTTGCTCGGCTGCGCCATGTTCAGCACGGTCAGCACGGTCGACGCCGTGTTCCCGTTCGAGCAGCGCAGGTCGACCGGGTAGTCACCGGCCTGTTTGTTGCCCGGGATGGTCACCGCCCCGGTGAGGAAGCCGTTGTCCGGTCGGAGCATCACCCGCCCGAAGGCGTCCGAGTTCACCTCGGCCTGCCGGTTGTTCGCGTTGTCGCAGCCGGCCCGGATGTTCACCCGGCTGCCGGCCTGCGCGGGATTCGGCGTGACCTCGACGAAGACGTTCTCCCCGGCCCGCACCGGGCTGACGGTCGTCAGGACGAACATCGCGACCAGTCCGAGGACGCTCAGGACGGCGGACAGGGCGCGGTGCGACACGGGCCCTCGCATGATTCCCCCCTCCCGGTGCGACGCGGCACCGGAATCCTGCTGACGGGCAGCCCGGCCTGCTTTCCCGATCCCGTCCAGGCAAACCCGGCCGGCGCGCCGGGGCGGTTGGTTAACAGGGGGCCTTGCTATGCACGAGGCGTTAACAAGGGGCCCTTCCTCACCGGCGGCGGGTGGGCGGGGTCAGCGGGGTGACCGGGTGCCATTCCAGCGGGGTGGAGAGGACCATCGTGCTGGACGGCTGGCCGTACGGGGCGAGGCGGTCGATGACTCCCTCGAACTCCTCGATCGAGCCCGCCGCCACCTTCAGCATGCTGCACGCGTCGCCGGTGATCCGGTGGATCTCCATGATTTCCGGCCAGCCCGCCGTCGTCGGGTCGTTGAGGATGCAGCGCGACCCGTAGCAGGACATCCGGATCAGGGCGACCACGGTACGCCCGGCGCGGGTCAGGTCGACGTGCGCGTGGTAGCCGGTGATCACCCCGGACTCCTCCAGCCGGCGGACCCGCTCGGCCACCGCCGGCGGCGACAGGTGCACCCGGCGGGACAGCTCGCTGAACGAGAGCCGGGCATCGGCCTGGAGCTCACGCAGCAGCGCCCAGTCCATGTCGTCCACTGCGTGACCTTTCGTTCGGCAACCCGTGGCCCCAGCGGCTTTACGACCGGCAGGTTGAACCACGATACCGCCGTTGAACAGGCATTCCATTCGCGGATCCACTGGCGGGATCATGTCGTCTACCCGCGGTTGGAGGGAGATGACGTTGAAACAGACTTCGGCGGTACGGCCGGCGACCCCGCGCCAGCGGGCGGCCCGGGCGGCCCGCAACGGCGGCGAACCGACGCTGGAGTTCGCCGACCGGGTGCCCTACGACGCGTACGTGCGGGCGAGCACGCTGCACGGGCTGCAGCAGCCGCTCAGCGACGACCCGGGCGAGATGTCCTTCCTGATGGTCAGCCAGATCATGGAGCTTTACTTCGGGCTGACCTGCCACGAGCTGCGGCACGCCCAGCGTGAGCTGCGGGCGAACCGGATCTGGGAGGCGCTTCCCCCGCTGCGCCGCGCGGCCCTGCACCTGGAGGGGCTCAACGCCGCCTGGCAGGGGCTGCGCTGGATGACTCCGGCCGATTTCAACCGCTTCCGCGACCGGCTCGGTGAGGGCTCCGGCTTCCAGTCCGCGATGTACCGCCAGCTGGAGTTCCTGCTCGGCCTCCGCGACCCGGCGCTGATCCGTCCGTTCCGCCGGCAGACCGAGGTGTACGCGGAGCTGACCGCGGCCCTCGCCACGCCGAGCCTCTGGGACGACGTGGTCGCCCTGCTCGCCCGGCGGGGCTTCGACCTGCCCGCCGAGCTGCTCGACCGAGAGGTGACGATCGAGCACGAGCCGCACCCGGCGGTCGAGGCGGCCTGGGTGCGGATCTACGCCGACGGCGGCCCGGACAATCACCTGCGGCTGCTGGGCGAGGCGCTGACCGAGGTGGCCGAGCGGTTCGGCGACTGGCGCTGGCACCACGTCAAGGCGGTGCAGCGCACCATGGGCGCCAAGGTCGGCAGCGGTGGCTCCGCCGGGCTGGCCTGGTTGCAGCGCAGCATGGCCCGGGTGGTCTTCCCGGAGCTGTGGTCGGCCCGGACCGCGATGTGAGCGAAAGAGAAGGACATGCACACCGAAGACGAAGCTCGCCAGCTCGACGCGGTCGATCCCGGCCACCGGCACCTGTTCCACGTGCCGCCCGCCGAGGGCGGGCGCTACCCCGAGGTGGCGTACCTGGCCGGTAACTCGCTGGGCCTGCCACCCCGGGCCACCCGGGACGAACTCCTCGCCGACCTGGACGGCTGGCGCCGGCTGGGCGTGGAGGGGCACCTGGAGGCGGAACGGCCCTGGCTGCCGTACCACGAACTGCTGACCGCGCCGGCCGCGCGACTGGTCGGCGCGCTCCCCGCGGAGACCGTGGTGATGAACTCTCTCACGGTCAACCTGCACCTGCTGATGGTGAGCTTCTACCGGCCGGCGGGGGAGCGGACCCGGATCGTCATCGAGGACAGCGCCTTCCCCTCGGACAGCTACGCGGTGCGCAGCCAGGCCCGCTTCCACGGGCTGGACCCGGACGCCACGGTGGTGCGGCTCAAGCCGCGGCCCGGCGAGGAAACCCTGCGCACCGGCGACGTGCTGGACTTCCTCGCCGCCGAGGGGCACAGGGTCGCGCTGGTGCTGCTCGGCGGGGTCAACTACCTGACCGGCGAGCTGATGGACATTCCGGCGATCACCGCCGCCGGGCGGGCCGCCGGCGCGGTGGTCGGCTGGGACCTGGCGCACGCCGCCGGCAACGTGCCCCTCGCCCTGCACGACTGGGACGTCGACTTCGCCGCCTGGTGCTCGTACAAGTACCTCAACTCCGGGCCGGGTGCCCTGGCCGGCGTCTTCGTCCACGAACGGCACCTCGGCGACCCCCGGCTGCCCCGCTTCGAGGGCTGGTGGAGCACCGAGGCGGCGACCCGGTTCGAGATGACCCCGGTGTCCCGGCCGCCGGCCACCGTCGAGGCGTGGCAGATCTCCAACCCGCCGATCTTCGCGATGGGGCCGGTGCGTACCTCGCTGGAGCTTTTCGACGCGGTCGGCATGCCGGCGCTGCGGGAGCGCAGCCTCCGGCTCACCGGCTGGCTGGAGCGGCTGCTGGACGAGGTGACCGCCGACCGGCCGCTGTCCGTGATCACCCCGCGCGACCCGGCCCGTCGGGGCTGCCAGCTCTCGGTGCGGATCGGGGTGGGCAGCGCCAACGAGCTGACCAAGCGGCTGCGGCACGAGCACGGCGTGATCGCCGACGCGCGGGAGCCGGACGTCGTCCGGTTCGCCCCGGTGCCGCTCTACTCGACGTACCACGACTGCTGGCGGGTCGCCGACGCGCTGGCCACCACCGTGGAGGTGACCCGATGAGCGAGCGCGAAGAGATCGCGGTCGTCGGGGCCGGGCTGGCCGGCTGCCTGCTCGCCTGCTATCTGGCCCGGCGCGGCTACCCGGTGGCGCTCTACGAGCGGCGGCCGGATCCGCGTATCGGGAAGGTCGAGCGGGGCCGCTCGATCAACCTGGCGCTTTCCGAGCGCGGCCTGGACGCGTTGCGCCGGATCGGGCTGGAACGGCAGGTGATGGCGGACGCGCTGCCGATGCGCGGCCGGATGATCCACCCGGTCGAGGGGGAGCAGCAGTTCCAGTCGTACAGCGGCACCGGCGAGTGGGCGATCAACTCGATCAGCCGGGGCGCGCTGAACAACGCGCTGCTCACCGCCGCCGCCGGGCTGCCGAACGTGCGGGTCGCCTTCGACCACCGGCTGGTCGGGCTCGAACCGGCCACCGGCGAGATGACCTTCGAGACCCCGCAGGGCAAGGTCACCGCCACCGCGTCGGTGGTGCTCGGCGCCGACGGCGCCGGATCCGCCGTGCGCGGGCAGCTCCTCGGGCACGGCGCACTGACCGAGAGCCTGGACTTCCTCGACTACGGCTACAAGGAACTCACCATCCCGCCGCTCGGCGGCGACTTCGCCCTGGATCCGGGTGCCCTGCACATCTGGCCGCGCGGCACCTCGATGATGATCGCGCTGCCCAACCCGGACCGCTCCTTCACCTGCACGCTCTTCTGGCCCACCCACGGCACCGCGAGCTTCGCGTCGCTGGGCAGCCCGGCCGCCATCGAGCGGTACTTCGCCGCCCACTACCCGGACCTGATTCCGCTCGCCCCGAACCTGGTCGACGACTACCAGCACAACCCGGTCGGGGTGCTCGGTACGGTCCGCTGCACGCCCTGGCAGGTGAACGGGAAGGTCGGCCTGCTCGGCGACGCGGCGCACGCCATCGTGCCGTTCTACGGCCAGGGCGCGAACTGCGCGTTCGAGGACGTGGTCGAGTTGGACCGCTGCCTGGACGAGTGCGGCGACGACTGGTCGGCGGCGCTGCCGCTGTTCCAGCAGCGGCGGCAGGCCAACGCCGAGGCGATCGCGCAGATGGCGCTGACCAACTTCGTGGAGATGCGGGACAAGGTCGCCTCCCCGGTGTTCCAGACCCGCAGGCGGATCGAGCACGCGCTGGAGCGGGCCCTGCCCGGCCGGTACGTGTCGCAGTACGAGCTGGTCTCCTTCTCCACCATGCCGTACGCCCAGGTGCGCCGCCGGGTGCGCCGGCAGTACCAGGTGGTGGGCGCCCTGGCGGCCGGCGCGCTGGCGGCGCTGGCCGGGGCAACGCTGGCGATCGGTCGAAGGAGGCGTGGATGACCCGCTGGGATCCCCGGCTGATGGCCGGGCGCGCGCCGGACGGACCTGTCCTGCTGCGCAACTTCGTCGGCGGTTCCTTTGTGGACGCCGGTCCGCGGTTCACCAAGCGCAGCCCGGTGACCGGCGAGCCGGTCTTCGAGGTGGTCGAGGCCTCCGCATCCGTCGTGGACGACGCGGTAGCCGCTGCCCGGGCGGCGCTGCGCGGCCCGTGGGGCCGGATGGGGGAGCGGGAGCGCGCCGAGGTGCTGCGCCGGGTCGCCGACGAGCTGGAACGGCGTTTCGACGACCTGGTCGCCGCCGAGGTCGCCGACACCGGCAAGAGCATCTCCCAGGCCCGTACGCTGGACATCCCGCGCGGCGCGGCTAACTTCCGGGCGTTCGCCGAGATCGTGGCGACCGCCCCGACCGAGTCGTTCACCACGGTTACCCCGACCGGCGGCCGGGCGCTGAACTACGCGGTCCGCAAGCCGGTCGGCGTGGTCGCGGTGATCGTGCCGTGGAACCTGCCGCTGCTCCTGCTCACCTGGAAGGTCGCCCCCGCCCTGGCCTGCGGCAACGCGGTGGTGGTCAAGCCCAGCGAGGAGACCCCGGCCTCGGCCACCCTGCTCGCCGAGGTGATGGCCGCCGCCGGCGTACCGGAGGGTGTCTTCAATCTGGTGCATGGCTTCGGCCCCGACTCGGCCGGCGAGTTCCTCACCCGGCACCCCGGCGTGGACGCGATCACCTTCACCGGGGAGTCCGCCACCGGCAGCGCCATCATGCGGGCCGCGGCGGACGGGGTGAAGGCGGTCAGCTTCGAGCTGGGCGGCAAGAATGCCGGCCTGGTCTTCGCCGACGCCGACCTGGACGCGGCGGTCGCCGGGTCGGTGCGGTCCAGCTTCACCAACGGCGGTCAGGTCTGCCTCTGCACCGAGCGGATCTACGTCCAGCGGCCGGTTTTCGAGGAGTTCACCGCCCGGCTGGCCAAGCGCGCCGACGAACTGGCGTACGGCTGGCCGGCCGACGAGGCCACGGTCAACATGCCGCTGATCTCGCACACCCACCGGGACAAGGTGCTCGGCCACTACGACCTGGCCCGCACCGAGGGCGCCGAGGTGCGCGCCGGCGGCGGGGTGCCCCGCTTCGGCGACGCCCGCGACGGCGGCGCGTACGTGCAGCCGACGGTGCTGACCGGGCTCGGGCCGGACGCCCGCACCAACCGGGAGGAGATCTTCGGCCCGGTTGTCCACGTCGCCCCCTTCGACGACGAGGACGAGGCGTACGCGCTGGCCAACGGCACCGACTACGGCCTGGCGGCGACGGTGTGGACCCGGGATGTGGGCCGGGCGCACCGGGCCGGGTCGCGGCTGGACGCCGGCATCGTCTGGGTGAACACCTGGTTCCTACGCGACCTGCGCACCCCGTTCGGCGGGGTGAAGGCGTCCGGCATCGGCCGGGAGGGCGGGGTCCACTCGCTCGACTTCTACTCCGAGCTCACCAACGTCTGCGTGGACCTCTCATGAGCGGGCGACGGACACGCGGCGGGCAGAATGCACTGGGCCGTCAGCGAGCGCAGCGAGGAGCGGGGATGACCACCGTCGACATCGAGGCCGCCAACCGGGAACTTGCCGTCGCCCGGCAGGAGGAGAAGCCCTGCCCGCCCCTGCGGGGGCGGCTGCTGCCGGAGGGCGACATCGAAGCCGCCTACCAGGTGCAGCAGGTCTACACCCGGCAGCGGCTCGGCAAGGGCCACCGCCGGGTGGGCGCGAAGATCGGCCTCACCTCCCGGGCGGTGCAGGAGAGCTTCGGCGTCTTCCAACCGGATTTCGGGGTGCTCTTCGACGACATGGCGGTCGGCGACGGCGTCGAGGTGCCGATGGGCCGGCTGCTCCAGCCCCGGGTGGAGGCGGAGATCGCCTTCGTGCTCGGCGCGGACCTGCCCGACGAGCGGGTCACCACCGTCGACCTGGTCCGGGCCGTCGACCACGTGCTGCCGGCCATCGAGATCGTCGACTCGCGGGTCGCCGGCTGGGACATCTCCATCGTGGACACCATCGCGGACAACGCCTCCAGTGGGCTGTTCGTGCTCGGCACCGCGCCACGCCGGCTGGCCGAGGTGGACCTGCGGCTGTGCGGAATGGTGCTGGAGCGCGCCGGTGAGCCGGTGTCGGTCGGCGCCGGGGCGGCCTGCCTCGGCAACCCGCTGCACGCGCTGCAATGGCTGGCCGCGACGATGGCCCGCGCCGGTGACCCGCTGCGCGCCGGGGACGTGGTGCTCTCCGGGGCGCTCGGCCCGATGGTGCCGGTCACCCCCGGCGCGGCGTACGAGGCGCGGATCTCCGGGCTCGGCTCGGTGCGTACCTGTTTCTCGTCATCCGAGGGGGTCTCGTGAGCGCGAGGAGTGAGCCTGCGAGCCCCGCAGTCGCGAACGGAGAGGGACTCAGCATGACAGTCGGGGTGGCGGTGCTCGGGTCGGGCAACATCGGCACCGACCTGATGATCAAGGTGTTGCGGCTGAGTGACAGCCTGCGCATGGTGGCGATGGCCGGCATCGACCCGGCCTCCGACGGCCTGGCCCGGGCCCGGCGGCTCGGGGTGGCGACCACCGCCGACGGCGTGGACGGCCTGGTGGCGTTGCCCGAGTTCGCCGACGTCGAGCTGGTCTTCGACGCCACCTCGGCCGGCGCGCACCGGCGCCACGACGAGGTGCTGCGGGCACACGGCCGGACCGTGGTCGACCTCACCCCGGCGGCCATCGGCCCGTACGTGGTGCCCCCGGTCAACCTCGACGAGCACCTGCATGAAACGAACGTCAACATGGTGACCTGCGGCGGGCAGGCCACCGTGCCGATCGTGCACGCCGTCGGCCGGGTCACCCCGGTCGCGTATGGGGAGATCGTCGCCTCGATCGCCTCGAAGTCGGCCGGGCCCGGCACCCGGGCCAACATCGACGAGTTCACCGAGACCACCGCGCGGGCGATCGAGGTGGTCGGCGGCGCCGAGCGCGGCAAGGCGATCATCGTGCTGAACCCGGCCGACCCGCCGCTGCTGATGCGCGACACGGTCTACTGCCTCTGCCCGGACGCCGACGCCGACCGGGCCGCGGTTGCCGCCTCGGTGGCCGACATGGTCAAGACCGTGCAGGAGTACGTCCCGGGCTACCGGCTCAAGCAGGACGTGCAGTTCGACCGGGTCGAGGCGTACGTGCCGGCGTTGGGGCGGCCGTTCACCGGGCTTCAGGTCTCGGTCTTCCTGGAGGTCTCCGGCGCCGGGCACTACCTGCCCGCGTACGCCGGGAACCTGGACATCATGACCTCGGCCGCGCTGCGCACCGCGGAGCGGCTGGTGGCCCTGCGGCGCTCGACCACGACGGAGGCGGCCCGATGACCGATCTCTACATCCAGGACGTGACGTTGCGGGACGGCATGCACGCCATCGCGCACCGGTACACCGTGGACCAGGTACGGACCATCGCCGCCGCGCTCGACGCGGCCGGGGTGGCCGCGATCGAGGTGGCGCACGGCGACGGCCTGGCCGGCTCCAGCGTCAACTACGGGCACGGCGCGGCCGGCGACGCCGACTGGATCTCGGCCGCCGCCGAGGAGCTGACCAACGCGAAGCTCACCACCCTGCTGCTGCCCGGCATCGGCACGATCGCCGACCTGAAGGCGGCCAAGGCGCTCGGGGTGACCAGCGTCCGGATCGCCACCCACTGCACCGAGGCGGACATCTCCGCCCAGCACATCTCCTGGGCCCGCGAGAACGGCATGGACGTCTCCGGGTTCCTGATGATGTCGCACATGAACGACCCGGCTGGGCTGGCCGCCCAGGCCAAGCTGATGGAGTCGTACGGGGCGCACTGCGTCTACGTCACCGACTCGGGCGGCCGGCTGCTGATGTCCGACGTGGCCGAGCGGATCGACGCGTACCGGCAGGTCCTCGCGCCGGAGACGCAGATCGGCATCCACGCCCACCACAACCTGTCGCTCGGGGTGGCCAACAGCGTGGTCGCCGTCGAGCACGGCCGGATCATCGGCTCCGCCCCGGCCGGCCCGGACGCCCCGCACGGCCGGACCGTCCGGGTGGACGCCTCCCTGGCCGGGATGGGCGCGGGCGCCGGGAACGCCCCGCTGGAGGTCTTCGTCGCGGTCGCCGAACTGCACGGCTGGAAGCACGGCTGTGACGTGTTCGCGTTGATGGACGCCGCCGACGACATCGTCCGCCCGCTCCAGGACCGGCCGGTCCAGGTGGACCGGGAGACGCTCTCCCTCGGGTACGCGGGGGTCTACTCCAGCTTCCTGCGGCACGCCGAGCGCGCGTCCGCGAAGTACGGGGTGGACGTCCGTTCGATCCTGGTGGAGCTGGGCCGGCGGCGGATGGTCGGCGGCCAGGAGGACATGATCGTCGACGTGGCGCTGGACCTCGCGAGCAAGGAGAACTCATGATCGGGCCGGATATCGCGGGGATCGCCGAGAAGCTGGGCACGGCCGCCGACACGGCCGCCGCGATCCCGCAACTCGCCGCCGAGACCGGCCTCGACGTCGACGCCGCGTACGCGGTGCAGACCGCGCTGTTGCAGCGCCGCCTCGACCGAGGCGAGCGACTGGTCGGGCTGAAGATGGGGCTGACCAGCAAGGCGAAGATGGCCCAGGTCGGGGTGGACGAGGTGATCTGGGGCCGGCTCACCGACGCGATGCGGGTCCCCGACGGCGGCACCGTCGACGTCGCCGACTTCATTCACCCCCGGGTCGAGCCGGAGGTGGCGTTCCTGCTGGACCGCCTTCCCGAGCCCGGCGAGCCGGTCGGCGTGTTCGCCGACGCGGTCCGCGCGGTCGCCCCGGCGCTCGAGCTGATCGACTCCCGGTACGCCAACTTCACCTTCTCCCTGCCGGACGTCATCGCCGACAACACCTCGGCCGCCGCGTTCGTGGTCGGGCCCTGGTCGCCGGTGCCGGCGGGGCTGGAGAACCTCGGCGTGCTGCTGGAGATCGACGGTCGGGTGGCGCAGGTCGGGTCGACCGCGGCGATCCTCGGTGACCCGCGCCGGGCGCTGGACGAGGGGCTCCGGCTGGCCGGTCGGCACGGCGTGCGGCTGCGCGAGGGCTGGGTCTTCCTGGCCGGCGCCGCGACCGCCGCCGTTCCGCTGCGTCCCGGCGCCCACGTCCGGGCCGTCGTCGAGAAGCTCGGCACCGCATCGCTCCGGGCCGCGGCGTGAGCGCGAGGAGTGAGCCGATCTTGCGAGCCCCGCAGTCGCGAACCGAGGACAGCCCGACCGCCCGGGTGGTGGCCGGGAAGGCCGTGCCGCGCGGCGCGTTCCCGCACGTCAAGGTGGCCGGCGGGTTCGTCTTCGTCTCGGGTACGTCGTCCCGGCGGCCGGACAACACCTTCGCCGGCGTCGAGGTGGACGAGTTCGGCACGACCGACCTCGACATCCGGGCGCAGACCCGGGCAGTGATCGAGAACATCCGTGATCTGCTGCGGTCGGCCGGGGCTGACCTGGCCGACCTGGTCCAGGTGACCAGCTACCTGGTCAACATGAACGACTTCGGTGGATACAACGAGGTGTGGGCGGAGTTCTTCGACGCCACCGGGCCGACCCGGACCACGGTGGCCGTGCACCAGCTGCCGCATCCGCACCTGCTGATCGAGATGCAGGCCGTGGCCCTACTACCGTCGGGAGGTCAATCGTGAGTGAGATCGCCGAGCCGTTCAGCTTCCAGGGCTGGATCGGGGAGAACCAGCACCTGCTGAAGCCGCCGGTGGGCAACAAGGAGATGCTGCCCGGCAGCGACGACTTCATCGTGATGGTGGTGGGCGGCCCCAACCAGCGGACCGACTTCCACGTCGACCCGTACGAGGAGTTCTTCTACCAGGTCAAGGGCAACATGCACGTCAACCTGATGCTCCCGGAGGGCCCACGTACGGTGCACATCCGCGAGGGGCAGATGTGGATGCTGCCGCGCAACACCCCGCACTCCCCGCAGCGGCCGGAGGCCGGCTCGATCGGCATGGTGATCGAGCGGGTACGCGAGGAGGGCACGCTGGAGAAGTTCCAGTGGTACTGCCTTGAGTGCAGCCACCAGGTGCACGAGGTGGAGCTCCAGGTCCGGGACATCGCCGCCGACCTGCCCCCGGTCTTCCAGGCGTTCTATGCCGACGAGAAGGCCCGGACCTGCACCAACTGCGGCGCGCTGCACCCGGGCAAGGGCTGACGGTGTCACCTGTCGTGGACGTGCACACGCACGTCGTACCGAAGGGGTGGCCGGACCTCGCCGCGGCGTGCGGTGGGTCCGGCTGGCCCTGGCTGCGGGTCGATTCCGAGCGCGCGGCCATGATCATGGTGGGGGAGACGGAGTTCCGGCCGATCGGCGCGCAGTGCTGGGACGCGGAGACCCGGCTGGCTGACATGGCCGCCGACGGTGTCGACGTGCAGGTCGTGTCGCCCACCCCGGTCTTCTTCAGCTACGACCGCCCGGCCGAGCAGGCGGTCAGGGTGGCCCGGATCTTCAACGACCTCACCCTGGAGGTCACCGCCGCCGGCGGCGACCGGCTGGTGCCGTTCTGCCAGGTGCCGTTGCAGGATGCGGACCTGGCCTGCGCCGAGCTCGACCGCTGCCTCGCGGCCGGCCACGCCGGGGTGGAGATCGGCAACCACGTCGGCGACCGCGACCTCGACGACGCCGGCGTCGTGCAGTTCCTGACCCACTGCGCGCAGGTGGGCGCGCCGGTCTTCGTGCACCCGTGGGACATGCCGGGCGGGCCGCGACTGGACCGCTGGATGGCCCGCTGGCTGACCGGGATGCCGGCCGAGACCCACCTGTCGGTGCTGGCGCTCATCCTCGGCGGCGTCTTCGACCAGGTGCCGGAGACGCTGCGGATCTGCTTCGCGCACGGCGGCGGCAGCTTCCCGTTCTGGCTGGGCCGCGCCGACAACGCCTGGCACCGCCGCGGCGACCTGGTACGCGGCGCCTCCACCGCCCCGCCCAGTTCCTACGTCGACCGTTTTTGCGTCGACTCGGTGGTCTTCGAACCGGCCGCGCTGCGGCTGCTGGTCGACACCATGGGCGAGGACCGGGTGCTGCTCGGCAGTGACTACCCGTACCCGTTGGGGGAGCGGCCGGTCGGGCAGGTGGTCCGCAAGGCCGATTTCCTCACCGCCGACCAGCGCGACAAGCTCCTCTCCCGCAACGCCCTGCGCTTCCTCGGCCGGGGCTGACGGTCGTGTCGGGCCGCGCGCACGGCGGCCCGGCACGGCAGGATGGGGGTATGGGCGAGCCGCACGACCTGACCGCGCTGGAACAGGCCGCCGCGATCCGCCGGGGCGAGCTGTCCAGCGTGGAACTGGTCGAGCACCACCTGCGCCGGGTGGACACGCTCGGCGACACCGTCGGTGCGTTCGTCACCGTCACCCCGGAGCGGGCGCGGGCAGCCGCCCGGGCCGCCGACGCGGTGCCCGTGGACGAGCGGGGGCCGCTGCACGGCGTACCGACCGCCATCAAGGACCTGACGCTGACCGCTGGGGTGCGCACCACCTTCGGCTCGGCCGCCTTCGCCGAATTCGTGCCCCCGGTGGACGCCGACGTGGTCCGGTTCATGGCCGCCGCCGGGCTGATCAGCCTCGGCAAGACCACCACCTCCGAGCTGGGCTGTTCGCTCTACTCCGAGGGCCTCGTCGCGCCGCCCGCCCGTAACCCGTGGGGCCTCGCGTACACCGCGGGTGGCTCCAGCGGTGGCGCGGCGGCTGCCGTGGCGGCCGGGCTGGTGCCGGTGGCGCAGGGTTCCGACGGCGGCGGCTCGCTGCGCATCCCGGCCTCGCTCTGCGGCCTGGTCGGCTACAAGCCCAGCCGGGGGCTCGTCTCCGGCGGACCGCTCGGCTTCGGCGCGTTCGGGCTGCCCACCAACGGCCCCCTCGGGCGGACCGTCAGCGACGTGGCCGCGCTGCTCGACGTGCTGGCCCGGCCGGTGCCCGGCGAGCCGTACCTGCCGCCGGTCGCGCCCGCCGGCGGCTACCTGGGCGCCGCCCGCGCCACCGCTCCCGGCCGACTGCGGATCGGCCGTTTCACCACCCCGATGCTCGCCGACGAGCCGGTGCACCCCGACTGCGTGGCCGCCGTCGACCGGGCCGCCATGCTGCTCACCGCCGCCGGCCACGAGGTGGTCGACGTGCCCGCGCCGCTCGGCCCCGAGGCGTGGCCGCTCTTCGAGACCATCTGGTACGTGCTGGCGCTCAGCCCGGTGCCGCCCGGGCGGGAGAACGCGCTGCTGCCGCTCACCCGGTTCCTGCGGGCACGGGCCGCGGCCGTCGGCGCCGGCCAGCTGATGGCCGCCCTCGGCGAGCTCCAGGCCCAGGTACGCCGCGGCGTGCACCGCACCGCCGGCTGTGACCTGCTGCTCTGCCCGACCCTCGCCGCGCCGCAGGCGTCGGTGGGCGCGTTCGCCGCGCTCGAACCCGCCGAGGACTTCGACCGGCAGCGTCGCTTTTCGCCGTACTGCGCCATTTTTAACGTGACCGGCGATCCATCCGTTTCGCTCCCGGTTGGTCGGACGGGGGACGGCCTGCCGGTCGGGGTGCTGCTCACCGGCCGGTACGGCAACGACGGGACATTGATGGCCACTGCCGCGCAACTGGAGCACAGCTGTGGCGGATGGGATCAGCACCCCGCAATCTGGCGGGCGGCCGACTCCGCTAACGTGAACAGCACAAGCTGAGTCGGGCGCTCGTCGTCATGATCGTCCACCCGACCCGAACATTCCTGGTCTCTCTTTTCCGCCTGGGGGCGTTGGGATTGTCTGTTACCGACACGTTGCTGTACTTCGTCGGCGTCCCGGCGGCTGCGGTGCTGGTGATCGCCGGGCTGGCAGCCATCGGTGGCCGCAAGGGCGGTGGCGGCGACAAGCGCTACCGGCCGGGCCGACCCTTCAATTTCACTCCGGTCTGGTTCCTGGGCCGTCCGGAGCAGCTGGCCGACTCGGCCGGCACCGCGCTGGCCGCCGGGGCGCAGGCGCCGGCGCTGACCAGCCGCAAGCAGCAGCAGGCCGGCCGCGAAGCGCCGGCCGGTGGAACCGGAGGCGCAAGTGACCGTTGGTGAGAAGCAGGCCGAGACGGGTACGGCAGTCCCGCCCCAGGTCCTGGACGGGCCGTTCTCGACCCGTCAGCTGCTCCGCATCGACGAGGCGCTCCGCCTGGCCGACCAGGGCACCGGCCTGGTCTTCTCGGTCTACGTGGGCCATTTCGACGAGGACGAGTCGATCCGGACGTACACCGAGCGGCTGCACCGCCAGCTCGCCGAGCCGGACAAGTCCGTGCTGATCGCGGTGTCGCCCAACCAACGGCAGCTGGAGATCGTCACCGGCAAGTACGCCCGCAAGCGCATTCCTGACACGTACGCCAAGCTCGCCGCGCTCTCCATGGTGGCGTCCTTCGGCGGCGGCGACCTGGCCGGTGGCATCATCCAGGGCCTCGACCAGCTCGCCACCCACGCCGGCAAGGGCTGAGCCCTCTCCCGTACGACGAAGCCCGCCCCGCGCACTACGCGGGGCGGGCTTCTCGTTGTTCAGCCTCCCCCTCGCCCGCAAGATCCGCGCAACTTCGGGGATCCTGCTGTCTCCCAGCGAGACGAGGCAGCATCCTCGGTGAAGTTGCGCGGATCTTGAACAGGCGCAGACCCTGGTCAGGCGGTGCGGGCGTCCCGGGCGCGGGCCTTCAGCGCGCGGGTCACGCCGTCGCGGCCTTCGGCGACCAAGCGGCGCAGCGGCGCCGGGTGGCCCTCCTGCGCCAGCCACGCGTCGGTGGCCGCCACCGTGTCCTCGTCGACCAGGTACGCCGGGTAGGCGAGCTGGGCGAACTCCTGGGCCGGCTCGCTGTCCCGGCTCGCCCAGACCTGGTCCACCGTGGCGAAGTACTTCTCCCGATACGTTGCCACCAGCTCGACCTGGGCCGGGTGGGTGAACCCCTGCAGCAGCGCCCGGTTGCGCCAGTTCGGCAGCGCCTCCGCGCCGGTGAGCTGCGCCCAGACCGCCGCCTTGTTCTCCGCCGTCGGCACCAGCGTGTACGCGTACGCGGCCTCCCGCTCGCCGCTGGCGGTGCGGTCCCGGGCCAGCTCGGCGTCCACCTCGGCCGCCCCGGCGGCGCCGTTGGCCGCCAGCGACTGGAGGACCGTCCAGCGCAGCTCGGTGTCCACGGTCAGCCCGGCCGGCACCTCGACGCCCTCCAGCCAGCCGCGCAGGACCGCCAGGTCCTCGTCGGAACGGGCCGCCGACGCGTACGCCCGGGCCCAGGCGAGCTGGAAGCCGCTGCCCGGCTCGGCCGCCGCGAGGGCCGTCCTGGCGGTGCGGGCCAGCTCGGCCCAGCCGGTCGGCGCCCACGCCGGGTCGACATAGAAGGTGAGCGCGGTGGTCGCCTGGCGCAGGGTGGCGGTGACCAGGTTGATGTCGGTCTCCGCGGGCAGCCCGGCCAGCACCAGCGCCACATAGTCCCGAGCCGACAGCTCGGCGTCCCGGGTCATGTCCCAGGCCGCGGTCCAGCACAACGCCCGGGCCAGCGACGACTCGAAACCGGCGATGTGCTGCACCACGGTCGCCATGGACTGCTCGTCCAGCCGCAGCTTGGTGTACGTGAGGTCGTCGTCGTTGAGCAGCAGCACGTCGGCGGCGGGCTTGCCGCGCAGCGCGGACAGCTCGGTCGCCTCGCCGGTCACGTCCACCTCGACCCGTTCCCGGCGGACCAGCCGGCCGTCGGTCAGGTCGTAGAGGCCCACGCCGATCCGGTGGGTACGCAGCGTCGGGTGCCCGGCCGGCGCCTCCTGGCGGACCAGCACCTGCTCGTACGCGCCGTCGGCCCCGATGGTGACCTCGGGACGCAGCGTGTTGACCTGCGCGGTCTCCAGCCACTGGGCGGCGAACTTGCGCAGCTCCCGCCCGGAGGCCGCCTCCAGCTCCGACAGCAGGTCGTCGAAGGTGGCGTTGCCCCAGGCGTGCTTGGCGAAGTATGCCCGCAGGCCGGCCAGGAACGGCTCCTCGCCCACGTACGCGACGAGCTGCTTGAGTACGCTGGCGCCCTTGGCGTAGGTGATGCCGTCGAAGTTGACCTCGACCGCCTCCAGGTCCGGCATCTCACAGTAGACCGGGTGGGTGGAGGAGAGCTGGTCCTGCCGGTAGCCCCAGTTCTTCCGGATCGACAGGAACGTGGTCCACGCCTCGGTGAACCGGGTGGCGTGGGTGTTGCACCAGTGGCTGGCCCACTCGGCGAACGACTCGTTCAACCACAGGTCGTTCCACCAGCGCATGGTGACCAGGTCACCGAACCACATGTGCGCCATCTCGTGCAGGATCGTGTTGGCGCGCTGCTCGTACTCGAAGTCGGTGACCTGCGACCGGAAGATGTAGTGCGACTCGGCGTGGGTGACGCAGCCGAAGTTCTCCATCGCGCCGGCGTTGAAGTCCGGCACCCAGAGCTGGTCGTACTTGGGCAGCGGGTAGCGGACGCCGAACTTCTCGTGGAAGAAGTCGAAGCCCTGCTTGGTGATCAGGAAGAGGTCGTCCGAGTCGAGGTACTGTGCCATCGACGCCCGGCAGAAGGCACCCAGGTCGATGCCGTCGTGGCTGTCCCGCACCTCGTGGTACGGGCCGGCGCACAGCGCGGTGATGTAGGTGCTCATCCGCGCCGACTCGGCGAAGTGGACGGTCTTGAGCGCCTCGCCGGCCGGCTCCTCCCGCTCCACCGGCATGTTGGAGATGACCCGCCAGTGGTCGGGGACGGTCGCGTGCCAGGTGTAGACGCTCTTCAGGTCCGGCTGGTCGAAGCAGGCGAAGACCCGCTGCGCGTCGGCCGTCTCGAACTGGCTGTAGAGATAGGTCTCGCCGTCGACCGGGTCCACCGTGCGGTGCAGCCCCTGGCCGCTGTTCGAGTACGCGAAGTCGGCGTCCACCACGAGGACGTTCTCGGCCGCCAGGCCGGACAGGGTAAGGCCCTTCTCGGCCGACCAGCCGGAGATGTCGACGGGCGTCCCGTTGAGCGTCGCGGATCGCACCGACTCCGCCGCCGCCTCGATGAAGGTGGTCGCGCCGGGCTCGGCGCACCGGAACCGGACCTCGGTCACCGAGCGGAATGTGCGGCCGGTGGCCTGCACGGCGGTGGACAGGTCAAGGTTGATGTCGTACCCGGTCACGTCGAGCAGGCGGGCCCGCTCGGTGGCCTCGACCTGAGTCAGGTTGCGCACTCCCGGCACTGTCGTCTCCATCCCACTCTTCATCGCCGCGCCTGCGGCACCGGCCTCGCCGGCCCGCTCGTGACGGCCGGCACGAACCCGAGTCTTCCATGCACCGACACCCTTCGGTGGCCGAGGTCACGCTCTCATTCCGGCGCCGGTCGATGCCGGTCGGGGTGAGGATCGAGGAAACGGCGCCGGAGATCCGGCGCGCAGAGTCGTGAAGGGATTTCACCATGACCGAACGTGCCGCCGTGGACATGTGGTTCGATCCGCTGTGCCCCTGGGCGTGGATCACCTCCCGCTGGCTACTGGAGGTCGAGAAGGTCCGAGAGATGGACATCCGCTTCCACGTGATGAGCCTTTCCGTGCTCAACGAGGGCCGGGACCTGCCCGAGAAGTACCAGGACCTGATGCGGAAGGGCTGGGGTCCGGTCCGCGTCTGCATCGCCGTCGAGCAGGCGCACGGCGCGGCGGCGCTGGCGAAGCTCTACACCGCCATGGGCACCCGGATCCACCTCGGTAAGGAGCCGCTCGACCGGGAGATGCTGGTGGGGGCGCTCACCGACGTCGGGTTGGATCCGGTGCTCGCCGAAGCCGCCGAATCCACCGCGTACGACGACGCGCTGCGGGTCAGCCACGAGGCCGGCATGCGGCCGGTCGGCACCGACGTCGGTACCCCGGTGATCCACGCCCCCGGCCCGGACGGCGACAAGGTCGCCTTCTTCGGTCCGGTGATCACCCCGGCACCCAAGGGCGAGGCCGCCGGCAGGCTGTGGGACGGCGTCCTGCTGGTCGCCGGCACCCCCGGCTTCTACGAGCTGAAGCGCAGCCGCGAACTAGGCCCCGTCTTCGACTGAGTTTGCAAGGAGGGCCCCTTCTTGACGCCTCCGGTGGAGCAGGGGCTCCTTCTTAACGGCGCGAACCCCGTGCCGCCGGCGTCACCCGGTCGGCGCGGGGTTCGTTTCACCGGGTGTCCCAGCCGGCGGCCCGTGCGGGCCGCACCCCGGCAGCTCCTGGAGGCAATCCCATGAGTAAGCACCGCCTCATGCCCGACGAGGCGCCGCAGACGGCGACCGATGACTCCGGCGCGGCGTACTGGTCCGTGGCGGACGGCGACTGGCCCGCAGTTCGACCGTCCCTGCCGGCGGAGATGGTCGACCTGCTCGCCCCGCCGATCGTGGTCGGGGTGGCCCGGGTGGTGGCCACCTCCCGGCTGACCCCGCCCGCCGACGCGGCCCTACCGCCCCGGACCACCGGCACCGGCCCGTCCGGCGCCGCAGGCAGCCGTCCGGCGCCGGGGGCGACCACCGTACGCCTCACCGCGTCCACCGTGGCCCGGCCGGCCACCCCGGCACCGGGCAGCCGGGCAGCCGCCGGCCGGCACCGCAGCGCCACCGCCGGGCGCAGCGCCTCACCCGGTTGTTAAGCGGGGCCCCCTGCTCTACCGAATGCGTTAAGAAGGGGCCCCTCCTTTCATAAGGTGGAAGCGGCGAGGGTCCGGCGCTGGCGGGTGGGCGGCGCGGGTAGCGTCAGCGAACATGACGGTCGTGCATCCGATCGCCCGGGCCTGGATCACCACTGGCGGCACCGGCGCGCAGAACTACGACGAGTTCGCCGACGACGCGGAGATCACCGCGATCGTCGCGGCAAACCCGCACAGTGCCCTGGGCATCGAGATGCCCCACCGGGCACCGGACAGCCTCGGCAAGTCCTTCCTTGACGCGCTGCCCGACGCGGTGGCCCGGCTTGCCGAGGCCAAGGCGGACGGCAGCTACACCCCGGCCGAGCAGGTCGTGGTGCTCTACCGGATCAGCGCGCCGGGGGAGGAAACCGCCTGCGGCCTCTTCGCCATGGTCGACACCGATCAGATCTCGACCCGGGCCGACGAGCCCGGCCTGGTGATCCGCAACGAGGACGTCTTCATCGCCAAGGTGCGGGAGCGGGTCGCCCTGGCCGAGGCGCTGGGTCACCTGCTCTCACCCGTATTGCTGCTCCAGACCGGGCGCGGCGACGAGCTGCACGCGGCGCTCGCGGCGGCGACCGAGTCGGCCGGCGCACCCGCCGCCACCGACGTCGACCAGGCCGGCCGGACGCACGCCATCTGGCTGCTCGGCCCGGGCCCCGAGCAGGACGAGGTGACCGCCCTCGCGGGCGGCGGCGAGCTGGTGGTCGCGGACGGCAACCACCGCAGCCTGGCCGCGCAGACCGGCGGCCTGCCCCGCTTCCTCTCGGTGATCACCACGCCGGCCTCGGTCGCCATCCAGCCCTACAACCGGCTGGTCGGCGAGCTGACCACCACCCCGGCGGAGCTGCTCGACCGGCTCCGTGCCGTCGGCGCGCAGGTCACCCCCGTCGAAGGGCCGGTCGAGGTCCCGGCGACCGGCGGCACCGTCCACCTCCACGTCGCCGGTCAGGGGTACGCGGTCACCCTGCCGCACGTCAACGGCGGCCGGCTGGAGAACCTGGACCACGCGCTCGTCGAACGGCTGCTGCTGCGCGACGCGCTCGGCCTCGACCCGGGCGACAAGCGGATCACCTACGTGGGTGGCGACTACCCGGCGAGCTGGCTCACCGGCGAGGTCGACGCCGGGCGGGCCGAACTGGCGATCCTCATCGCCCCGGTGACCGTGGACGACTTCGTCGCGGTCAACCTGGCCCGGGAGAAGATGCCGCGCAAGAGCACCTGGTTCACCCCCAAGGCGCGGGGCGGCCTGGTCGTCGCCGAGCTGACCCGGTGACACTGTGACAATCCGCCTCGGTGCCGCCGCCCGCGCGCCGGCACCGAGGCCGGCCTGACAGACTGCGCGGTATGCGCGTCTACCTGGGATCTGATCACGCCGGTTTCGAGCTGAAGGGGCACCTGGCCAACCACCTGGCCAAGCAGGGGTACGAGGTGGTCGACGTCGGTCCGCACGCCTACGACCCGGACGACGACTACCCGGCGTTCTGCCTGCACACCGGCGACCGGGTGGTCAACGACCCAGGCAGCCTCGGAGTGGTCATCGGCGGCTCCGGCAACGGCGAGCAGATCGCGGCCAACAAGATCGCCGGCGTGCGTGCGGCGCTCGCCTGGAACATCGACACCGCTCAGCTGGCGCGGGAGCACAACGACGCCAACATCATCGCCGTTGGTGCCCGGCAGCACACCCTGGACGAGGCGACCGCCCTGGTCGAGGCGTTTTTGACCACGCCCTTCTCGGGCAACCCCCGGCACTCCCGCCGGATCGACCAGGTGGCCGCGTACGAGCAGACCCGTCAGCTGCCCGACCTGCCCGCCTGACGCCACCCTCGCCCACCGGGCCTGCCCGGTGGCGGTCATCGGCCGGTGCGGGGCAACTCCTCGCGGGGCACCCAGTTGCGGCGCACGATCGCGACGCGGGCCTCGGCCTCGGCCAGGTCCGCGTCGGTCGGCCGGGCGGCGTCCCGAGCCCGCAGCGCGGCGGTCACGCTCACCTGCGAGGAGCCCGAACCGACCAGGCCGCGCAGCCCACGCTCGCCCTCCTCGGCGGCCCCGGTACGGCGTGCCCGGGGCTCTGTCGACTCCGGCTCGGCGCGTCTGACGCCACGCCGCGACCTGGAACCGTCGTCGTCGTGCACCGCTGGCGTGCTCGCGGTCGGCCCCTCCGCGAAGGCACCGACGGGCTCGTGCCTGCCGGCCCGCCCGGAGGCGCCTTCGTCGCCGGGCGGCCCGGCGTCACCGTGGTGCCGCAACCGGCGCCGCCGTCGCTCCGCATCACCCATCGCTCGACCGTACCGCCCCGACGGCCGAGCGACCGGCCGGCACCGGGGTGAGCCCGGCCGGCCGGCGTCAGAAGACCTCCATCGGGGCCGGGGCGCGGTGCCAGCCGAGGGCCGGGCCGGCCGCGGCCACCGTCCCCGGTACGAGTTCCCGGATCCGACCGGCGGCGGCGAGCGCCCCCAGCCCGGCCCCGCCGAGGTAGAGCTCGCCGAGGGCGCGTACGTCGCAGGCGAGCCCGGCCGGCGCCGAGGTGGCGGTGCACTCGGCCCCGGCCGGCCCGCCGACCAGCCGCCACCGGCCGGTGTTCTCCGGCAGCAGTTCGTCGGTGACCTCGACGACCACGTCGACGTCGGTGGCGTACCGGCGGGCGGCCAGCGCGGCCGGGACGTCCACGAGGCGTACCCAGAGGGCGTCGTCGAGGTGAGCGCCGAGCTGTCGCGGCTCGTTCACCAGCCACAGCAGCGGCTCGTCCACGGCGGCCCGGCCGAACGACAGCCGCCGGGTCAGGTCGATCGACAGCAGCAGCCGCCACAACGCGAGGTACGCGTCCGGGTTCGCCGCGACCACCTCGGCGACCCGGACCTCGCCGCGCGGGCCGCCCGGACCCCACTCCTCCTTCGTTCGATAGAGCGCGTACCCGTCGAGGCCGGCGGGTCCCTCGTGCAGCAGCACCCGGCGCTCGGTCGCGCCGCCCCGCCGGGCCTTGATGTCGGCGAGCACGTACGCCCACCAGCGCTCGTCCCGGCTGGACCAGCCGGGACGGTCGGCGCGGACCCGGTCGTACAACCGGGCCAGCTCGGCCTGGTGCGCGGCCGGACGGTCCAGGCGGAGCGTGCCCTCGGCGGACGCCGGTTCCGGCAGCCGCAGCTCGGTGGTGTCGCAGCTCAGGGTGAGCCGCTGCGCGGCCAGGCCGTAGCCGAACCGGGGGTAGATCCGGCCCTCGCTGGCCCAGAGCACCGCGACCGGTTCGCGGCCGGCGTCGCGGACCTCGCGCAGCTGCCGGCGCATCAGCCCGGTGAGCAGGCCCCGGCGGCGGTGGGTGGGGGCGACCCCGACCATCGTCACGTGCGCGGCGGGCACGGCGGCGCCCGGCACGGTCAGCTCGCGGGTGTACGCGCCGGCGTGCGCCACGGCGGTCCCGCCGTCGCGGACCAGCAGGCAGCGTTCCGGCTCGAAGACGGCGCGGTCGACCTCCAACAGCTCGGGATCGAGGTCGCCCGCGAAGGCGAGCGCCAGCAGTGCGGAGATCTCGTCGAAGTCCTCGGCCCGGGGCACCAGTGCGTCGATCATCGGATGTGTGTAACCCATCGCCTTCGGGGTCGGCTACCCATTTGCCGGCTCGCTACCCTCGGTACCGTGCCCGGCGTCGGTCGAGGGGGAGGCAGCAGATGGCGGACCAGACACAGCCGTGGGCGGAGCGCACCGTGGAGGTGCCGCCGCAGTCCGGCGTCGGGGTGCCACCGCAGCGGGACGGGTTCCGGCGCGGGGTGGCCGCCGTCGGTCAGCCGCGTACGCCCCGGACCGATCAGTTCCCCACCGCCGAACCGGCCGACTGGTCCGGTGGCCCCGCCCCGCGCCGCCCGCTGAGCTGGCACCTGGCGCAGCTGCGCCGGGGCGGGGAGTGGAGCGCCGCGGGCGCGCTGTTCGCCTTCGTCTGCTGGGGCATCTGGGCGATCTCCGGCCGGGGCAACCTCACCACCCCACTGCTCACCTTCGGGCTCAGCCTGCTCACGTCGGCCGGCCTCTTCGCGCTCGCCCGGCTGCTCGGCCGGCTGGTCTGGGAACGGCAACTCGGCCGGGTACGCCGCAGCGCCCGCGGCGCGCACCTGGTGACCGCGCTCTTCCTGGTCGGAGTGGGCGTCGCCTACCTGCAGCAGACCGAATGGGTCATGGCGGCCTGGAGTTGGGTGACCGGCCACTGACCCGTCACCAGGGGACGCGGCGCGATCAGGCGACGAAGCGGTACAGCACGAAGTCCTTCGCCGCACCGCAGGCGATCACCTCGGTGTTCCACGAGCAGGATTCGCCGCGTACGTCCCTCAGGCCGCCCAACTGCACCACGTTGCCGGAAGCCGCGCCCACGCCGGCCACGCTGCGGTTGTCCGCACCGCTGCTCAGCCGATCCGCGAAGAGCAGCAGGTTGCCGGCGTTCACCCGGACGGCCACCCCGTCCTCCTCGTCGAGCACCCGCCGGCCGTCCGGCCCGAACAGGGTGACCGCCGGCTTCGGGTACGTCCGCCCGGCCAGCACCCGCGCGCCGACCGGCACCAACTGGTCCATGCCCGGCGCCGGCCAGTGCTGCGCGTCCTTCCCCTCGGTCGCGGCCACCACCGTCGCGGTCTCCGCATCGACGTTCGCCATCTCCAGCAGGCAGGCCCGGTGCTCGCCGCAGGGCACCAGCCGCTTGGCCCGGCGCCGATCGTCCGGGAACCGGTAGAGCACCGTCGGCTTCAGGCTCTCCAGGTCGTACGCGAGCAGCAGCTTGTCGTCCACCACGTACAGCCGGTCCTCGTGGGCGGCGACCAGGTCGGTCGGCCTGGCCACGTTGGTCTGGTGACCCAGCACCTTCCCGGTGCTGACGTCGATCACCCGCACCGAGCGGTCGGCGCTGACCTGCACGAGCCGCCGGACCGGAGCCGGGTCGCGCGGCGCACCATCGACTAAACCCGGCCCGGCCAGGTCCTCCTCGGTGGTCACCGCGTACACACTGGTCCGCGAGTTGCCGTACTCGTCGGTCGGGTCGAGTCGCGACCACCGCTGCTTCCCGTCGCGCAGGTCGAAGCCGACCAGCCGCTTGCCGGTCCGGTCGGCCAGGACCACCACCTCGGCGCCGGCGAAGATTTCGTCGTCGTTGCGCACCGGGTACTGCCACTGGGGCTTGCCGGAGGTGGCGTCGAGCACCTCCAGCCGTCCGGGATCGCTGCCCGAGCCATCCGCGAGGAGCGCCACCGCGCCGGGCAGCGCGACAATGCCACGCCACCGGTCGGCGGGGTCGGCGCTCTCCCCGCGCCACAGCTCCCGGCGGGTGGTCGCGTCCACGGCGATCACCGCCAGCCGACGGTCGTCGCGCCGGTAGGCCAGGTAGGCCCGATCGCCCCCGATCGCGGTGAACATGTCACTCGGCCGCTGCTCGCCCGCCGCCACCCGGACCCCCTTGTCGAGCGGGTGGAAGTCCAGCTCGGGATGCCGGTCGCGGGTCAGGTAGAGGACCGCCGCGGTGGTCACCCCGGCGAGGGCCGCCACCGCCGCGAGCGAGATCCACAGCGTCCGTCGTCGCCGGTCGCCGCGGGCCGGCGCAGCCGGCGATCCTGGCACGCCCGACCGGGGTACGCCCGGCACCCCCGATCCGGGTACGCCCGGCCACGGCCCCGCCTGCTGCGGAATGGCCGGGTCGACGGAGGGCGGCGTGCCCGGGTCGAGTGGCAGCGTGCCGGCCGGCCCGGCCGGGATGCGGCCCGCGTGGGCGGGTGGCGTTCCCGGAGCGAGCGGCAGTGTGCCGGCAGGTCGGGCAGCCGCGACGCCCGCGTCCGGTGTGCCGCCCGGCCCGGCACCGACCGGAACCAGCGGCAGCGGGGCCGCGGCCGGCTGGTTCCGGTGCAGCGGCAGGTCGGTCAACGCGCCCTCGGCCACCGGCAGCTCCGGCTGTTCCAACACGGTGGGCGCGATCCCCAGCTCGGCGTGGAGCAGCCGCGCCACGAGCGGGATCCGGGACGAACCGCCGACCAGGAACAGCCCGGCCAGCCGCTCCGGGGTCAGCCCGGCGGCGGCGACCACCCGCCGCGTCTCGGCGACCGCCCGGCGCAGCAGCGGCGTCGCGATCCGCTCCAACTCCTCCCGGGTCAGCGGTACGGCCACCTCGATGCCCGGCACGGCCACCGGCGCCTGCGTGCTGCGGGAGAGCATCTCCTTCGCGCCCCGCACGTTCTCGGCAAACTGGAGCCGGTCCCGCCACTGGGTGGCGTTCACCGGCTCGGCCAGCCGCGCCCACTGCGTCGCGTGGGCGGCGCCGATCCGCGCGCCGAGCAGCGCCAGCAGGGCGGCGTCGAGGTCGAGCCCGCCCAGATCGGCCAGGCCGCCGCAGGAGACCACGGCGAAGCCGGAGTCGCCCCACGGGTCGGCGCCCTCGTTGCGGACCACCGCCACGTCCAGCGTGCCACCGCCGAAGTCGAAGACCGCCACACAGTCGCCGACCGGCACCGGCCGCCGCAGCACCTGCGTGTAGTAGCGCGCGGCGGCCACCGGCTCGCGCAGCAGCCGGGTTCCCGGCGGGATGGGACCGGACATGGTGTGCTCGGCCGCCTGCGGCCAGCCGGCCAGCGCGAGCGCGTCGGCCAGCACCTGCCTTCGTACGGCGTCCCAGGTCGCCGGGCAGGTGACCACCGCAGGCGGGAGGAACCCGACCGCGCCCACCGCCGCCTCCCCGACCGTGCGCAGGACCGCGCCCAGCAACTCCGCCGGGCTGTGCCGCCGGTCGCCGAGCGCGACCTGCGGCTCGTCGACCCGGCGCTTGGGGTTCGGCTCGTACCGATCCGGGGCGGCCTGCGCGAGCCGCTGGGCGTCCCGCCCGACGTGCAGGCGGCCGTCGGCCTCGGCGTACACACCGGAGGGAAGGATCGGCTGCCCGTCCACGAGCAACGGCCGGGTACGCCCGTCCGGCCAGCGCAGCACGGCCACCGTGTTCGAGGTGCCGAGATCGACGCCGAGGGCGAATCCGTCCTGCTGGCCTGACATCCGTCGCTACCTCCACCCGACGAGGGGATGCCCGGCCTCGCATCGTACGCAGCCCCGCCGTCCGCTGATCTGCCGCGAGTGGCTGGCGGTACGTAGGCAACGCTTGAGCGCGCCGGCTACCGGCCGACGCGCTCGCTGGCCACCCGAGTGGCTTGGCGTCGGACGCGTCGAGCCCCAGTAAGGGCGTTGCCGGTCCTGGCCCTGTGACAATGAGACGCGCCGTTGGGTGGAGGTGGGCCGTGATGTCGAGCAACGCGGGCGATGCCCGAATGGCGGACCGCTGAGCACGCGCCAGTGGCGGAGCTGGCCCGTCGGCGGTTCTCCGTACCCGAGCCCTCGTACCCGACTTGTCGTGCCGGAATCGGGGCACGCAGCCTCTGGACTGGGCCGGAGACCGTTGGAGCGGGCGACGGGAATCGAACCCGCACCGTCAGTTTGGAAGGTCGAAGATCACGGCCGACAAGGACCTGGTGGGGCAGGCCAGCCGCAGGACGCGGGGACCGTTCGTGCCCGCTGGTGACCGTCGGGGGTATGGGCTACTGGCACGTGGATGGCACGGTGACCAAGGGATTATGAGATCAAGTTGCCCGCGCCGTCGACCTGGGTACCTGGGCGTCTAGCAGCGGAAACGCCTCTCGACATCTCACACCACTCGTCCGCTGTCCGCCAACCTCTTGCGGACTCGATGCGGACCGCCGACCACCAGGCGACGGCCTTGGGATTAGAAGAAGATCGCGGATGCCTGGCCAGGTGCCTGCTTCCCTGGTAAGCCCGTCTGCCGTTGTCGGGTCGCGTCGGTGTCAGCGGGTGGTCTTGGCTGTACGGGTGGCTGTACCGTCTCGGCGTGGATTGGGGGATGTGGTGAGCTGGGTGGCCAACGTGATGCTGTCGGTGTACCCGCAGGACCGCCTGAACGCCGAGGCGTTCAGCGAGTGGCTCGACAAGGAGTGCCCCCGTCGTGAGGTAGGCATGAGCCCGGGCGGCTGCGGCTACCTGCGCCTGATCACCGACGCGAACAGTCAGTGGGGCGGGCACAAGAACCCCGAATGCCAGGTGTACGCCGGCGCGCTCAACCATGCCGACCTCGCTGCTGTTGTGGACCACTTCGGTTCCCTTGCCTGGCACAACCCCAACGCAGCGCAGCTCTTCGTGATGGACCAAGAGGACTGGTTCTTCCGCGTCTGGATGATTCGCAACGGCGCTCCGCGGCAGTACGCCCCTTCGTCGCCGGACGAGGAGGACGACGAGTTTTGGCCCAGCGCCGGGTCGTAGCCGCAGTTTGGAAGAGCGTGCTCAACCGACCGCGATGCCCGAAACGCCTGCGGCAGGCGGCAGAGTCGGATGCCGGTCGTGCCCCCTCATGACCGCTGGGCACCACGGTTACTGGCCCGTGGATGGCCCACACCTAGGCGATCCACCACCAGCCGTCTCCGAGATACCGCACGGGGTGGCCTTTATCGCCGGCAGCGGTAGCGATCAACGTGTCCGGACCCGGCGAGGTCGGGAAGTACCCGAGACCGACTCCGCTCTCGGCTCGCCAGTCCTGCCATACCGGCAGATACAGCGCGCCATCGCGCCGATGCGCCTGCCCGTCGATGGACAGATACCTGAGCCGCCATGGCAAGACGGCATCAGACGGGAGCGTGCCGGCTCGGTGGCTTGCGGCCAGCTCAGCCAGTTGGCTCCGGTGCAGGCGGAACTGGCTGTCGACGTATGTGCGTTGCCAGTTCGTGGCCCCCACGACCAGCCCGGACCCAAGGGCGACGACTAGGGCGCCGGCAGCCCAGCCGTACGCGCGTCGGCGCAGCAGCGCGACCAGAGCGGCCACGGAACCGCCCACGGCCAACAGCCAGCATGCGGCTATCACCAGCAGAGCGAGCAGCGACAGCGCGTCGTATAACGGGTATGCCAGGTAGTTGCAGGCCATCAAGGAGAGCCAGCTTGCCGTGACTGCGATCAGAAAACGATGGGCATGCCCGGCACGGCGGGCTTCCTGGGCAACCGACACTGCGACAGTGTGCCAATGACCGCATGCGCCCGCCAGGCTGCATGGAGCATTGCCAGCATCGCTGATACCACCGGCCACCGGCTGCGCTTGCAGGCGGATCTCCTCGTCGGGCAGTCGTCAGACCGTCCAGCCTCCCCGGACGGGGACAAGGTGGAGCGCCCTACCGGACGAGTCTCAATGGCGGTTGTCAAGCAGGCCGTGCGTTGGGCAGGGTCTCCTCGGTCGGGCTGGCGTGTTCC